>JAPKAV010000006.1 GCA_028825115.1 Candidatus Nanopelagicales bacterium | reverse complement strand
AGGTACTCGCACTCGAGTCGGACCTACTCGAATACGAAGATATTTTTGAAGGTTCGACGGTGATCGAGGCCAAAGTGAGTGAATTAACAAGTGAAATTGAGGCCGAACTTGACCGCATTATTGACATGGGCGGCGCGATCGCAGCCCTTGAATCTGGCTATCTTAAAAGCGCGCTAGTTGCCTCGCATGCACAGAGGCGCTCTAAAATTGAATCAGTCGAGCTGGCCGTGGTCGGTGTGAACATTCATCAAAGCACCGAGCCAAGCCCCTTGTCTCAGAGCACAAATATTTTGGTGGTGGATCCGGAAGTGGAGACGCGTCGGATCGCAGAGGTACAAGCGTTCAAGGCCGAACGTGACCGCACTGGTGTCGAGGGAGCTCTGGCTGAACTGGATGTAGCGGTGCAGCGAGGTCGAGGCGTGGTCGAGGCAAGCATCGCGGCGGCCAAGGTCGGGGTGACCACAGGTGAATGGTCTGCCATCATGCGATCACATTTTGGCGAGTATCGATCACCCACCGGTGTCGCGGACTCGATCACACACCGAACGCCCGCAATCGAATCAGTCCGAGCGCGAGTAGATGAATTAGCTGCACGAATTGGACATCGCCCAAGAATTCTGATTGGGAAGCCTGGTCTTGATGGTCACTCTAATGGCGCAGAGCAAATAGCCGTTCGAGCCAAAGATTGCGGTTTTGAAGTTATTTACCAAGGTATTCGATTGGGATCAGGAGAAATAGTGGCTGCTGCGGTCGCCGAAGATGTTGATGTTATTGGTATATCTATTCTCTCCGGTTCGCATCGCACCCTAGTGGGGGAAATCCTTGACTCCCTTGCCCGGGTAAAAGCTACGGATATCCCCGTGATTATTGGTGGAATCATTCCGCCCGAAGACGCAGAGTGGCTTGCCTCGATTGGGGTAGCGGCGACTTTTACCCCGAAGGATTTTGATGCCACAGACATTATGAGTTCAATAGTGGACATTCTGAACGTATGAGGATCATGATCGCTGATTGTTCGGCTGTGTATCAAGGCAGGCTCTCGGTGCAATTGCCCCGAGCGACGCGGGTACTCATGTTCAAAGCCGATGGCTCTGTGTTAATTCATTCCGACGGGGGCTCTTATAAACCATTGAACTGGATGAGTCCGCCTTGCTCCGTTTCTGAATCAACGGTAGCTGGTGTGACCGAGCTTGAAGTGGTGAATAAAGCTGGGGAGACGCTTTCCATCATGATTCATGAAGTCCATGCCGATTACGATCACGCACTAGGCGTTGATCCTGGTGTGATTAAAGATGGCGTCGAATCGCATCTGCAGAAATTACTCGCCGAGAATCTTGACACCTTGGGATATGGGTTGACTCTGGTCCGCAGGGAGTATCCAACTGCGATTGGGCCGGTAGACCTGTTGTGCAAGGCCGCCGGCGGTGGCACGGTCGCGGTAGAAGTGAAGCGACGCGGCGAGATTGACGGAGTTGAGCAGCTCACACGATACCTGGAGTTATTGAATCGCGATCCTTTATTGTCCCCCGTTACGGGTGTTTACGCGGCACAAGAAATAAAACCGCAAGCAAAAACTTTAGCCAACGATCGTGGAATTACCTGCGTAACCGTTGATTACGAAGCATTAAAGGGCCTTGATGATCCAAGTATGAGATTGTTTTAACCAAAGAAGACGAACCGGAGGTTAGCGTGGAACTAGTAAAGATTGGGGTAGTTGGACTCGGAACCATGGGCTCTGGAATTGTGGAGGTGATTGCCCGCTCGGGATACTCGGTGATCGGAGTGGATCTAGGTGAAAAAGATACGAGTTATGCAGATTTACGGATCGCCAATTCTATTGGGCGTGGTGTGGCAGGTTCCAAGATTACCAAAAGTGAGGGTGAGGCGATCCTGTCCCGGATTGAATTGACCACCGACCTCACCGAGCTCGATTCATGCCAACTGGTGATCGAAGCAATCACTGAAGATCTGCAGACTAAATCAGAATTATTCGCGGACCTAGACTCGATTCTTGGCCCCGATGCGATTATGGCAACCAACACATCTTCGCTATCAGTAACGGAGATTTCGGTTGTTACCAGTAGGCCCAGTCGGGTTATTGGGCTACATTTTTTTAATCCCGCCATGGTGCAAAAATTTATTGAAATCGTTGGGACGGTTACTACTGATCAAGAAGTAATCGATGCGTGTATGGAATTCGCTCGTGCTTTGGGTAAGGAACCGGTGTTGGTGAGTGACCGGGCAGGGTTTATCGCCAACTCTTTACTCTTCGGGTACTTAAATCAGGCCGTCGCAATGTATGAACAGAAGTATGCCTCGCGAGAAGATATCGATAGCGCAATGAGATTCGGGTGTGGTTTACCCATGGGTCCGTTGGCGCTACTGGATTTAATTGGGTTAGATACATCGTTACAGATTCTTGACACCATGTATCGACAGAGTCGTGATCGACTGCACGCACCAAGCGCTTTGCTCAAACAATTGGTTGCTGCAGGTAGACTGGGTCGTAAGTTCGGTGAGGGATTCTATTCGTATGCAGAACCGAATATACCCACCGTTGTTGCGGATTCACGCACTCCAGTCTCAATAGAGTCGAGTGTGGATTCGGGCATCACTCGGGTCGCGGTGATCGGTTCGGGGACCATGGCGACCGGGATCGTGTCAGTGCTGGCAGCCGGTGGAGTATCAGCAATCGCGCTCACCAGGAGCGAGCAACGATCCACACAATTACGCGAGTCACTAGAAAAATCATGGTCCAAACTTGTGGAAAAGGGTCGAATTTCTCAGGAGCAAAAAGACGATTATCTTGCACGAGTACAGACATGTGTGAGCGCTCAAGACCTGGTCGGTCGGGTAGATTTAGTAATCGAAGCGATCGCTGAGGAATTAGGACCTAAGTGCGAAATCTTCTCGCAACTCGATAAATTTCTTCCGGCGGACGTTATTTTTGCCACGACCACTTCGAGTTTATCTGTAATCGAGATTGCCGCCAGCACGTCACGAATGGAGCGATTCATCGGGATCCACTTTTTCAACCCGGCGCCGATCATGCCTCTTGTGGAGATTGTGAGCACCGTTGCTACAGATTCTGAGGTGGTTATCCGTTGTACGAACTTGATACACCAATTAGGAAAGAAGCCGGTGCAGTGTTCTGACCGGGCGGGTTTTATTGTCAACGCGCTGCTCTTTCCTTATCTCAATAATGCGATCGCCATGGCATCTGCAAATTACGCCTCGATCGAAGACATTGACACCGCAATGAAGCTCGGTTGCGGTTACCCAATGGGCCCATTCGAGTTACTAGACGTTGTGGGCCTTGACGTTTCGCTTGCAATCATCAATACGTTGTACCGGGAGTTCCGCGAGCCAGGATTCGCCCCGCAGGCTGAATTGGAGCACTTGGTCACGGCTGGCTTCGTGGGGCGTAAAGTTGGGAGGGGTTTCAGAAAGTACTGGCCACAGGAAAGCACGAGCAGGCAGGGGAGTGAGCCACGTGGGCCGCAAGAACCGGAGAGCGGTCAGTGAGCCGAGGCCTGCTTCTGGCGCAGAGACAGTAACCGAGTCCCATCCAGATGGCGAATGGAATGTGCGTAAATTAACGGGGTCCTCGGCGACCAAGACATATCGTTGTCCGGGATGTGACCATGAAATACGTCCAGCAACGCCGCACGTAGTTGCGTGGCCCGCGGACATGGCCCAGGGGGCTGAAGAACGTCGTCATTGGCACACGCCGTGCTGGAAAAACCGCGGCACTAGGGGTCCTGGAAGAAGATCGTGACGACTATTTCACCCAATACGGTTCTGCCGGCGACCCGTGAAATTATTCATTTGCATACAACTGATTCACTGAAATTGATTGGGGAGTTGGCAACACCCGAGCGTCCCGAGGCTACAGTTATTTGTGTTCATCCGTTGCCCACTCATGGTGGAATGATGGACAGCCACATTCTGCGCAAAATTTCCTGGCGTCTTCCGGCAATGGCCAATATTGCCGTGTTGCGATTCAACACGCGTGGCACGAGTAGCGCACTCGGTGCCAGTGAAGGTGCATTCGATGCTTCCGTGGGCGAGGGCGCAGATCTTGCCGCTGCAATTGAATTCGCGCGTGAACAAAAACTCCCCAATGTGTGGGTGCTGGGTTGGTCATTTGGTACCGATGTGATTCTGCGAAATCTTGACCCAACGGGGATTGCGGGGGTGATTCTGCTCTCGCCACCTCTTCGCTACACCACAGAGAGTGAACTTGAGTACTGGAATGGAACTGGAATGCCAATACATGCGCTCATTCCCGAGCTCGACGACTATCTTCGGCCAGAAGAGGCTTTCAAGAAATTTGCAAGTGCTGGAGACATTGTCCTAGAGCCCGTGCCCGAGGCGAAGCATCTGTGGGTGGGCGAGAGGTTTGTGTACTTGGTACTCAATCGAATCACCGAATTGATGGTTCCGCAGCGCGCGCCGCTGCCCCTCGGGTGGGATGGTCCCAGCGAACGGTGGAGTGACTTATCGTGAAACTACCGTGTTTCAAAACGATTGAGTTTTGACAGCACTTTCGCTCTCAGTTCGTGATTGGTCACGCCCAGTCCTTCAGTCGGAGCCAAAGTCAAAACGCCAACTTTTCCTTGGTGCAAATTACTGTGGACTTCGTAGGCAGCATCGCCAGCCTGGTCCAGTGGGAAAACTTTAGAGAGCGTGGGATGTATAACCCCCTTTGCAATCAAGCGGTTGGCTTCGAATGCTTCTCGGTAGTTGGCAAAGTGGGTTCCCACGATTCTTTTCAGGTTCATCCAAAGGTATCTATTGTCGTATTCATGCATGAATCCAGATGTGGACGCGCAAGTCACAATGGTCCCTCCACGCCGGGTGACATATACGCTGGCACCAAATGTTTCGCGCCCCGGATGCTCGAACACGATGTCTGGATCTTCACCGCCGGTAAGCTCGCGAATTTTCTTGCCCAATCGCTGCCATTCTTTGGGATCTTGGGTGGTGGGATCTTTCCAAAACTTGTAATTCTCGGCACTGCGATCGATTACTAATTCGGCGCCCATCGCGCGCACTATTTTGGCTTTTTCGGGACTGGAAACAACACACACGGGGATAGCGCCGCCGTTGAGAGCATACTGGGTCGCGTAGGAGCCAAGTCCACCTGAAGCCCCCCAGATTAGGACGATATCCCCCTGTTTCATGTCGGCGCCGTTGCGAGAGACTAATTGACGGTAGGCGGTTGAATTAACCAGCCCGGGGACTGCCGCCTCTTCCCAAGTCAAATGCTCGGGTTTGGGCATGAGTTGATTAGCTTTCACGATTGCAAGTTCAGCCAGACCGCCAAAGTTTGTTTCAAACCCCCAGATCCGTTGTTCGGGATCCATCATTGTGTCGTTGTGACCCGCAGGTGACTCGAGTTCGACACTGAGACAGTGAGCGACAACGCGGTCGCCAGGTGCGTAGGCATTTACGCCCGCACCGACTCGAAGAACCACACCGCAGGCATCCGAACCAATCACGTGGTGCGGGAGATCGTGTCGCACTCCGTCGGGATGCGCCTTGGCATACCGTGCGAGAAATCCAAAGGTAGATACGGGTTCGAAGATGCTGGTCCACACGGTGTTGTAGTTGATACTTGACGCCATGACAGCGATGAGTGCTTCACCGGGAGCAATTTCAGGGATGGCCACTTGATCAATTTTGATGCTGAGGCGCGGATCTTTTTCCTTTGATGCCATGCCGGCAAACATTTCGACATCTTCCTTGCGAATAACTGCTGCGCGGTAAGTTGTCGGTACGATCAGGGCTTCAAACACTGCCCGGTCGCTGCGGGACTCAATGGCATTAAGAATTTCTTGCATGGCCCCATTAAACCTAATATACGTGTCTAAGAACCCATTTTGACTATAAAAAACCCTATGGTGATTGTGATGCCTAGCACACTGATAATGAACAGTTTGCGTGCCTTACGAAATAGGCCAATGAAAATGAGGGCCGCAAATGCCCCAATTGCGAGGGCGGCGACTGGATTACTCAGAACGTCCGAATCAGCCATGTTGGACAAACTCAATCAGCACTCCGCCGCAGTCTGCCGGGTGCGCAAAGTTGACCAAACTGCCTGCGGTGCCCACTCGAGCAGTGTCGTAGAGCATGCGAATTCCCTGGGCACGGATCTGGTCGGCCACAAGTTCAACGTCACTCACTCGCAGAGCGAGTTGTTGAATCCCGGGCCCACGGGTTGCCAGAAATTTCCCAATTGCCGTATCTGGCCCGAGGGGGGCAAGAAGTTGGATCTCTGCGCCCTGATCAGGGAAGGCGATCATTGACTCGCTGACACCTTGGGTTTCATTAATTTCGGCATGATGCTGACGCAGGCCGAGGATCCCTTCAAAAAGATTTCTACCAGTGTCAAGGTCAGAGACAGCTATGCCCACGTGATCAATCCCGAGTATTAAAGTTTCCCATTCAAGTCCGGTGTCATTGCCCATGGCAGTAATCTACTGAGTACGTATTCGGTGAGTGAGGGAGCCAAGGAGATGCATTGCTCATACGTGTCCAACGAAGCGCGGGAACGCCGGAGCCATATTCTAGGGGCATGGACTCGGGTGAAGGGGTTGGCGCGCACATACGAGAGTTGGCGCAGCGGGTCACCCTCGTAGAAAATGCTAGTGCAGGCTCTGCTGAGTTGCTCGGATCAATCCCAACCCCGACCGCCCACATTGTCGGCCTCACCGGCCCACCCGGGGTAGGGAAATCAACGTCAACATCAGCATTGATTTCCCAGTTCCGAGCGAACGGCGAGAGCGTTGCGGTGCTCGCCGTGGACCCGTCATCCACTTTTAGCAAGGGTGCGCTACTGGGTGATCGGATTCGCATGCAAGAACACGCACGAGATCCCGGTGTCTTCATCCGGTCCCTCGCTACGCGCGGGCATCTCGGCGGGCTCAGCGAAAGCATCTACAGCGTCCTAAAAGTAATCTCAGCCGCTGGATTCGATGTAATAATTATTGAAACTGTCGGGGTCGGCCAATCTGAGATTGAAATTGCAAAAATGGCTGACACCTCTATTGTCATGGCAGCACCGGGGGCGGGCGATGGAATCCAAGCCGCCAAGGCTGGAATCTTGGAGATCGCAGATATTTTTGCCGTGAATAAGGCAGATCGCCCGGGCGTTGATTCAACGGTGCGCGAGCTGCGTGCCATGTTGGCTATGGCCGCCAATGAGCCTGGCTGGGTGCCACCTGTGATTCCCACCATCGCAATCGATGGGTCGGGATTTACGGAATTGGCAGAGGCAATTTCTGAGCATTATGTCTTTTTAGTCGACAACGGATTGCTTGAGCTCAAGCGAATCGGTCGAATCCGAGAGTCGCTTTTGGCTCGGGTAATTAATAGCCTGGCCCAGAAGGCGATAGCGGCTGAGGCCAGTGAAGACTTGGCGGCCCGGTGCGCGTCGGGCGATTTGAGCGAAGATCACGCGTGTGACCTGATCCGCAATGGCATTGATGCACCTCAATGAGTCACAATAGGGTCATGAGTACCCCATCATTTGCAGGAGCAGTTGACCTTTCTTCATTGGGTGCCGAGAAAGCACCGGCACCAACGGGCGATTCACCCGTAATCAATGTCACCGCTGATCAGTTTGAGTCGCTGGTAATGAAGGCCTCGCAAAGCATTCCGGTCATTCTTGATGTGTGGGCGACTTGGTGCGAGCCATGTAAACAACTCTCACCAATCCTTGAAGAACTTGCCCGTGATTACACCGGACAACTACTCGTCGCCAAGGTAGATGCAGATGCAGAACCATCAATATCCCAGGCCCTAGAAGTCCAGTCAATTCCATCTGTTTTTGCGGTCATTAAGGGGCAATTGATTCCACTGTTCCAAGGTGCGTACCCAAAAGACCAGATCAAACAAATATTCGACAAACTATTGGAACTTGCTGCCCAGCAGGGAATCGGTCCAACACCCGCGGGTCCTGGCCAGGAGGCAGCAGAAGTCGAAGTTGAGGAGCCGGCTGATCCACGATTTGACGCCGCTGTCGATGCGGTCAATGCCGGGGATTGGAGTCTCGCGAAGAAGGCCTATCAAGAAATTCTTAACACTGACCCGAGTGATCTGGATGCACAAGGTGGCTTGATTATGGCCGGAATATTTGAACGAACTGATGGTGTGACATCACCACTGGGTGACTCATTTGACGAGTTGCTTATCATAGCTGATTTAGCCGCGGCCACCGGTGGGTGGAAGAACGCTTTTTCGGCAGTGGTGCGTGCTGTTCAGGCTTCGGCTGGCCCTGAGCGCGAACTGGCCCGCACCCGAATTGTCGAATACTTTGTGTTGGCTGGGGAAGACCCCAGTGTTCCTGAGGCTCGCATTGCTCTGGCCAATGCACTTTTCTAACCCTTAAATTCAAAAAAGACTTCAGAGTAAAGTGTAACCGTTGTCCGGGCCTTGGCCGGTTCTGCGGACCAATCGCGGGGTTGCGCCAAAGTACACAATTCGGAAACAAGACTGTTAAAGCTGCCTAACGAGATGCCACGTGAGGTGAGGGAAGCCCGAGAAATTAGGACTCTTTATTTTTTTCAGAAGCGTTTTCAACGTACTAGCGGTGTTCAAGGTTTGGGAGGTCAAATTCGTAGCACCTCATCTGGTGCTTCTTTTACCGGATCCCAGCTTTGTGATCCTAAGCATTGGACTGCAGGTGGCGCAGCGGAAGGTAACGCTTTTTATGTTGGTCCCGTAGCGGCGCTGAGCCCCACCTTATGCCGCGGCCGCGGCTGATCCCTAATGTTTGATAGGGACGCGTGTGAGACAGGCCTACCTCGGCTTAAAATATTCCGACTGAAGGTCAGCCAACCGAATGGGTAAGATTGCGGCTATGAAGGCTGAAGCAGATCGAAAAATGGTTGGCGAAGAAATACTAGTCACAGAATACATTCAGGTGGAATTGCAGGAATCAACTGCAATCATTCATTTGCGCAGACCGCCAATGAACGCGCTTAATTTGCAAATGCAACGCGAGATAGAAGCAGCAGCAACATTTGTTTCCGGAAGATTCGGCATTGATGCCGTTGTGCTATACGGAGGAGAAAAAGTATTTGCCGCGGGAGCCGACGTGAAAGAGATGGCCAACATGACCTACTCCGATATGTCTAGTGCGGCACATAGCCTGCAGAGCGCTTTTGACACCGTAGCAAAGATTTCCCAACCCACCATCGCCGCTGTGACTGGCTTCGCACTTGGTGGCGGGCTTGAACTTGCCATGTGCGCGGATTTTCGCGTCGCTGGCGACAATGCAAAACTAGGTCAGCCCGAAATCACACTTGGAATCATTCCTGGAGCGGGTGGCACGCAACGACTTCCCCGACTCATCGGAGGATCTAAGGCAAAGGAACTCGTTTTCGGTGGACACATGATCTCAGCTGGGCGTGCCCTAGAAATTGGGTTGGTCAATCAAGTTGTTGAGCCGGGGCAGGTTCTGAGTGCAGCCCTAACTTGGGCCAGTAGATTTGCGGGGGGTCCTAAGATTGCATTGGCTGCGGCGAAAAGAGCGATCGACAACGGTGCGAATGTAGATCTTCGCAGCGGGCTGTCTATTGAGAGCACGGAGTTTGCCGCTCTTTTCGGCACTGAGGATCAGAAAAATGGCATGAAGTCGTTTGTGAATGATGGTCCAGGCAAAGCAACCTTTGTAGGTCGATAGTGGCATTTTCGCAGGAACAATTTGACCTTGCAAAAGCGGACCCGAAACTTGCAAATATCGTTTACCACGATTGGGAATCCGAATCCTATGACGACAAGTGGAGTATTTCATACGATCAGAGATGCGTAGATTACGCGCGCAACTGTTTCGATCATGTAGTGCCGCGTGAGAGCCAGGGGTCAGATTTGGCCAGGGCAAGGGTCGTGGAGTTGGGTTCAGGAACCGGTTTTTTTCTGCTCAATCTGATGCAGTCAGGAATTGGGGGCGCCGGCATTGTCACCGACTTGAGCCCTGGAATGGTTTCGGTAGCAGTTCGCAACGGCAAGAAATTAGGTCTGAACGTCACTGGAATTGTCGCTGACGCTGAGCTACTGCCGTTTGCGGATTCAAGTGTGGACTTGGTCGTGGGCCATGCGGTGTTGCACCATGTGCCAGACCTGGATGCACTATTTGCTGAAGTGAACCGCGTGCTGCGCCCGGGTGGGCGTTTTGTGTTTTGCGGTGAACCTACCCAGAAGGGGGATTCAGTTGCCCGGGCATTGTCACGGTTGACCTGGTGGACAAGTACGAGAGTCACCCAGTTACCTTGGCTGGTCGACAAGTGGGCTCGTCCAGCGGATGAGCTCGTGGCATCATCGCGCGAAGCAGCCTTGGAAGCTGTCGTGGATGTCCATACTTTTGATCCGAGCCAGTTGGCTCGATTTGCCCTTCGTAATGGCTGTGTTGATGTCAGTACGGTGACCGAGGAGTTGACTGCATCTTGGTTTGGTTGGCCCGTGCGTACTTTTGAAAGTTCGGTAAAAGCCGGGGCCTTAGGCTTCGGTTGGGCAAATTTTGCATTTGGAACCTGGAAAAAACTGGAGGGTCTTGATCGCCAGGTGTTCTCCAAGATTATTTCTGACCGGTATTTTTACAACGTTTGTATCACCGGGGTGGCTCCTTAACGGGGCAAACTAATGCGAATTCTTCACTTTTCGTGGGAGTACCCTCCAGTCATGTACGGGGGATTGGGCACACATGTTTTGGCGCTGACCCAAGAGCAAGCTCGACGTGGTCATGAAGTGACCGTGATTACTCAAGCACCGATTCAAACGCCCGCCGTAAACGAATACTGCAATGGTGTTCGGGTTATCCGGGTGGCCAATCATTATCCAGATGCTCGGCTTGATCAGAAAAATTTTGACTATTGGGTGCACGGATTTTCCCTAGCAAGCCTGAGTGCTATTGAACAAATGGATGCCGCGCCTGATATCGTTCACGGGCACGATTGGCTTGCTTCCGATCAACTTCTTGCTTCCTCGCGAGCGTTTTCGGTCCCCAGCGTTCTCACAGTGCACGCGACTGAATTTGGCCGGCATAACGGGTGGCTCACCTCGAGACTGTCCCAAATTGTCTACTCCAGTGAGCACAGATCTATGACCCTGGCGAATTCGGTAATTGTCTGCAGTGAGTCCATGCGGAATGAAATTCGCACGGGTTACGGGTTGCGACCGAAGGCGTTCAACGTAATCCCCAACGCGATTAACCCAAGTGACAACCAACATCAGACATCAGCCGCAACGCATAAGGAAATCGACCCAACAATTGTGGTGGGTTTTATTGGTCGACTGGAATGGGAAAAAGGTATCCATCACATAATCGATGCTATTGAATTAATAGATGATCTCAGCGTGAAGTTGGAAATCGTCGGCATTGGAAGTCAATGGGAAAGTCTTCAGGCAAAAGTCGCTAGAAAAGGCGTGAGTGAGCGGATTCAGTTCCTCGGACATGTCTCCGATGACCGTAAGGATGCGATTTTGGGTTCTTGGGATCTAGCAGTTATTCCATCAAGTTATGAACCGTTTGGAATTGTTGCGCTGGAACTGGGACAACGCGCAATCCCCATTGTTGCTTCAAGAGTGGGTGGGTTGGTGGACATAATCTCCACCGAAGAGTTCGGATATCCGCTGGTTGAGGTCACTGGTGATGCTATTGCGCAGGCGATTTTTTCCATCAAAAACGATCGTGAGCAAGCACGTGCGCGGGCCGCTCGCCTCCGTGAACGAATTGCCGTGGAGTTTACTTGGGAAAATGTATGCAACTTGACCGACAAGGTCTATGAAGAAGCATATGCAGGGGCCCATGAAAAGATACGTGCATGAAGCGGTTTAATCCTTGGCGCTTATCCAATCTGAATTGGATAGTCCGTAATCGAGCTTGGAATCGGTATTACCTTGTGCGGTATTTTCGATTTTTGAGACTGTATCATTTTGGATCGCGCTCGGTGAGCTGCGCTGGCTTTGTGTTTTTGGGTAAGGGTGTTGAACTCAGCGCGCGAAAAGGGTACGGAAGAATTGCATTGGGGAGCTGGGTGCATCTTGGCGACCAATGCCGGATTCGCGCACATGAAGGCAGTATTCAGATCGGATCAAAAACGGTGATGGGTCGCGATAACACCATTAATGCGTATCTTGACATCACGATCGGTGATGAGTGCGTTATTTCTGACTCAATTTATATGTGTGATTTTGACCATCGGTTCTCTGATCTATGCGCGCCAATTCGGTTGCAAGGAATCACGAAATCTCCGGTTCGGATTGGGGCCAATGTCTGGCTCGGTACAAAGGTCAGCGTGCTGAAGGGTTCCGAAGTGGGTGCCGGCAGCGTGATCGGGGCCAACTCGGTCGTGCGAGGTGTGGTCGCCCCGATGTCAGTAGCAGCGGGGATTCCTGCCAGAGTTGTGAGATCTAGGCTTGACGTTGGTGAGAAACAATTGCGCGTGCAGCGTCATGCTGAGTCCGTGCGCGTACGCACACGGGATGCGCTAAATGAAATGAGGGGGAACGGTGCATCTGGGTCGACCCCCGATTTCAGCTGATGCATGTGAGTGAGCACGCGATTATGGGCATATTGCGCAGCTGTTTCGCGGGTAACCATGAACGCCCAGTCACTTGATAACTGAAGCATCAATTGATTTAAATGAGCTGATGTACATGTGTTTCGTTCGATCAGATCGAGCACGTACTCTTGGCTTTGGCTATTCATCATGGTAATATCTCTAACTGGATTTCCAGTCCACACGGACCAGTCTTTGCCACTTCCCCAGGAAGAGGCTGACAGCTGGATTGATGTTCGTGCCTTTGAAGCCACCTGTTCCAAAGTTGATGTACTGATCCTTGATTCAGGGAGTAGCTCAATTACGCGTTCAAACCAGGTGACGCCCTCATGCCACCAGTGTCCGAGGAGCTCGGTATCAATTCCGATCACAACGGTGGGAGATTCTGTGCCCTGTTCACGTTGCACGTCAAAGGATGTTCTGAGTTCACGCACGAAATTTCGAGCATCAACGTCAACTTGGATCTGTGCTGATTGAGGATCGTACATAGGTTTGTCTTGTCGTGATTTCTCACCCACAGCACTAAGTTTGAGTCCGTATGCATGATCTACTGCATGAAAATCACGGTAAAGTGCATCCCCGGCGTAACCCCGCTCATGTGACCACAGCAAGTCACTGATCTGCCCATCCCGGGCCACAACTTTCACCAGCGACTCACCCAGTCGGTATGGAACGCAAGCGTTTCCGCCGACCGCTACAACTGCTGGTTCATCGACCATGAAGTGTGTGACCCCTAATTGTTGATACACACCCTCCTGGCCAGGGCGATAGGCACATTCGGGCACCCAGATTCCAGTTGGTGAAGTGCCATAGCGCCGGGCGGAATCCTCAAGCCCCGCACGGATGGCTATTTCGTGGATGCGTTCATCTAGCCCCGGCGTGAAGGGATGGGTGGCCGGGCCACCCAGGAATTGGACCACCTGATCATCGATAAGGGATCTGATCCGTGGGGCAGCTCCACGGGAATAGTGACCCCGAAATATTGCCAAAGCAGACTGGGCCCTACCCAATTCGTAGTCGCGGACTGGGTGATTATTTGGCAGGCTTCCGGCTCGAAGTTGCCAATTGTGCAGCCAAGATTCCAGCCCCGTTACCGTTCTTGAGTCGTCCAATTGAGCGGCCAAGATCGGAGTGATCCCCAAGCTGGCAATATTGCGAAAGCCCCGGGCACCCAAGTGTGCAAGGGCATCAAAAAGTGGGAGATAGGAGTGTGCATAAGCCTGATAGAGCCACTCCTCACCAACTGGCCAACCACCGTGGCCAAGAACCCAGGGCAGATGGCTGTGCAGAACGAAAGCGACCGTGCCTCGTGGTTCTTGGCGATGATCATGTGTGGGATTGGCCACAATGTGCTGATGCGCTCCCACGAGGCGACTCTAGAGTGTGATGAGCCTCCGGTAGCGTAAGTGGCCAGTAATGTTACTCGCAGGTAATATAGGGGAGTAGTGAAAATTTCCTAATTTATTGTGAGCAAGATTCTGGCAAAGGAGTTACACCCGTGAAGATCGCTGTCTGTGTTAAACAGGTCCCCGATACGTGGGCTGAGAAGAAACTGAGAGTCGATACGTCCACTTTGGATCGTGAGAGCGCCGACGGCGTGCTCAATGAACTTGATGAGTACGCGGTTGAGCAGGCCTTGCAACTTGTTGAAGCACAAGGTGGCGAGGTCGTAATCGTGACCATGGGCCCTGAGCGTGCCTCTGAGACCCTTCGAAAGGCGATCAGCATGGGTGCGGACGCGGGAATCCATATTGTTGACGAAAACCTAGCTGGGTCTGATGCAGTAGCAACTTCAGCCGTGTTAGCGAAAGTGCTCACGGGACGCGACTTCGATTTGATTCTTTTCGGGTCAGAGTCAACTGATGCCCGCATGTCGGTTATCCCAGCGATGGTTGCTGAACGTTTAGATTTAGCCCAAGTCACTTTCGCCCAGAAAATGGAAGTAGCTGGAACAACGCTGACCGCAGAGCGCGTGACGGACTACGGTTTTGACACTCTGACCGCTTCCTTACCGGCAGTGGTAAGCGTAGTTGAGAAAATCAATGAACCGCGTTACCCCTCTTTTAAGGGAATCATGGCGGCCAAGAAAAAACCGGTTGAGATTTTTTCGGTGACCGATCTGGGACTAGAAAACGCACTCGTGGGCGCGGGTGCTGCGTGGTCCGTTGTGGCTGACTTTGCAGACAGGCCACCAAAAGCGGCTGGTGTGGTTGTTACCGATGATGGCGCAGGCGGAACCGCTATCGCCGACTACCTGACTACTGCCAAATTCATCTAAAATATTTAACTAAGACTGTTAAGGAGAGCGACATGGCTGATGTATTAGTACTGGCTGAGCACCATGAATCTGAGATTCGGAAAGTAACTTTTGAGTTGATTACTGCGGCTCGCGGACTTGGGTCCCCGGTCGTGCTGTGGCTGGGACCAGGGCTTGGTGACACTGAAAGTGCGGCCCTGGCTAGTTTTGGTGCCACCAAAATCCTGCTTGCTGAATCCGCAGATGTAGTCGATCACCCGGTTGCACCCGGGGCCGAAATCGTGGCAAGTCTTATAGCATCCGTGCAACCGGCTGCGGTTTTGGTGGCATCCAGCGCCGACGGAAAAGAAATAGCCGCCCGCGCCGCGATCAAGTCTGGATGTGGAATCATCACAGATGCGGTGGAGATCGCGACGGACGCTACAGCAACCCAAAGTGTTTTCGGCGGCAGCACAATTGTGCATTCGAAGGTAACTCATGGAACACCGATCATCACGATTCGGCCAAATTCGATCGCAGCAAGCGAATCTGCGGCTACCGCGGTCACTGAAAAGATTTCAATGGTGATCTCTGACTCGGCGAAGCGAGTCTCTGTCACGACCCGAAGTGTCGTCGAAAAAGGTGCTCGCCCCGAGTTGGCAGAAGCAGATGTGGTTGTCAGCGGCGGCCGAGGGGTCGGCGGAGCGGAAGGATTCGAGGTGATTGAAGCGTTGGCAGATAGTATGAGCGCTGCGGTGGGCGCATCGCGCGCGGCAACGGATGCGGGCTGGTACCCACATCAATTCCAAGTAGGCCAGACGGGCAAAACGGTGTCGCCTGCTTTGTACATTGCAAATGGAATTTCGGGTGCAATTCAACATCGAGCGGGCATGCAGACTTCCAAGGTGGTAATCGTGGTCAATAAGGATCCCGAGGCTCCAATTTTCGAGCTGGCAGACTACGGAGTCGTGGGGGATCTCTTCACAGTGGTGCCCCAGTTGACCGAGGAAATCACTAAACGCAAATAACCGATACTGCACTGCTGGGTGCGTTAGGTAGTATTGGGGACTGTGCAGCGCATCTACTTTGATCATGCAGCTACGACTTCGATGTTGCCGCAGGCACGCGCAGCCTGGCTAGGCGTTTCTGATCAGGTGGGAAATGCGTCAAGTCTGCACACATCTGGGCGGGCGGCTCGGCGGGTAGTGGAGTCTTCTCGGGAGTCAATTGCTGAGGATCTCGGGGTTCGGCCGTCCGCTGTGATTTTTACCGGAGGTGGCACCGAGTCGGACAACCTCGCTATTAAGGGTATGTATTGGGCCCGCTGCTTACAATTGCAAAAGCAGTCATTGACCGTCGTTACCAGCGGCATCGAGCACCACGCGGTGCTTGACCCCGTGCTGTGGTTGCGTGAACATGAGGGTGCGGATGTGAGATTTGTTAACGCAGACGCACAGGGCCGGGTTGACCCGGGAGATATTCAAAGTGCGCTAGAAGCTGGTGGTGTTGCGTTGGTCTCTGTCATGTGGGCGAATAATGAAATTGGTGCAATTCAACCTGTTCATGAGATCGCGCTCATCTGTAGGAAATTTGATGTGCCATTTCATACCGATGCCGTTCAGGCACTCGGTCAATTGCCACTAGACCTGCGTGACCTCGATGCCGCCGCGGTAACACTGAGCAGTCATAAAATTGGGGGACCGGTTGGCATCGGCGCCCTCATCATTGACCCCACTGTCAAATTCATGCCGGTTCAACATGGCGGCGGACAGGAGCGAGAAATTCGTTCGGGAACGTTCGACCCTGCTTCAATCGCCGCCTTTGCTGCGGCGTTGCGGTGCGCGACTTCTGGGTTAGATGAACATGCGACCCGATTGCGCGAATTGCAGAAATATCTCGTGTCTACCATTACGAGTGCGGTTCCGGATGCGATCTTTAACGGGCCGCCGCCCGGAGAAATAAGATTGCCCAACAATACTCATTTTTCTTTTCCGGGCTGTGAGGGTGATTCATTACTGATGCTCCTTGATGCGGCTGGTATTGACTGCTCAACGGGATCTGCTTGTACGGCGGGAATCCCCGAACCAAGTCACGTGCTGCTGTCAATGGGGGTTGACGAAAAAACTGCCCGCGCATCGCTTCGCTTTAGTCTGGGTCGCGATAGTTCGAACGAGGGAATTGATCACCTGGCACAAGCACTACCAGGTGTTGTCGAGCGTGCGAAGCGTGCAGGATCGGTGGCCAAATGAGTAGGCTTCGCGTGATCTCAGCCATGAGCGGCGGAGTGGACTCCTCCGTGGCAACTGCCCGCATGATTGATCAGGGCCACGAGGTTGTGGGAATCCACCTCGCATTATCTCGAACGGATTCGAACGGGAAGGGCCGTGGATGTTGCACCCTCGACGACGCTCGAGATGCACGACGAGTTGCAGACAAACTTGGAATCGCGTTTTATGTCTGGGACTTTTCCACGGAATTCGCCGAAAGCGTGATGGATAACTTTCACTCTGAATATGAGCAAGGAAGAACTCCAAACCCGTGTCTGCGCTGCAACGAGAAAATCAAGTTCAGTGCCGTCCTTGACCGCGCGCTCGCTTTGGGTTTTGACGCAGTGGCGACCGGGCACTACGCCCAGATCGAGCATGGACCGGGCGGAGTCGAGCTGCACCGTGCAGTTGATCCGCTCAAAGATCAGTCTTATGTTCTGGGAGTCTTGACGCAGGAGCAACTTGTGCATTCGCTTTTTCCGCTCGGAGGAGAAACAAAAGTTGAGATCAGGGAAGAAGCCCTCGAACGTGGTTTGATCACGGCGAAAAAACCAGATAGCCACGATATTTGCTTTATCCCTGATGGTGATACCGCCGGGTACCTGGTGCGCAAGCTGGGTGAGCAGCCTGGTGACATAACCGATGTGACAACGGGTGAGGTGTTGGGCCAACACAGCGGCACGTTCACGGTGACTATTGGACAGCGACGCGGACTCAATTTGACTGTGCCGGCTGAAGACGGTGCCCCGCGCTACGTTGTTGACATTGATCGAGACAGTGGCACTGTCATGGTGGGTGCGCCAGAATTACTTGATGTCAACTTCATTCGCGCCATCAATCCAATTTGGGCTGGTGAGCCCCTAGGGGCCGATTCAGTTGAAGTCAGTGCGCAAGTTCGCGCACATGCTGAGCCGGTTCCTGCGAGTGCTCGTGTCGTTGACGGTGAACTTCTGATTGATTTGTATGAACCAATTCGTGGGCTGGCCCCGGGTCAAGCAGCAGTCATTTATGTGGGAACCAAAGTCTTGGGGTCTGCAACCGTTGCCAGCACAAACCGGGTGGGGCAGCACGCCTCCAAGACTGGTGTTTAATTTTGGTTAATGCCCGCGCATCCGCGCTCGGGGTATTGCCGGGTGTGTCAGCCCAAGAGGCGGCACAGGTCGCAGTGGGTGAATTCCCAGTGGCACTCTTCCTTCCCATCTTGCCTCAGAGAGGACCAGGTGCTGACCCGGTTGGGCGCACTGCAGGACTACTCAGTTCCATAAGTAGTGATTTCTCCACAAGCGTGGTGCCCTCCGGTTGGCAGATTGCTCGCACGGCCGGTATTGATATGCAACGGGCCCAAAATTTTCTGCGCCAGGACCAAGATGCCATGGAAGAATATGCACAGAACTTTGCCGGGATTTTTACCTGCTCGGTGGTGGGTCCAATTAGTTGGTGCGCGAGCGTTGAGGCAGTATCAGGTGAAAAACTTATTCGAGATCAGGGTGCATTGTCTGAAGTCACGCACGTTCTCACCGAGGGGCTACGGGGCCATCTTGGCTCAATCGCGAGAATCTTCCCGCACGCCGAGTTGTCAGTGGTGCTGGAAGAACCCCACGCGGTCGCCGCTTGCTCCGGCGCCATACCGACGGCGAGTGGACTCAACACTTATGTCAATGTGGATCGGGCACAAATCCTTGGGTCTTGGGATCCCCTAATTGACATGGCTGGTGCTTGTGGGGCAAGTTTTGGGGTCTCGCTAGCAAACTCGGATGAACTCTTCACCCAAGCTTTGATGGGCGCCGGCGCCACAATATTTTTTGGATCAGGGTCGAGTAGTTTTCTGGGGGAGCAATTGGAGGCGCGTAACGCGGTCTACTGGCAAGTGAAACCCGAATGGTCACCGCGAAAAAATGCCCGAGACATCGCACAGCGGATTACGAGTTTAGGGTTTGAGCTAAGTGCCACCACCGGCTCGCTAGTCGTGGTGCCCACGACTGAATCGGTCTTGGAATCATGGGTCGCGGCGAGGTCTGCCATCACGGCGGTACGGGAAGTTGTAGATTTACTAAATGACGAGGATCGGCTACTGGGAGAGTGATCGTGGTAGCAAACTCTAGCGATAGCACTGCGCCGAACTCAGCTTCACAGCGCTGGCAAGAACTGGTTGATCTGATCAGTAGCGCTCGGATGCAGTATGCAGTGCAAGTAAGCCAGACTCTCTCTGACTCAGACTATGACACACTCTTCCGCGAACTGCTGGAACTAGAAACTCAATACCCAATCTTGGTAACCGGCGACTCGCCAACACAGTCTGTGGGAGGTTTTCGATCAGAACTATTCGAACCGGTGGTTCACCTTGAGCCAATGTATTCACTCGATAACGCATTTAATGACGGTGATCTGAAGGCTTGGTGTGAGCGGATCAGCACATCACTGGAACAAGAGCCGCAGTATCTGTGCGAACTAAAAATTGATGGGTTAGCAGTTGACGCTGTTTATCGTGATGGCGCGTTGGAAACATTAGCCACCCGGGGCGATGGTGCAACCGGTGAAGACGTAACCCTTAACTCCATCCTGATCGCGTCAATCCCAAAGAGACTCACGGGAACCTCTGTCCCCAAACTCCTTGAAGTCCGGGGCGAGGTGTTCTACCCGCTTGCTGTATTTAATGCTATTAATGCGGAACAAACAAAAATGGGCAAACCCCTATTTGCGAATCCACGAAATGCCGCGGCAGGTGCGCTTCGCCAAAGAGTAGATAAACGTGAGCGAGAGTTAGAGCAAGCGAGGGGGTCTAAGCGGGAAGCAAAAGTTGCTCAAGATTTGGAGGCGGCAGTACTTCGATTGTCAGGATTAGAATTCACGGTTCACGGATTTGGGGAACACGATTCAATGGTGCTGACCGGGGCCCGTTCCCAAAGTGAAGTGTATGAGCGTCTTGCCCACTGGGGCCTCCCCGTTACTAGTCATGCACGAGTGCACGCAAGTTTTGCCGAGGTGGTCGAGTTCATTAATTATTTCAATGAGCATCGCGTTGAGGTTACATTTGATATTGATGGAGTGGTGGTCAAAGTAAATGACCTTGCCAATCAGGTGAGGTTAGGTTTTACGTCGCGAGCACCCCGGTGGGCAATCGCTTACAAGTATCCACCCGAAGTTGTTCGAACCAGATTGATTGACATTGAAGTCAGTGTTGGGCGTACTGGCCGAGTAACTCCCTATGCCGTCATGGAGGCGGTGCAGGTTGCTGGATCAACTGTGTCCATGGCGACACTTCACAACCCATTTGAAGTCTCGCGTAAAGGAGTATTAATTGGCGACATGGTGTATCTGCGCAAGGCAGGAGAGATTATTCCTGAGGTCCTTGGGCCGGTATTGGAAGAGCGAACCGGTAGTGAGATCCCATTTGCCATGCCAGAGTTTTGTCCCGAGTGCGGCACCGCACTTGGTCCTGAGAGTGAAGGTGACAAGGACGTTCGTTGCCCAAATGTCCAGGACTGCCCGGCGCAGTTGCGCGAGAGACTGTTTCATATTGGCTCACGTGGAGCACTCGATATTGAGGGACTGGGTGAAAAGGCAGCTCAAGCCCTTTTGGTCAGTGGGGTTCTCGCCAATGAAGCAGAGCTGTTTAATTTGACCGCTGGCAAGTTGCTAAATTGTGAATTCTTCGTGAATTCGCATCAAGAACACGAAAGCGTCAGCATCAACAAGGCTGGAGAAGTCTTATTGGCACAACTTGATCGGGCAAAAGGACAGCCTCTATGGAGATTCTTGGTTGCATTGAGCATTCGCCATGTTGGTCCAACGGCGGCAAAGAAGATTTCGGGAGCATTCGGTTCAGTTGAATCTCTGCAGGAAGCCACGGTGGAGCAATTGTCCAATGTGGACGGAGTAGGTGGACGGATCGCTGACAGTATCGTTGATTTTTTTGACACAGACTGGCGCTTGCACATTATTTCCCAGTGGCGCCGCGCAGGGGTGAGTTTTGCGGATGAACGCACAGACACAGAAACAGATCCGGTTTCGGGCCCACTGACAGGAACAACAATTGTGATTACCGGTTCCATTCCAGGTTTCACTCGAGGCGGTGCCCAGGACGCCATCGCGGCACTGGGTGCGACAGTGTCTGGCTCAGTCTCTCCGAAGACGGATTTGGTAGTGGTGGGAGACAAAGCGGGGTCAAAGGCAGAGAAGGCTCAAAAGCTTGGTATTGCGATCACAGATGCAGCCGGTTTTCACAAGTTGCTCAGTGGTGACCACCGAAGTGTGCTACCTCATTTGTAAGTGGAGCGCCCCAATAGACTCAGGGCATGACGCCGGGTAAAATTGACTCTGAGCAAGTGAAGCATTTAGGGAAGTTGGCGCGGTTAGAGCTCTCCCCAGAAGAAGTCGCGGATTACACACTGCAACTTGAGCAAATTTTGGGTGCGATCACCTCAATTAGTGCCGTTGCCGCTGACCACATTCCACCCACTTCTCACCCAATCCCGATGGAAAATGTGTACCGGGAAGATATCGCCGTACGGGGACTTGAAATTAATGATTTTGCGAGCGGAGCACCGTCCTTTGAAGATGATCGCTTCAGGGTCCCAAGGATTTTGGGTGAACCCGGATGAGTGATTTGACCCGTCAAAGTGCGGCAACATTGGCTTCGGCAATTGCGCGCAGAGAGGTGTCTAGTGAAGAAGTGACTAGGGCGCATTTTGATCGGATTGCTCAGGTTGACGAGCGTGTTCACGCATTTCTCCACGTTGATCCGGAATCATCAATCGCACGAGCGCGCGAAGTTGATCAGCAGTTGGCCAAAGGAGAATTGTTGTCCCCGCTGGCTGGTGTCCCAATCGCCTTTAAAGATCTGCTCGCCACAAAGGGTGTTCCCACAACGTGTGGCTCGCGCATCCTTGAGGGTTGGCGGCCCCCATATAACGCAACGATTGTGGACAAGCTCAATGCCGCTGGCGTTGTATCTTTGGGAAAAACGAACATGGATGAGTTCGCCATGGGCTCTTCGACAGAACACAGTGGCTACGGCCCCACACATAACCCATGGGATCTTGAGCGAATTCCGGGTGGATCTGGAGGGGGCTCCGCCGCGGCGGTTGCCAGCTTCGAATCGCCAATGGCGATTGGGACTGACACCGGTGGCTCTATTCGGCAGCCGGCGGCCCTTACGGGAACTGTGGGGGTGAAGCCCACTTACGGAGGCGTCTCCCGTTACGGAATCGTGGCGTTGGCTTCTTCGCTGGATCAGGCAGGCCCATGTGCGCGCGACGTGATGGACACGGCTTTGTTGCATGCCGTCATCGGGGGCCATGATCCCCGCGACTCAACGTCAATTAATGAGCCGGTGCCTGATGTCGTAGCGGCGGCATTGAAGGCTGATGTGCGTGGCATGAAAATCGGGGTAATTAAGGAATTAAAAGGTGAGGGTTTCCAAGCGGGCGTGCTTGAGCGTTTTAATCAGTCGATCGAGATCTTGACTGATTTGGGTGCCGAAGTCATTGAAGTGTCGTGTCCCCATTTCGAGTATGCGCTTGGGGCCTACTACTTGATCCTGCCCTCGGAAGCTTCCAGCAACCTTGCACGTTTTGACGGTATGCGGTTCGGTATTCGCGAAGACGACGGCAAGGATCGCAGTGTTGAAGAGGTGATGAGCGCAACCCGCGAAAAAGGTTTCGGCGCCGAGGTAAAGCGACGTATTATGTTAGGAACTTACGCTCTGTCTAGTGGATACTACGACGCTTATTACGGGCAAGCGCAACGGATTCGCACATTGATCACGCGTGATTTTGCCTATGCATTTTCCCGTGTTGACGTCTTGGTTTCACCAACTGCGCCAACCACCGCCTTTAAGATTGGCGAAAAACTTGATAACCCACTTGCCATGTATCTCAACGATATTGCAACCATCCCGGTGAACCTGGCGGGAAATTGCGCCATGTCACTTCCCATTGGTCGTGCCCCAGAAGATGGGTTACCGGTTGGGTTGCAGATAATCGCTCCTCCAATGGCGGATCATTTGTTGTACCAGGTTGGGTCCGCACTAGAAAGTGCCCTGGCCGATCGTTGGGGTGGACTCTTAATCTCGGAGGCTCCGACACTATGACAACGGAATATCAAGCTGTATTCGCCGAATTTGAGCCAATTATCGGGCTCGAAACGCATATTGAGTTGGGAACTAACTCCAAAATGTTTTGCTCGTGTTCAGCGCAATTCGGTGGTGATCCCAACACCCACGTTTGCCCGGTGTGCCTGGGATTGCCGGGCAGCATGCCGGTTGTTAACCGGGTTGCTGTTGAATCAACGATCCGGATGGGCTTGGCCTTGAATTGCTCGATCGCGCAATGGTGTCGATTCGCGCGAAAGAACTATTTTTATCCTGACATGCCAAAAAACTACCAAATCTCTCAATACGACGAGCCCCTCTGCAGCGACGGTTATCTTGATGTCACTGTTCCCACCGAGAACGGCCCTCAAGTATTTCGAGTCGAGATCGAGCGCGTTCACATGGAAGAGGACACCGGCAAGCTATTACATGCCGGTGGGGCTGGTCGCATTCATGGTGCAACCCATTCCCTCGTCGACTACAACCGTGCCGGTATCCCTTTGATCGAGGTTGTCACCAAACCAATTTTGGGAACAGGAGAGTTGGCCCCGGAAATTGCCAAGGCCTATGTCTCTGAGCTGCGGGATCTGATGCGAGCACTGGGTGTATCTGATGTCCGCATGGAGGAAGGATCCCTTCGGTGCGATGTCAACGTGTCGTTAAACAGGCAAGGTGAGGGGTGGGGCACTCGCACAGAAACCAAGAACGTCAACTCGTTGCGATCTGTGGAACGCGCTGTTCGCACTGAGATGGTTCGCCAGGCAGAGCAGCTTCGACTCGGTGAACTGATCATCCTGGAAACCCGGCACTTTAATGAGGAGACAGGAGACACAACGTCAGGGCGCTCAAAGGAAGAAGCCGAGGATTACCGGTATTTTCCGGAGCCGGATCTCGTACCTGTGGCACCGAGTGAATCATGGATTGAAAAATTGCGCGGGACTTTGCCCGAGATTCCATCGGTGAGACGTGCACGCTTACAAAATAATTGGGGAATAAGCGAGTTTGACATGCAGAGTCTGGTCAACGCGGGTGCTCTCGAGCTGATCATTGCTTCAATTGATGCTGGAGTTCAGCCCTCTGCCGCTCGAAAATGGTGGACCGGAGAGTTAACAAGGGTCGCCAATGAGCGCGATTGTGAATTGGAAGAGCTCACTGTTACTCCTGCCGATATTGCGCAGATCGAAGGTTTGATTTTTGAAGGTGTACTCACTGATAAGATGGCGCGCTCGGTTTTCGAGGGCTTGCTTGACGGGGAAGGCAATGTGGCAGAAGTCATTGACTCTCGTGGCCTTGTTGTCGTCAAGGATGACGATTTGCTTGTAGAGGCCATAAATCAGGCTCTGAGCGAATCCCCCGATATCGCGGAAAAAATTAAAAGTGGCAAAGTGGCCGCCGCCGGAGCGATAGTGGGCGCGGTCATGAAATCGACAAAAGGTCAGGCAGATGCGGCGAAGGTTCGCACCTTGCTTTTGGAGCAACTTGGAGTAAAGGAATAGCATCCTCACATGGCACACATGAAGCCCCGTAGCGGCGAAGTAACCGACGGATTAGAGCGTGCTGCAGCCCGTGGCATGCTGCGAGCAGTTGGCATGTCAGATGAAGACTTCCCTAAACCGCAGATCGGAATTGCATCGAGTTGGAATGAGATCACTCCATGCAACTTATCTCTGGATCGCTTATCGCTAGCGGCAAAAGAGGGTGTACACGCTGGCGGCGGATTCCCCATGCAATTCGGCACGATTTCCGTGTCAGACGGCATCTCAATGGGTCACGAGGGCATGCATTTTTCACTCCCGAGTCGAGAGATTATCGCGGATTCGGTCGAGGCAGTAATGCAAGCCGAACGCCTTGACGGCATGGTTACTTTTGCCGGATGCGATAAGTCGTTGCCAGGGATGCTGATGGGGGCTGCCCGGATTGATGTGGCTTCGGTTTTCGTTTACGCCGGATCAATTTTGCCAGGACACGTGAAACTTTCCGATGGAACAGAAAAAGATGTCACCATTATTGATGCATTCGAAGCCGTTGGTGCGTGCGCACGTGGACTTATGTCGCGTGAAGATGTCGATCGAATTGAACGTGCAATTTGCCCGGGTGAAGGGGCATGTGGCGGTATGTTTACGGCTAACACGATGGCAAGTGCTGCCGAGGCCATGGGCATGTCACTGCCAGGTTCGGCTGCGCCACCCGCCGTCGATCGTCGTCGTGACGGATTCGCTCGTCGTTCTGGTGAAGCTGTTGTTGAATTGATCCGGCAGGGGATCACGACACGGGACATCATTACTCGGCAGTCTTTGGAAAATGCCATTGCAGTTGTGATGGCATTCGGTGGGTCCACAAATGCGGTACTGCATCTCTTGGCAATCGCTCACGAGGCTGAAGTTGAGTTGCACTTGGAAGATTTTCACCGAATCGGCTCCAAAGTGCCGCTGCTCGCAGACGTAAAGCCATTTGGCAAGTACGTGATGAGTGATGTCGATCGTGTGGGCGGCGTCCCGGTGATCCTGCGCGCACTCTTTGATGCGGGATTAATTCATGGGGACACGCTCACGGTTACGGGGAAAACAATGGCTGAGAATTTGCGTGACATCAATCCACCGGACCCTGATGGAGAAATTTTGCATGCGTCTAAAAATGCAATAGCCTCAACTGGCGGAATCACGATCTTGGGTGGCTCGCTCGCCCCCGAAGGTGCTGTAGTGAAAAACGCCGGTGTGCCTGTCGACAAATTTGAGGGCAAAGCGCGAGTTTTCGAGCGCGAACAATCAGCGATGGCGGCCTTGGAAGAGGGCACCATAAATACCGGTGATGTAGTGGTTATTCGCTATGAAGGACCCAAGGGAGGTCCAGGCATGCGCGAAATGCTCATGATCACGGGTGCGATCAAGGGGGCCGGACTCGGTAAGGACGTACTCCTGATCACTGACGGTCGGTTTTCCGGTGGGACGACCGGGCTGTGCGTAGGGCACGTCGCGCCCGAAGCCGCGGACGGTGGACCGATCGGATTAGTGGCAGAGGGGGATCGAATTTCTATCGATTTGGTTGCTCGGAGCATTGAACTGCACGTGGACTCGGCCGAGCTTGAGCGGCGGCGGGCAGCCTTTGCACCATTACCCATCAGATATACGCGTGGACTACTGGCCAAATATGCAAAATTGGTGGGTTCAGCGTCACGCGGGGCGGTGCTTGACTAAACCCGCCCCGATGATCCCGCACGGCTGCGTTGAACGTCGCAGGTGACAAAGGAGAGCTAAAACGTTATGCTCTTGCCATGTTATACGGGTCACTTGCAGTTGTTAGGCGCACGGGCTAAGCAGCAGCCAAAATCCGTGCGCAGCCCTCCGCAGCCCTTAGGGGACGGGGGGGTTTTTTATTACCGAACAAGTAGAGGAGGCGCGGCGATCATGAGCACTTCGCAATCTGCGAGCCATGAGATTAGCTCGGAATCGGCAGATATGACCGGAGCCCAGAGTTTAATCGCCTCATTGGAGGCCTCAGGCGTCGATGTTGTCTTCGGGATACCTGGGGGAGCGATTCTGCCAGCCTATGACCCCATGATGGACTCAACCAAGGTCCGACACATTTTGGTGCGCCACGAACAGGGCGCCGGGCATGCTGCTGAAGGGTATGCAAGTGCGACCGGTCGGGTGGGGGTCTGCATGGCGACAAGCGGTCCAGGCGCAACCAACTTAGTAACCCCGATCGCTGACGCTTTCATGGATTCAGTCCCCATGGTCGCAATCACTGGCCAGGTCCCCAGTGCTTCAATCGGCACTGATGCATTCCAAGAGGCTGATATCCGGGGCATCACGATGCCGATCACCAAACACAGTTTTCTGATCACTGATCCTGCGCAGATCTCTCAGGCGATAGCCGAAGCATTTCATTTGGCATCAACGGGTCGGCCTGGTCCAGTGCTGGTCGACATAGCTAAAGACGCACTACAGGCGCAGACAACATTTAATTGGCCAGAGTCGATTGACCTTCCCGGCTACAGCCCTCGCACCCGACCACATTCTAAACAAATCCGCGAGGCTGCGAAGTTAATTCTTTCCAGTCGGCAACCGGTGCTCTACGTCGGTGGCGGGGTTATTCGGGCTAATGCCTCGGCTTCCCTTCGTGTCTTGGCGGAATTGACTGGAATTCCTGTGGTGACAACACTGATGGCTCGAGGGGCTTTCCCAGATTCTCATACGCAACATTTGGGCATGCCAGGTATGCACGGAACGGTCGCGGCGGTCGGTGCATTGCAAAAAGCTGACCTGCTCATAACTTTGGGTGCTCGCTTTGATGACCGAGTTACCGGAAAGCTTTCTTCCTTTGCGCCCAACGCAGCGATCATTCATGCGGACATTGATCCGGCTGAGATTGGCAAGAACCGCGCAGCTGATATTCCAATTGTGGGCGATATGGCTGAAGTCATTCCGGAACTCGTTGCAGCAATCAATGCCGAAATCGAATTGGAAAATATCGGAGACTACGCGGGTTGGTGGTTGCAGCTCAATCGGTTACGAGATACATACCCATTGGGATACGACCTGCCCACCGATGGGAGCCTTTCCCCTCAATACGTAATCCAACGCCTCGGCATAATTTCCGGCCCTGAATCGATCTATGCAGCGGGCGTGGGGCAGCACCAAATGTGGGCTGCTCAATTTATTGGTTACGAATATCCGGGTACATGGTTGAATTCGGGTGGGGCCGGAACCATGGGCTACTCGGTGCCTGCGGCGATGGGCGCAAAAGTGGGCTGCCCTGATAAGACCGTGTGGGCGATCGACGGCGATGGTTGCTTCCAAATGACAAATCAGGAACTTGCCACGTGCACTATTAATGACATTCCGATCAAGGTTGCACTTATTAACAACTCAAGCCTTGGCATGGTTCGACAATGGCAAACGCTTTTTTACAATGAGCGTTATTCCAATACGGATCTGGAATCGCACCGATTCCCCGATTTTGTGAAGCTGGCCGAAGCCTATGGTGCATATGGACTTCAATGTGAGAACCATGAATCGGTCGACGCGACGATTGAAAAAGCATTAAGTATCAACGATGCCCCAGTCGTAATTGACTTCGTGGTTCACCGGGATGCAATGGTGTGGCCCATGGTTGCGGCCGGTACCGGAAACGACGAAATCCTTTATGCACAATCACTTGCGCCTGACTGGGGGAGTGACGATTAATGTCTCGACACACACTGTCCGTCCTGGTTCAAGATCAGCCGGGTGTTTTGGCTCGGGTTTCCAGCCTTTTTTCGCGCAGGGGCTTCAACATTGAGTCACTTGCCGTGGGACCAACGGAACTGCCTGAAGTTTCCCGAATGACAATTGTGGTGAATGTAGAAGGTCTGCCACTCGAGCAAGTCACTAAGCAACTGAATAAATTAGTTAATGTCCTCAAAATTGTTGAACTTGATGCGGAATCATCCGTTCAGCGCGAGATTCTCTTGGTCAAAGTGAAAGCAGACCTTGAGTCTCGCAGCCATATTTTGGAAACGGTGCAGCTTTTTCGGGCAAAAGTGGTCGATGTTGCCCAAGATGCTGTAACCATCGAAGCAACGGGCGCGCACGATAAGTTAGCGGCTCTGCTAAAAGTGCTTGAGCCGTTCGGAATTCGGGAATTGGTGCAGTCGGGTATGGTCGCAATGGGACGTGGCTCACGTTCCATCAGTGATCGTAGCGTGCGCCCGTCTGAAAAATTTGCACAGAAAAACCAGTAAACCCAATACGCAAAAGGCAGAAAGCCCAATAAGAAGGAGAACCCCCGTGGCCGAATTGTTCTACGAAGTTGATGCGGATCTTGACGTGATCAAGGGTCGCAAAGTTGCGGTAATTGGCTACGGTAGTCAAGGCCATGCCCATGCGCTTTCCCTGAAGGATTCTGGGGTCGATGTGCGCGTGGGGCTGTCGGAGGGATCCAAGAGTCGAGCTAAGGCGCAGGCCGATGGATTGCGAGTAGTTGATCCGGCAACGGCGGCCACGGAAGCCGATCTGATCATGATTTTAGTTCCTGACCCGGTCCAGAAGAGGGTTTTCGAGGACTCGATTGAACCGAATCTCAAGGAAGGGGATGCGCTTCTCTTCGCACATGGATTCAATATCCGTTTCGGATACATTAAACCTCCGACCTTTGTTGATGTGGCCATGGTCGCTCCAAAGGGCCCAGGCCACCTGGTCCGTCGTGAATACTCAGCCGGACGCGGGGTGCCCGTATTGGTCGCAGTTGAGCAAGATGCAAGTGGCAATGCATGGCCGTTGGTTCTGAGTTATGCCGCGGCGATCGGCGGTCTTAAGGCCGGCGCAATCAAGACCACCTTCACCGAAGAAACAGAGACTGACCTTTTTGGTGAGCAAGCTGTGCTTTGTGGCGGGGCGTCTCAACTGGTCATGTATGGCTTTGAAACGTTGATTGAGGCTGGGTACCAACCTGAGGTTGCCTACTTCGAGTGTCTTCATGAACTGAAACTGATCGTGGATTTGATGTACGAAGGTGGAATCGCTAAGCAGCGCTGGAGTGTCTCCGATACAGCCGAATTTGGCGACTATGTTTCTGGTCCCCTAGTGATTGATGCGAGAGTCAAAGAAAATATGCAGGCGGTCCTAGCGGACATTCAGAACGGCAGTTTCGCGGAACGTTTCGTGAACGATTACAACAGTGGTAGCACCGAGTTCCTTGAACTCCGCGAAAAAGGTGAAAAACACCCGATTGAGGCGGTTGGTCGCAAATTGCGTGCCATGATGGCATGGGTTTCGGGCGATGACACAGACTATGTAGAGGGTTCCGCCCAAAGGTAATTGTTCCTTGGCTAAAGGCTCAAGAGGCACGTAATCGCTCGGTCATTAAGATTGGTCCGTGACTAGACCACGCGTACTCATTGCCGAAGAACTTTCACCCGCAACAGTCGAGGCCCTTGGTCCAGATTTTGAAATCCTCACCTGTGACGGCGCGAACCGAGCTGAGTTGCTCGCTGCGATTGTTGACGTGGACGCGGTTTTGGTTCGTTCGGCAACGATGGTTGATGCCGAGGCGCTCGATGTGGCAAAGAAACTCAAAGTTGTTGCCCGTGCTGGAGTGGGGCTAGATAACGTTGATGTGAAGGCGGCGACTCAAGCGGGCGTCATGGTTGTCAACGCGCCAACCTCAAATATTGTCAGTGCCGCTGAATTGGCCGTGGGCCTGCTGCTGGCCAGCGCCCGCAATATTGCCCCGGCCAATGAAGCCTTGCACAACGGTGAATGGAAACGTAGCAAGTACACGGGCGTGGAAGTTGCGGACAAAGTAATCGGAGTCGTGGGACTAGGGCGCATTGGCGTTCTGGTTGCGCAAAGATTGAGCGCATTTGGTGTGCGTCTGATCGCATACGACCCCTACGTGCAGCCGGCTCGTGCGGCGCAGCTCGGAGTCCGAATGGTGACTTTAGACGAATTGCTTGCCGAGAGTGATTTCATCACGATTCACTTGCCCAAGACTCCTGAAACCGTCGGTCTCATCGGTGAAGTTGAATTGCGCAAAACAAAGCCGACAGTGCATATTGTTAACGCGGCGCGTGGCGGAATTATCGACGAGACGGCCCTGTACAACGCGATCGTGGACGGGCGGGTTGCTGGCGCGGGACTCGATGTGTACGCAAAGGAGCCCTGCACGGACTCCCCACTTTTTACGCTTGAGACGGTTGTTGCAACACCCCATCTCGGTGCTTCTACCGATGAAGCTCAGGAGAAGGCCGGTATTTCTGTGGCTCGCTCAGTGCGTCTAGCCCTTGCCGGTGAGTTGGTCCCTGACGCGGTCAACGTTCAGGGGGGAAACCTCCATGAAGATATCAAGCCGCTGATTCCGCTCGCTGAAAAGCTAGGAGCGATTGCGTGCGCTCTGGCTGATGCGGCAATTGTTCGCGTTGAAGTTAAAGTTCGAGGCGCAGTCGTTGAGCATGATTTAAGGGTTCTTGAATTGAGCACAACCAAAGGAGTCTTTCAAACGCTGGTCCATGATCCCGTCTCATTTGTCAATGCACCGGTGCTGGCTGAACAGCGGGGGGTCGACATCTCACTCAAGACCGATCCAATGAGTGATGATCACAAGAACTTGCTTACGGTCTCTATTACTCAGACAGATGGTGTCACGGTCAGCATTTCTGGAACGGTCGCAGGGAGCGCGCATCAAGCCAAGGTTGTCGAACTCAATGGTTTTAACATTGATGTCCCCGTGAGTACGCACATGGCGTTCTTTCGATATCACGACCGACCTGGAGTAGTTGGTCAGGTCGGAAATCTGTTGGGTGATTCAGGAATCAACATCGCGGGAATGCAAGTCAGCCGCGACCATGAGGAGCACGCACTTATGGTGCTTACAGTTGATTCACCGATCGCCCACGAACTAGTGGATCAAATCATCGCCGATATCGGAGCGCATACGGGTAAAGCGGTCACACTCTAAGTTCGCTCAGCCCGATTGATAGCACTGATAATTCCTTTGAGCGAAGAAGTTGTGATTGAGGGGTCGATGCCAACGCCCCAAAGTACCTGACCGTCGACCGCGCACTCAAGGTATGAAGCTGCTGTTGCGTCCCCACCAGCGCTGAGCGCATGCTCGGTGTAGTCCAAGACGCGAACATCAACTCCGTATTCGGTCACTGCGGAACAAAAGGCTGCAATCGGACCATTGCCAGATCCAATCAATGTCACTTGGTCGGCACCGTCGGTGATCTTTGCTTCTATAGTTGTTTGCCCATCAACGTCGGAGTTTTGCTTCACCGAGCGCAGTGAGAGGCGACCCCAAGGTGCTTGGGAGTCTGGCAAATACTCTGAGGAAAAGGCATCCCACATTTCATTAGGGTCAATTTCCCCGCCTTCGGAGTCCGTGACTTTTTGAATTACTTGGGAGAATTCGATTTGAAGCCGACGGGGAAGTTCGAGACGGTGTTCGGTTCGCATGATGTATGCGACCCCGCCCTTTCCCGACTGAGAATTAACCCGAATAACAGCTTCGTAGGAGCGACCCAAATCCTGTGGGTCTATGGGCAGGTAAGGGACTTCCCAGCGGAAAGAGTTGATGTCCACACCGGCGGCCTCTGAATCGGCTTTCATCGCGATGAGACCCTTATTGATTGCGTCTTGGTGGGATCCAGAAAAGGCTGTGAATACCAAGTCGCCACCATAGGGGTGTCGTTCAGAAACCGGAATTTGATTGCAATATTCGACAGTGCGTCTGATTTCATCAATATTAGAGAAATCAATTTGTGGGTCAATCCCTTGGCTAAAGAGATTCATTCCTAGTGTCACCAGGCACACATTGCCGGTCCGTTCACCGTTTCCAAATAGGCAACCTTCAATGCGATCAGCGCCAGCTAAGTAGCCCAGTTCTGCCGCGGCGACTCCTGTCCCGCGGTCATTGTGCGGGTGCAGTGAAAGGACAATCGATTCACGACGATCCAGATGCCGATTCATCCACTCAATTGAATCGGCGTACACGTTAGGTGTGGCCATTTCAACGGTAGCTGGGAGATTCAAGATCACTTTGTGATCGGGAGTTGGCTGCCATATATCTGTCACGGCATTACAAATTTTAAGCGCGAAATCGAGTTCTGTTCCTGTGTAGGACTCGGGGGAGTACTCGAAGTAGATGTCAGTGTTTGGTGTGATCGCCTCAGCATATTTACTACATAGTTGCGCGCCATGTACCGCGATGTCAATAATTCCCGCCTCGTCTAAGCCGAATACGACCCGCCGCTGGAGCGTCGAGGTAGAGTTGTAAAGGTGCACAATGGCTTGCTGGGCGCCCACTAAGGACTCGAATGTGCGTTCGATTAGATGTTCACGTGATTGGGTAAGCACCTGAATCACTACATCCTCTGGGATTTTGTCCTCTTCGATTATTTGGCGCACAAAATCGAAATCTGCTTGGGAAGCGGAAGGAAAACCAACTTCGATTTCTTTGTACCCCATGGAGACGAGCAATTCAAACATTGCCATCTTTCGCGCAGGCGTCATTGGATCAATGAGTGCTTGGTTGCCATCTCGCAAGTCCACGGCACACCATCGAGGTGCCGAAGTCATGGTTTTAGTTGGCCAAGTGCGATCGGGAAGATCAATTGGGGCGAAAGGCTGGTAGCGCTCAAATGGCATACCGGATGGTTTCTGGCTATTGCGAGTTTCGTAAGTGTGAGGTGTGTTCATGTCTGTCTCCGCGGCTCGTTGCTTTCGGCTGGTTGAGGTAACCGGCTGATGCAGATCTGGTGATTGCACCAAGGTTGGGCACCCGCGACGAGGATCCGGTTGTTACGCCTCGGCGCGGCAGCGAAGTAAGGGGAGAAGCAGGCGCAAAGGGTCTACGTGTGATGAATCTGGTCCGGACGTACCCCTCATAGTAGGCGAAGTCTAGCACCGATGGTCTTCTTGGCGAGCACCCACTAAAGTTCCCCCATGACGGGCAACTATTCCATCGCACTTATTCCTGGAGACGGGATCGGAACCGAGGTGGTGGTTGAGGCAGTTAGGGTGCTCTCAGCAGTCGCACCTATCGCCGGATTCACTTTCGAAACCCCTGAGTATGACTTGGGTGCTCGGCGTTATACAGCCTCAGGTGAATTACTGCCGGACTATATCGTCGAAGAACTTAGGGGAGCCGACGCCATTTTGTTGGGTGCGATCGGCGATCCGAGCGTACCCCCGGGGGTACTAGAGCGAGGGGTATTGCTGCCATTGCGGTTCATCTTGGACCACCACGTGAACCTTCGTCCTGTCAAGCTTTATCCGGGAGTGGTGGGTCCTTTAGCTGGCAAAGGGTCTGAGGACATTGATTTTATTGTGTGCCGAGAGGGCACAGAAGGCCCTTATGTGGGGTCGGGAGGCGTCCTTCGGCATGGAACTGCACAGGAAGTTGCCACGGAGGAGAGCATCAACACGGCCTTTGGTGTGGAGCGAATTGTGCGTGACGCATTTGATCGAGCATCAAAGCGACCACGCAGGAAAGTATCGCTCGTGCACAAAACCAATGTCTTGGTGTTCGCCGGTAGCTTGTGGCAACGCACCTTTAATCAGATTGCCACGGAGTTCCCCGACATTGAGACGGAATACTTGCATGTTGATGCCGCATCCATGTTCTTCTTAACCAACCCCGAGCGTTTTGATGTTGTCGTCACTGACAACCTCTTCGGGGACATACTCACTGATATTGGCGCGGCTATCTGCGGCGGAATTGGTTTGGCGGCAAGTGGAAATATTGATCCCAGTCGCAATAACCCCAGCATGTTCGAGCCGGTTCATGGATCCGCTCCCGATATTGCAGGTCAAGGAAAAGCAGACCCCACGGCAACTGTTCTATCTGTGGCCATGTTGCTTGATCACATCGGCGAACCCCAGGCATCGCACTGGGTTGAAGAAGCCGTCGCATTAGATCTTGCCCAGCGAGGTGCTTCAGCGCGTTCTACAGCGCAAATAGGTGCAGCCCTCGTCAATGCGAGCGTGAAAGTGGCGGAGGGTAAATAGCGTGTCTGGTTTATGGGAGATCGAAAATAGGACTGCAGGAGCGACACGTCGGGTACGGGATGAGCGAGAGGAAATTCTGGCGAATCCAGGATTTGGCAAGTTCTTTACCGACTCCATGGTGACTGCGGATTGGACAGCTGACAAAGGCTGGCACGATTCGCAATTGATCCCCTATGGTCCATTAAGTTTGGACCCGGCAACAAACTTCATGCATTATGGTCAGGCGATTTTTGAAGGTTTAAAGGCGTATCGCCACGAAGACGAAAGCATCAAAACTTTTAGACCATTTGAGAACGCGAGACGTTTCGGGCGATCGGCTCGCCGCCTGGCTATGGCCGAAGTTCCCGAGGAGCTTTTTGTTGCAAGTATCGAGGCGCTCGTTGAACAGGACCAAGACTGGGTGCCTGGAGGTCGCGAGCGATCATTGTATCTGCGCCCATTTCTCATCTCGACCGAAATTGGACTCGGTGTTCGGCCGGCAGATTCCTATAAATACCTCCTGATCGCATCTCCGGCGGGCGCATATTTTGCTGGGGGCATTAGGCCTGTTTCTGTGTGGATCTCTGACGATTATGTGCGTACCGCACCCGGTGGAACGGGCGAAGCGAAGTGCGCCGGGAATTATGCAGGGTCGCTACTTGCTCAAGCCGAGGCGGCTGCGCAAGGATGTGACCAAGTGGTGTGGCTTGACGCCATTACCCGCGAGAAGATTGAAGAAATGGGCGGCATGAATCTCTACTTCGTCTACGGTTCGGGGGAGAGCGCTCGAGTCATGACGCCCAAGTTGACCGGGACGCTGCTTCCCGGCATCACGCGCGAATCTCTACTGACAGTTGCCCAGGACCTTGGTATCGGGGTGGACGAAGGTGAAATCACCGTGGCAGAGCTCAGGGCAGGGTGTGAAAGCGGTGAGATCACGGAAGTCTTCGCTTGTGGAACGGCAGCGGTCATCACACCGGTAGGTCACGTAAAAAGTCGACTCAATGGTTCATTTGAGGTGGATGGCGGCACGACGGGGGAGATTACCCTGGCATTACGCGATGCCCTACTTGATATTCAGTCGGGCAAAGTCCCCGATCGGCACAACTGGATGCACGCTCTCGTTGACTAGAACACGGCTTGTGCGGGTATTTTGAGTAAGTGTGGGAAAGGTGAGAACAAGTGTGGCAGGATAGGGTCGTGATAAGAACCGGAATCAAGATTAGATAGCGCGTCAATGTGACGCGCTGCCCTTCGCCTTGCGGAGGGTTTTTTCATGCCCGGAATGGAGTACAGAAATGACGAAGAGCGATGCCTTTCACGTCTACGACACCACTCTGCGCGACGGCGCTCAAAGGGAGGGAATCTCCTATTCAGTCAATGACAAGCTTGCCGTCGCTCGTTTACTCGATGAATACGGGGTCGATTTCATTGAAGGTGGTTGGCCAGGAGCGATGCCTAAAGACACTGAATTCTTTGAAAAGGCTCGGGCTACGCCATTTCATAATGCCCAACTTGTCGCATTCGGTGCGACACGCAAAGCGGGAGTGAAAGTAGAACAAGACGCGCAGGTTCAGGCGCTTGTTGACAGTGAAGCGCCCGTCATCACGTTGGTAGCAAAATCTGATCTTCGTCATGTTAAACAGGCGTTGAAGACAACGGGGGCGGAAAACTTGGCCATGGTGACAGACACGGTCCGCTATTTAGTGTCACAGGGCCGACGGGTCTTTGTGGACTTGGAGCATTTCTTTGACGGCTATAAAGCGGATCCCGACTACGCAGTTTCAGTAGCTAATGCAGCTTATGAAGCAGGCGCATCTGTGACAGTGCTGTGCGACACTAACGGTGGAATGTTGCCCACTGGAATTGAACGAATCGTTGGCGAAGTTGGTCAGCGTTCGGGTGCGAGACTTGGAATACATTGTCAAGACGACACTGCGTGCGCGGTTGCCAATACGTTGGCGGCAGTTGAGGCAGGAGTAACACATGTGCAGTGCACTGCGAATGGTTATGGGGAACGGACAGGAAATGCCGACCTGTTCGCGGTGGTAGCTAATCTGCAGTTAAAGATGGGCATCAATTGCATCGCAGCAGAGTCATTGTCTGAGACATGCCGGGTCTCGCACGCGATCGCGGAGATAGCAAATATTACACCAGACACGCACCAGGCGTATGCGGGAGTTTCCTCATTCGCGCACAAGGCTGGCTTGCATGCCAGTGCACTAAAAATTAATGCGGATTTGTACAACCATATTGATCCAGTGAGCGTTGGCAATATCCAACGAGTACTGGTCACTGAGATGGCCGGTCGGGCATCTGTGGAGCTTAAGGGAAAGGAACTCGGGTTCGATCTGGGCGAAACTCCTGAAGTGGTTTCAGCAGTTGTTAATCGAGTGAAAGACTTGGAAGCACAGGGCTGGTCTTTTGAGGCGGCTGACGCTTCATTCGAGCTACTTGTACGTGAACAGCAGGGGGTCGAACGCAAATTCGCAGTCGAGTCATGGCGAACAATTGTCGAGCAGCGAGAAGACGGAAAAGTTGTCAGCGAAGCCACGGTCAAAGTAAACGCGAATGGCGAGCGGCTAGTGTCTACGGGTGAAGGTAATGGCCCGGTAAATGCACTGGACAATGCTCTGCGTAATGCTGTCTCACAATTGTTTCCTGAGTTGGGCAGACTTGAGCTAACCGACTATAAGGTTCGAATTCTTGAAGGAATAAAGGGAACCGGTGCCATTACTCGCGTTCTGCTTGAAACCACCGATGGCGAACGTGAGTGGACCACCATCGGCGTCCATGAGAATGTCATCGCAGCATCTTGGCAAGCACTCGATGATGCCGTTCATTACGGACTAGTGCGAGGCAGTCAGTGACAGGCAGCTGGCGAGAGCCGGTAGTGTTTGCATGTGCGCATTTGTCGATTCTCATATGGCGAAGAAGTGAGTTTTGGGGTCCTTGACAACCTTGATGATCAGGGAGAAATCACAGACAATTCAATTATTGCAATTCTAAAGGGCCACCCCTTCGGTGAGCCTGATCCTGATGGTCGTGTGATCGCCGCGTCAGCGGTAAAGCTGTTGGCCCCGATCCTGCCCAGCAAGATTATTGGTATCGGCAGGAATTACGCAGATCATGCGGCTGAAATGAAGAGCGAACTACCTGCCGATCCGCTTATGTTCCTTAAGCCAAGTACAGCGGTAATTGGTCCAGGTGAAGTGATCACTCTTCCGAATCAGTCGTCCATGGTTCACCACGAAGCGGAGCTGGCGGTGGTGATCGGCAGGTTTTGCAAGGACGTGCCCCGTGACCGGGTCTCGGAAGTAATCTTGGGTTTTACCTGTGCAAATGACGTGAGCGCTCGTGACGTGCAAGAGTCAGATGGTCAATGGAGCAGGGCGAAAGGGTTTGACACGTTTTGTCCACTGGGTCCTTGGATTGAAACCGATCTTGATCCCAGCGACCTCGCGGTCACGGCGTATGTGGGTGATGATCTTCGTCAGTCGGGCAACACGAAGAACATGATTTTTTCGGCTGTTGAGCTTGTGACCTTTGTCAGTCACCAAATGACCCTGCTGCCGGGAGATGTAATCCTGACCGGAACACCGGCCGGTGTGGGGCCGATTGTTTCGGGAGATGAAGTCGAAGTTGCAATTGAGGGTATTGGGAGTTTGGTCAATACGGTGCAGCGTGCCTAATGAATGACATTCGAGTTCGTTTTTGCCCGTCGCCTACGGGAAATCCGCACGTTGGCATGATCAGAACTGCACTTTTTAATTGGGCATTCGCTCGACATGTGGGAGGCACCTTCGTTTTTCGAATCGAAGACACGGATGCCTCGCGCGACTCCCAAGATTCCTATGAAGCGCTGGTGGAGAGCATGCGTTGGTTGGGATTGGATTGGGACGAAGGGCCGGAGGTCGGGGGTGGTCATGGACCGTATCGCCAATCCGAGCGAATGGAGATTTACGCCGATGTTGTTCACAGGCTGATTAAATCTGGGTTTGCCTACCGGTGCTACTGCAGTGCCGGCGAACTTGATGCCAAGCGTGAAATCGCGGCGGCGCAGAAGCGCACCCCAGGTTATGACGGCACTTGCCGAGACTTAAGCCGAGAACAGGTTGAAATATTTGTAACGGAAGGCCGCCAACCCGTAGTCCGGTATCGAATGCCGGGCTCTGACTTTGCGTGGCACGACCTGGTCCGCGGTGAATTGAGTTTCCAAGCGGAGCATGTCCCCGATTTTGTGTTGGTGAGGGCAAATGGAGATCCGCTGTACACCTTGGTGAATCCGGTCGACGATGCGATGATGCGAATCACACACGTGCTGCGAGGAGAAGACCTTCTTTCGTCGACTCCGCGGCAGTTGGCCTTATTCGAGGGGCTCAAGGCTCTCGGTGTCGCCGAAGAAACGCCGGCGTACGGGCATTTGCCCTACGTGATGGGTGAAGGGAACAAGAAGCTGTCAAAGCGGGATCCAGAATCGTCGCTGGCCATGTACCGGGCAAAGGGTTACCTCCCCGAAGCGCTGCTCAATTACTTGGCACTTCTCGGTTGGTCCATGGGCAATGATCTTGAGTTCTTTTCTCCCGAGGAATTGACTCAAGCCTTTACCGTGGAACGTGTGAACCCGAACCCTGCGCGATTTGATCTTAAAAAGTGCACCTCAATTAACGGGGACTGGATCCGTCATTTAGAGCCGACCGATCTACTCGAGCGGCTGGTGCCATTTTTAGAGTCAGCTGGGGTAAGTTCACTCCCGATCACATCACAAGAGCGAGATCGGTTGGTGCAGGTACTACCGCTAATTCAAGAAAGACTGGATACCTTGGGCGCAGCCCCGGAATTAATCTCGTTTCTGTTTACGACAGCAGGCCAAATAGACATTGATCCCGATTTGTGGACATCTGAATCGGCTCAGGTCCTTCATATGTCGGGAACGATACTTGAAAAACTGCCATTGTGGAATGCCGTTACGATCCAGGCCGCTTTGAGGGAGTCGCTGGTAGAAGGACTCGCGCTCAAGCCCAAACTGGCTTTTGGGCCGGTTCGCACAGCAATTTGCGGGCGAAAAATTTCGCCACCCCTTTTTGAATCAATGGAAATCTTAGGTCAGGCAGAGTCGCTGCTGCGGATTGAAAACGCCACGGTGCAGGCTGTGGACAGACCTTTGAGCGAGTGATTTCACACCAGCGGTAGACTGAGGCGGCACCCGTGGGGTATGGGGTAATTGGCAGCCCAACTGATTCTGATTCAGTTAGTCTAGGTTCGAGTCCTGGTACCCCAGCGAATCGCGTGCAGACGCGATTTTTTTCATGGCCCCGTTGTGTAGTGGCCTAGCACGCCGCCCTCTCAAGGCGGTAGCGCGGGTTCGAATCCCGTCGGGGCTACAACGGTGGGGGAGTCCAAGTGGATTCCCCCGCTGCGTCGGTTATGAGTAGATCGTCGTGAGGATGGGAGCGTGACATGAGTCGTACGTTGGCAGAAAAGGTGTGGTCAGACCACATCATTCACGAAGGTGAAGGCTTACCCGATCTGCTCTACATCGATCTGCACCTCATCCACGAAGTCACCAGCCCGCAGGCATTTGACGGTTTACGGGCAGCGGGTAGGCCGTTGCGCAGGCCTGATCTGACGGTCGCAACCGAAGACCACAATATCCCTACCTTTGATGTTGATAAACCGATTGCGGATCCAGTTTCCCGGATCCAAGTAGAGACACTTCGCGAGAACTGTAAGGAATTCGGGGTCACGCTATTCCCACTCGGCAACGTCGAACAAGGAATTGTGCACGTTGTTGGGCCACAGATGGGATTGACACAGCCGGGCATGACGATTGTCTGCGGAGATTCTCATACAAGTACCCATGGCGCATTTGGTGCGCTGGCTTTTGGAATCGGGACAAGCGAAGTCGAGCATGTAATGGCGACTCAGGCGCTGCCGTTGAAGCCATTTAAGACCATGGCGATCAATGTTGAAGGTGCGCTCCCCGAGGGAGTTACCGCAAAAGACATTATCCTTGCTGTGATCGCCCAAATTGGTACTAGCGGGGGCCAAGGGTACGTTTTAGAATATAGGGGTTCAGCGATCAAGGCACTCTCGATGGAAGGTCGCATGACCGTCTGCAACATGTCGATTGAGGCCGGTGCCCGCGCCGGAATGATTGCCCCGGACAGTACGACTTTTGATTACATCAAGGGGAAGCCACACGCGCCGTACGGCAAAGACTGGGAGTCCGCCGTTTCCTACTGGGAAACCCTCAACACCGATCCGGATGCACAGTTTGATCGAGAGATCACAATTGACGCGTCGGCATTGCGACCCTTTGTCACTTGGGGAACCAACCCGGGACAAGGGTTGCCCCTTGATCAAGTAGTGCCCGACCCGAAAGCGGTCTCGGACCCGGTAGAACGAGCGGCCATCGAAAATGCCTTAGCTTACATGGACCTTCGCCCGGGTCAGCCGCTCAAGGAAATCACTGTTGACACCGTATTTCTTGGTTCGTGCACAAATGGGCGGATCGAAGACTTGCGGGCAGCAGCACAAGTAATCAAGAACCGGAAAGTGGCGGACGGTGTGCGCCTATTAGTAGTGCCGGGGTCAACCCGTGTGCGCATTGAGGCCGAAGCGGAAGGCCTTGACCAAGTATTCCTTGATGCTGGAGCCGAGTGGCGTGGAGCGGGTTGCTCAATGTGTTTGGCCATGAACCCGGATAAATTGTCCCCAGGTGAACGCAGCGCATCGACATCAAATCGTAACTTCGAAGGACGTCAAGGTCCCGGTGGCCGCACGCACTTGGTTTCGCCCGAGGTCGCTGCGGCAACCGCCGTACGAGGAACTTTGAGCGCGCCAACAGATTTAGCGGAGGTTTAGTCATGGATGCATTCACCGTTCACACCGGAACAGCGGCGCCACTGCATCGCAGTAATGTTGACACAGATCAAATAATCCCCGCCGAGTACCTCAAGCGAATCACTCGCCACGGATTCGAAGACGCACTATTTGCCAGTTGGCGTAAAGACCCGGATTTTGTACTCAATCGTCCGGAATATCAAGGGGTGTCGATTTTGGTCGCGGGGCCAGATTTTGGGACTGGTTCTTCGCGCGAGCATGCGGTGTGGGCCCTACAAGACTTTGGTTTCAGGGTGGTTCTGTGTTCGCGCTTCGCCGACATCTTCCGCGGAAATTCTGGGAAAGGCGGACTCCTTGCCGCTGTGATTCCTCAGGCCGCAATTGAGGAGCTGTGGGAAATCGTGGAAGCTGACCCGGCAATCTTGATTACGGTCGATCTGCAGGAACGAAAAGTCAACGCCGGGGAATTCACGTGTAATTTTGAGGTGGATGACTATGTTCGCTGGCGTCTACTAGAAGGACTTGACGACATTGGAATCACACTTGAACACTCTGATGTAATCAGCGAGTTTGAAAAAAGGCGGCCGGGTTTTTTGCCCAGCCTGGGCTAATGTGGGTTGCGTCACAATGTCACAAATGACCGAGCACCTGGATCAGAAAAGACGTTGCGCAGCAACGCCTTTCGGCGTGGCTAAAACAATATTTTCCTAGTTTAGAGTTACATTTAGGTGTTGGTCACAAGATCAACCTAATCACCCTTCGGAGGGGTTCAATCGTGAACAAAGCAGAACTCATTGATGCAGTAGCGGGCCGTGGCGACGTTAGTAAGCGCGAAGTCACCGAGATCGTTGACGCATTCGTCGAAGAAATCAAGAAGGCCGTGGTTCGTGGCGACAAAGTTGCCATTAGTGGATTTGGAATCTTCGAAGCGCAGGCCCGTAAGGCCCGTCTTGGTCGCAATCCTCGCACTGGCGAAACCGTGAAAATTAAGGCAACCAAGCTTCCCAAGTTCCGCCCGGGTGCAGAATTCAAAGCGGTCGTCTCGGGTGCAAAGAAGATCTCGACGTCAGCCCCTAAAAAAGCAGCCGCTAAAAAGGCAGCCCCTAAAAAGGCAGCGGCTAAGAAAGCGGCTCCTAAGAAGGCAGCTAAGAAAGCTCCTGCTCGTCGCAAGTAGTTTCGATCAAATAGATGGCCGCATCCTCTGGATGCGGCCATCTATTTATTGTGCAACAGTTATCTGCTTTTTTGCTTGGTCGATTATGACGCGTTGGCCAATCTTGGGCGCCAAGATTTCTATGAGAGTGTAGTCGGGGTAAGCGCGCTGATGCCCGGATTCGTCGACTGCTTTGATCGGATCCAGTCCGGAAATTGTCGCTAAAATCGGTGCTGTTTCACCCAGTGCCCTCATTGTGGCAGACCCAACCCCGATTCGAATCGCGTCCCACAATGCTGTTGGTGTGTCAACATCACGATGTGCACGCGGCGAACCGGGAATCTCGACCGAGCCGCTCTCCCGGTGAGCTGCACGTGATCGGACACCGAAGTGTGGAAGTGCGGTGCTCCCAGGGCGGCGGGCCCACATCGTGCTTCCCGTGCCTTCTGAATCACATAAGAACGAACTGTCGTAGAGATCGGCACTTTCTAAGAAAGCATTGACATCGGCTGGAGTTAAACAGGGCAGATCACCGAGTGCAATCACGGTTCCCATGCTGGGCTGGATCGTGTACATGCCCAATTCCAGGGCGTTCAAGAGTCCAGAAGGCGTCGGCTCAAGGACAGTCTGCGCCCCAAGGCCCTTAGCCAGAGCCTCGAGCTCGCGGTCCGAGGTAATCACACTGACGCACCCGACTCGAGGGGATCCAATGAGCGCGGTCACCGTGTCGGTCAAGAAGGCGGCGACCAATTCATCGCGATTGAGGCGGGACTTAGCGGCATGCATCGCCTTCGCGGGAACGAGCGCGTGCCAACTGATTTCACCCGGCTCAGAGTGAGTGAACATGGACCCATTCAACAGGGTTGCGAGGTACGCTGATGCGGTGCCCAGACATACGACACGCAAATCGAGGATTGGCACTGGATTCCGGATCGCGGTATTGGTTGGCTGGCCGTTCCTTATGGTATTCACTAAAAGAGACTGGCGTGGATTTGATCAACTCAGGGACCAAGACGGTGGAATTGTCGTGGCAACAAATCACACCTCATGGTTTGATCCTTTGGCGGTGGCCCATCCGCTCTGGGCACATGATCGGCCCCCTCGATTCTTGGGCAAAGAATCTGTTTTTCGGGTTCCGATTTTTGGCTGGATAATTTCCAGTGCCGGTCAAATTCGGGTGTACCGCGAATCCAGTGAGGCTGTGTTCGCTTTTCGCGATGCGTCTGTTGCAGCGCAAGCAGGTGAATGTGTCGTTGTATATCCTGAAGGCACTATCACGCGTGACCCCAATCTATGGCCGATGCAAGGGAAAACCGGTGCGGTCCGAATCGCTTTGGAGTCTGGTTGCCCACTGTATCCAATGGTTCAATGGGGATCCCAAGATGTGATCGGCCCCTACAAGAAGCAGTTGCGGTTGCTGCCCCGAAAAACAATGCATGTGTGGTTGGGCGAGCCCATGGATCTATCCCAGTATCGCGGCCAAAAATGGACTCCAGAGTTACTTCACGAGGCCACGGATCAATTGATGAGCACCTTGGCACGTATGGAAGGCGAGATCAGAGGAGAAGCCCCACCGGCAGTGCTCTATCGTCATGATGTGGATCAAAGGAGTGAACAGTGACGCGCGTGGCCATAATGGGTGGCGGCTCTTGGGGTACGGCGTTCGCCGTCGTATTGGCTGAAGCGGGTTCCCAAGTGACCCTGTGGACGCGGGATGGAGAAATGGCCGCGGATATCAACCAGTTTCACAGAAATAGTCGCTATCACCCGGACGTCGACTTACCAGAATCGATTATTGCGACTACCGATCCACAAGAGGCGCTGCAGAGCGCTGAGATTGTGGTGCTGGCAGTGCCAGCGCAATCACTGCGGGCCAACCTAAAGGATTGGGCGCAATGGATAAGGGACGAAGCCGTGTTCGTGAGCCTGATGAAGGGCATTGAACTTGGGACGTCAATGCGGATGAGTGAGGTGATAGCCCAAGCAACAGGGGCTGATCCCCAACGAATTGCGGTTGTTTCCGGTCCAAATTTGGCGAAGGAAATAATCGCCCGTCAACCTACAGCAACAACCGTTGCGGCCTCGACGCAAGCCAGCGCAGTTGCAATCCAGCGAGCCTGTACAACCGACTACTTCCGCCCCTATTGGACAACTGACGTTATCGGGACGGAGATTGGTGGTGCGGTCAAAAATGTGATTGCGGTGGCAAACGGAATCGCGGTAGGCATGGGTCTGGGAGAAAATTCTCAATCTTCTTTGATTACTCGCGGATTGGCAGAAATTGGCAGATTAGGGGTGGCGCTCGGAGCCGACCCCTTGACATTTTTGGGGCTGGCCGGGGTGGGCGACTTGGTTGCCACGTGCCAATCACCGCTTTCCCGAAATCGCACATTTGGCGAAAACCTGGGCAGAGGTCTCTCCGTCAAAGAAACAATTGCAGTAACTAACCAAACTTGCGAGGCATTTAAAAGCTGCCAGCCGATCTTGGAGTTGGCACAAAAACTTGGTGTTGAAATGCCGATAACGGCAGAGGTTGTTGCGGTCTTGCATTTTGATAAGCCGCCGCGGGACCTATTGAGTTCTTTCATGGCGCGTGACACAAAGTCAGAGTTGTAGTACCTGAAGTTTTAGCCTTCGCGATCTGCAGTCATTACCTGTGCAAAAGCGCTTGATCTAAGTCTGCCCAAAGGTCATCGGGATTCTCAATTCCAAATGAAAGTCGAATTAGATTCTTAGGAACCGTGTCACTCTCGAGTGGCCACCTACGCCGTCGTTCAAGGAGCGATTCAACCCCACCCAGACTCGTTGCATAGGTCCACAGGCGAGTTGCTTCACACACTCGATCAGCATCCCCATCAATTTCGATGGACGCGATAGTGCCCCAACCTGGATACCTCACCCTGTATACACCGGGATGTGCTGTGAGCTTGGGGGCTATTGCCATCGCGTTAGCCTCGGATCTTTCGTAGCGAACAAAAAGCGTCCGCAATCCTCTCAGGGCTAGGTAGCAGTCAAAGGCACTTGGCATTGCGCCGAGCAATACGCGCCGTACTTGGAGTTTTTCCCAGTCGGCATGTTCCCGCGTAATAACAGCTCCCATAAGCAAGTCTGAGTGACCACTAAGAACCTTGGTAACACTATGCAAAACAAAATCTGCGCCCATAGCGAGTGGCTTTTGACGCACCGGGCTGGCAAATGTGTTGTCCACAATTGTGGTGACTCCGTGGGCACGAGCCCGACCCATGAGCACCTCAAGCTCTGCGACCTCAAGGAGTGGATTGGTGGGTGATTCAATCCAGAGTACCTGGGACTGGGGGAGCAGACTCAGGATCAATTCGGTGTTTGTCACATTGCAAGTGGTGAGCTCGATCTGACCGCGTTCGTGTAGTTCACGGAGTCGGACTGCTACACCCGTGTAGGCCGTATTAGGCGCAATTACACAAGTTCCCACCGGCCATATGTCCATCAATGCATTCGCCGCCGCCATGCCCGACGAGAAAACAAGAGCTTCGCCACCGTCCAATTCGCCCAATGCCAATTCAAGCGCGGCGGCAGTCGGGTTATTTTCCCGCCCATATTCCAATTGACCACCCGCATGAAAAGTTGAGGCGGGCACGATTGGCGCATTCACAGGATTGTCGGGCTGCGCAGCGGGTCTTCCCGAGCTCACAACCCGAGTACTGGGGTCAAGGTCCTTGGCATCCACGCTCACATTCTATTAGGGACACCTTGCAGATTGGGCTCCCAGATGGGGCAAATGCATTCCGGTACGGTGAGGACATGCAGTTAATGTCTAATTCTGTGAGTTCGGCTCCCGGGGTGGTTGCTCTTGTCTTTGGCGGGAGGAGTCCGGAGCACTCCATTTCATGTCTGAGCGCGAAGTCGGTACTTGCCGCCCTTCTCGATTTGGGCTACAAGGTTTTGTGCATTGGGATTACTTCAGACGGCACCTGGGTCGAGGTCGCCCCTTTTGAAGTTGAGTCCTATGAAATCACTGCCAATCATTACCCTGAGGTAGGCAAACGTGATCAAGTTGTGCGCTTGGTCATGAATGCGAGTGCGCCCGGGATTGAGATCGACGGTGAATTCAGCCCCATTTTGGTTGTCTTTCCGGTTCTGCATGGCGTCGGTGGGGAAGACGGGGCAATTCAAGGTGTATGTCACAGCATGGGAATCCCGGTGGTCGGTTCGGGTGTGCAGGCATCAGCAATCTGCATGAATAAGTTAACAACTAAAGAGTTAGTCCGCGCAGCTGGCGTCGATGCTGGCAACTGGTTCCCCCAGAGCTCAGCGGCAATGACAGTCGGACCGCCGACACATGCATTTCCTTTCCCCTGGTTTGTTAAGCCGGTGTCCGGTGGTTCATCTATTGGCATTTCTATGGTGAATCAAATAGAAGATTACGAGCTGGCATGCCAGCACGCTTTTCATTCGTGTCCTGACGTGATTGTCGAACAAGGTTTAGCCAACCCACGGGAATTGGAAGTGGGCGTGCTAGTGGGTGAATCTGGTGTTGAAGCAAGCCCAGTCGGTGAGATAAAAGTTAAAGATCAATTTCCGTTTTATGACTTTGAAGCAAAATATATTAGCGATGGCGCGGAATTGATAGTTCCAGCTGACCTTGATCCTGAGGTGGTGCGTGAAATCCAGCGTCTCGCGGTTCATGTTTTTATGTTGTTGGGATGTACGGGCTATGCACGAGTTGACTTTTTCCTTGATGGTGATCGAATTATTTTCAACGAGATTAATACGATCCCTGGTTTCACCCCAATATCGATGTTTGCTCGAATGTGGCAGCAAGCTGGAGTGAGTTTCCCGAAGATCGTTGATCGACTGGTGCGTGCGGCTCTGTGAAAATTAAGGTGTGAGAGAGCTAATATCTAAGCTTAATTCGGTGAGGATGTCAGCCGTTGATTCGTAAGCGCTCGGTATAGACACTTCGACTAATTCAGGAGTCTGAAGTGAAGTGAATCGCACGCCGGCCTGCAATTCTTCGGGGTACCAAGTGACCCCATCAACCTCGAGAAGCTGGCTGGTAGCGGAATAAGTTGTGGGTACTGCAACCCCACATCGCGCCACGATTGCCGGATCACCCCAAGCTTTCGTTCCGGGGGAATCTGGATTGCTGTTGCGTAACAACGCACCCTCCATGCTTACGGGCAGGATCGCACCAAGTTCGGTACAAAATTGGCTCTCTGATTCCTCACCCGGTTCCACGCGCAAAGGTGAACTACAAGCAGTCAGGCTTGCTAAAAAGATAAGGCCACAAGCAATCGCCGCTCTGTTGTTATACAAGGTTCACAATGGGACAGGTCAATGTTCTGGTGATACCCGAAACCGCTTGAATCTTGGCGACGACAAGCCTTCCGAGTTCGTCCATGGTTCGGGCCTCGGCTTTAACAATTACGTCGTATGGTCCAGTGACGTCCTCGGCGACGGCGACCCCAGAAATAGCGCGAATCGACTCGACGACGGTGGCCGCCTTACCGACTTCGGTTTGAATTAATACATATGCTTGCACCGACATGACCCCACTCTATATTTGAACCGGGTGCTTTTCCCAGTTGATCAACAGAAAGGCTCAAAGCTGTGAGTCCAGAAGCCGCTAGTGAAACCCTTGCAGACCTCGGGGAATTAGGACTTGTCACAAAGATCCTCTCGCAAATCAATGCGGCCAAGATTTCCGGAATCGGCGTCGAGGTTCCTGCTGGTGACGACGCGGCTGTCATTAGTACTGAGGGCTCGTCGCTCGCTCTCAGCGTGGATATGTATGCAGAAGGCAAGCATTTTCGTACGGACTGGTCAACGGGAATCGAGATTGGTCGTCGTTGCGCTGCAGCCTCGATGGCAGACGTGTGTGCCATGGGGGCGCAGCCGGCGGGCGTTTTGCTCGCGATCGGGATGCCGGGGAGCACAACTAGTCATTGGGCCGGCGAGTTTCTCGCGGGCTTTATGGAGGAAGCAGATAGCGCCGGTGCAGTGGTCTTGGGTGGTGATGTCAGCGATTGCGAGAATATTGTGATTTCGGTGACGGCAATTGGTCACCTCCTTTCGGGAGCAGCGCTGGCTCGAAGTGGTGCTGGTGCGGGAGACACAGTGGGAATTTGTGGCAGATCGGGTATGGCCGCCGCGGGGCTCCGGGTTTTGCAACGGGGATTACGGTCTCCTCGGGTTTTAGTGGATGCGTTTAGAGTGCCCAATATTGACTACTCCGCGGGTGCTCGCGCTGCCAAAAGTGGGGCGACTTCAATGATTGATATTTCTGATGGTCTGGTGGCTGACCTTGAGCACATTGCGCGAGGCTCCGGGGTATGCATTGAACTTGACACAAAAAAAATTGCTGTGCCAGAAGAACTTGTCTCGACCGCGGCCGCATTTGGAGTCGACCCCATGGGGTGGATCCTCGCAGGAGGCGATGATCACGCGATCGTGGCAACTTTCCCACCAAAGAAGAGGATGCCAAGGGGCTTTACTGCGATTGGGAAAGTAGCTCCCGCACCGGTTGGAGCTGTCCTTATTGACGGTGTCGCGTATGCGGATGCTTTTGAACAAGTGCCGGGCTTTAGACACTTTTCCTCCTAGGTTTTAGGAGGCGCGCACCACTTTGCCCGCTTTGATGCAGGAAGTACACACATTGAGTCGCTTGGGGGTTTTGCCAACCAGAGCGCGAACGCGCTGGATATTCGGATTCCAGCGACGATTGGTCTTACGCTGTGAATGAGAAACGTTATGGCCGAAGCTAGGGCCCTTCCCGCAGATGTCGCAGTTTGCAGCCACAATGACTCCTTCGTCAGATTAAAACAATGGATCCAGACGGATCCGGTTGGTTGTCAGGGTCTCATGCGCAAGGATTACACGAGAGTCGTGCACTTAGGCACTGGCTCTAGCTGGTTCCTTTAGAGTACTCATGTTAAACCTGAGGAAGAATAGCCGATCCACTGCTACAAAGTGAAGGAGGGGCCATGGCCGAGCAAAGGTCACAGATCACTCATGCCCCCATCACAGAAATAACCGTGCCCATATTGCACTCGTGGCTGATCCAAGCACAGGGTGCATTACGGGTGGCTCGTGCTGAAATCGATGCTCTGAATGTGTTCCCGGTCCCCGATGGCGACACCGGCACGAATCTGTATCTCACGGTGGAGGCTGCCTGCACGGCGTTGAGGGAGCCAGCCGATGACTTGGCCCAAGCGGCCCACTGGGTGGGTAAGGCCGCGATCTTGGGCGCCCGAGGGAATTCAGGAGTGATTTTCTCAGCGTTCTTGCGCGACCTCATGTCAGAGATCGCGACGAGTCCGGAAAATTTCGCTCAGGCGTTGTCCCACGGTGCTCGTGGTGCATATCATGCGGTAGCGGTTCCCTGGGAAGGAACAATCCTTACGGTTGCCGCACGAGCGGCCCAAGAAGCTTCGCGCGTCACGGCTCAGGGGGAAGACTTAGCGAAGGTTGCCACCGCAGCGGCGGATGCGGCATATACCGCGCTACTGCACACCCCGGAATTGTTGGCAGTATTACGCGACGCAGGGGTAGTTGACGCTGGAGGCCGGGGACTGGTCGTGGTTCTAGACGCACTGGTTACGGTCCTGACGGGTGAGACGCCACGGCGGGTTGAACACGCTGTGCAGCCACTGGGTGAGTTTGCCCCGGCGGCGGTGCAGTACGAATCCAACAGCACTGCTGTCGAATGTGAGGTCATGTATGACTTTGAAGCGGTGGATAAGGCTCCATTACAAGAGGCTTTGGAAGGCGTGGGTACGAGCGTGATGATCGCCGGATTCGATTCTTTGTGGAAGGTGCACGTCCACTCTGCGTTGAATCGAGTCTCTGATTGCATCAATGCGGGTTTGGAGCGCGGGGTGGTTAGGCAGGTTTCCGTTGTTCCACTGGAACTCCACTCAATTTCGCAAGAGCGTGCACAAGCCCAGACACGGCGGTCTCGAATTTTGCTTGCGGTCACTCACGGCGAAGGCATTCGTCGATTATTGGAATCATTAGGCGTGATATGCATTGCCACGCCTGCACGGCAGCAGCCATCTGCCGCTGAGATCATCTCCGTCATCAGTGGAAATGAAGCCAAGGAGGTCGTGATCCTTCCGGCGGATCGGGATACGCATCCAGTCGCTGATATTGCTGCTTCTTACTTGCGGAGCATGGGCTATCGGGTGTCGGTGATTCCCAGTCGTGCGATTACGCAGTCACTAGCCGCAGTCGCCATTCATGATCCTGTGTTGGACTTCGATCAGGATGTGGTTGCCATGACGCGGGCTGCGGGAGCAACACACTATGGAGCAATCACCCGAGCAACCCGAGACGTATTAACCATGGCTGGTGCATGCAAGACGGGTGACTACCTGGGCCTCATTGACGGAGAAATTAGTGCCATTGATAGCGATCTTGTAGCGTCAAGTAGAAGTGTGCTCAGACGCATGTTGGCGCCGGGTGCCGAGTTACTGACGATAGTCACGGGTGCCGAAGTCACCGATGTCCACATCGAATCATTACTTGCCTGGATTAAGACCGGCTACCCATTGATTGAGTGTGAATTCGTTTCAGGAGAGCAGCCGCTATGGCCGTTTATTTTCGGAGTCGAGTAGCGTGAGCGGTCGAAAAAATTTTCTTACCACTACCCTGAAGGAGTTAATCGGAGGGAAAAGTGCGGCAAGTGTGGAAAAGGCATTTGGAATCACCACTGCCGGTGGGCTACTCAACCATTACCCACGTAGGTACCTTGACCGAGGAAATTTGACACCCTTTGACAAAGTCGAAGTGGGCGTTCCGGTAACTATTTTGGCCACCATTAGAGGTGTTGACTCTCGGCGCATGCAACAAAAGCGTGGGTTCATCTTGGTTGTAAGTGTCTCTGACGGTGTCGAATCTATGGAACTCACATTTTTTAACCAAAAATGGCGTGAGCGGGAATTGAAAGTCGGTCGAATCGGCTTGTTTGCCGGGACGGTGTCAGAATTTCGCGGAGTACGAACGCTGGCCCATCCGCAGTATGCGCTTTTTACCGACACTGGAAACGGGGTGGCAGAGGAAATCGATGCAATCACCGAATTCACCGGGGAAATTATCCCGGTCTATCCAAGTTCCCAATCACTTGCTTCATGGCAAATTCAAGCGGCCATCGACGTAGTTCTCGCCTCAGCTGATCGGTTGACCGACCCACTTCCGACAGAATTGGTGATCAAGCACGGCTTCATGACTAAAATCGAATCACTTCATGCGATCCACCAGCCAAAGAATCATGGTGAAATTGTTAGAGCGACCGAACGGATAAAGTACGAAGAAGCGTTTGTTCTTTTAGCCCTGATGCGCCAGCGCAAGAGCAACGCCAAGTCCGCACTCGCACTCGCTCGAGGTGGGAGCGATTCCGCGCTGACTCCCGAGTTTGATAGTTCACTTCCATTTGGCTTAACGCAGGGTCAAATTATGGTGGGGGAGGAGATCGCTGCGGACCTAGCGCAAGGTGTCCCCATGACCAGGCTCCTGCAAGGAGATGTGGGTAGCGGAAAAACGATTGTGTCGATTCGCGCGATGCTCACAGTTATTGAATCTGGCGGGCAGATCGCTTTGCTCGCGCCCACTGAGGTGCTCGCAGTTCAGCACTATGAATCCTTGCGAAGATTCTTGAAGGGGGTTACCTCGCGGCCGATTCATGTTGAGCTGCTTACCGGTGCCATGTCAGTGCCAAATCGTCGCAAGATCCTGCTAGATACTCAAAGTGGAGACATCGATATTCTTATCGGAACTCATGCACTCCTTGAAGACAATGTTGCGTTCTTCGACTTAGGTCTGATTGTGATCGACGAGCAACATCGGTTTGGAGTTGAGCAGCGAGCAATAATGTTGACAAAAGGCCAAGACGAGTTGCGGCCGCACCTGTTGGTAATGACGGCGACCCCGATCCCTAGGACCGTTGCGCTAACTGTTTTTGGTGACCTAGACGTTTCGACATTGGTCGAGTCCCCAAAATTGCGAGCAGAAATTCAGACCTTTCTAGTACCCACTTCTGGTAGACCCCGGTTTGTAGAACGGGTGTGGGAACGCATGGCTGAAGAGGCTGCTGCAGGAAATCGCGTTTTTGTCGTGTGTCCGAGTATCTCACCGCCGGAAACGGACCCAAAAAGCGATAAATCATCAGGCCGTGAGCCACTTGCTTCGGTTGAAGAAACTTATGACTCGTTGACAGCACGGTATCCGCAAATTTCATTTGAAAAACTGCATGGAGCTTTGGACTCGAACGCCAAACGCGAAGCCATGCGCCGATTCGAAGGCTTCGCGGAGCCGAAAGTTGATGTTTTGATCGCGACGACCGTGATCGAAGTCGGTGTAGACATTCCTATTGCAACGATGATTATCGTGCTCAACGCAGAAAGATTTGGCATTTCTCAATTGCATCAGTTGCGGGGGCGGATTGGTCGTGGGTCTAAACCAGGCGTGTGCATTTTGGTTCACGGAAGTACGCAAAGTGCTGCGTCCACTGATCGACTCGAAGCCGTACGGGATTCGCGTGATGGGTTCGCGCTTTCCCAGAAGGACCTTGAGATTCGAGGCGAAGGCGATGTGCTGGGGCAAGATCAATCTGGTGCATTGAGTTCACTTCGCTTACTTAAGGTAATCGACGACCTGGACTTCATTGATAAAGTACGCCAGGACATTGACGAGTTATTTACCAGCAAGCTTTGGGGCCAAGTGATGGAAACAATCGATATTTTTGAGATTCAGCGTGCTGAGTACTTGGAAAAGTCTTAATGCGAATCATCTCCGGGTCAGCTCGCGGGCGAAAACTTCAGGTTCCCAAAATTGGTACGCGGCCAAGCTCTGATCGGATGCGGGAAGCCCTATTTTCCAGCATTGATTCTTATCTAGCGCAATCGAATCTGCAGTGGTCACACGTGAGTTTTGTCGATCTATTCGCCGGCTCGGGTGCGATTGGGCTCGAGGCCAAGAGTCGTGGTGCTCGCGAGGTGGTTCTGATCGAGAACGATTCTTCAGCACATGCAACTATCGAGCGCAATGTGGCCGATTGCGGCCTTGATGTTCGGTCATTGAAGGCTGATGCGTATTCATGGATTCCCCAAGCACAGGTAGACATCGTCTTTCTTGACCCGCCTTATGCCCATTCTGACGGTGAAGTGCAGCGGTTTTTGGCGAAACTCAGTGCCAGCACGCTCCTAGATGAAGCACTGCTCGTGTGTGAGCGGGGCACCCGCTCTCCTTCACCGTTTGGCACAGTTGCACCCCACTTTTTGCGATATGTGTGGGAGCGTGGTTACGGTGACTCTAAACTTTGGTACGGTCAGGTTGAATCATGGCCAACTAGTTGAGGAATGCGGATGCGGATTGCGGTATGCCCGGGGTCATTTGACCCCGTAACTATGGGACACCTTGATGTCTTTGAGCGTGCATCTCGCATGTCAGATCAAGTGATCGTCGCCGTTCTGATCAATAAAATAAAGGAGTCATTATTCACGGTTGAGGAGCGAATCGAGATGCTCACCGAAGCGACCGCACATTTACCCAATGTCACCGTGGATTCCTTCTACGGCCTGTTGGTGGACTACTGCAAGGACCATGAAGTCAATGCCATTGTTAAAGGGTTACGGGCTGTGAGTGATTTTGATTACGAGCTTCAAATGGCGCAGATGAATTATCGGTTAACCCAGGTGGAGACCTGTTTCATCTCGACTAATCCCCTCTACAGCTATTTATCCTCGAGTCTGGTCAAGGACGTGGCCACTCACGGTGGCGATGTTGGCGGGCTGGTACCCGAAGCCGTGTTGAAACGCCTCCAAGGAAAATTATCCAGCACAATGGAATCTAACCCCAATAATTGAGCTCGAGAAGTACACTTCAGTAAGGTTCTCAAATGTCAGGAGCAAGTGTGGACGTTCAGGAAAGACTCGATGAACTCACCGTTTTGGTGGAAGAGGCAAAAGCGATGCCTTTGTCGGCGTCATGCATTCTGAATCGTTCGCAAGTGCTCGACGTTATTGAGGAAATCCGGCAGCTTATGCCGGAGTCCGTTTACCGCGCTGACGAACTACTCGCTGACCGGGAGGCGGTTGTTCAAGACGGCAGACGGGAAGCAGACCGAATTCTTGCCCAAGCTCGAGTGGCAGCCGATACGTTGGTATCCGAGCACGAGGTGTACCTCGCGGCGGTGGAAGAGGCAAATGCTGTGCGCGATGAAGCGACCGGGCAAACCCAGCAAATGCGGGCCGAGACCGACGACTACATAGATTCCAAATTGGCGACTTTTGAAATCACTTTGCAAAAGACGTTGCAAACCGTCGATCGAGGCCGCGAGCGTTTGCGGAGTCAGATGTATCAGGAATTGGCTCCAGAAGGATCGCAACCGTCCGATTTTTTTGACGCTCGAACGGATTAGAGAGCCTCATGACCGTAGGGGGTGGCATCGAACCTGGCTCGTTTCGCGTGTCCCTCACACACCTGCCGCGAAGGCCGGGGAATATGTGGGAAGCAGATCTGGAGTTTGTAGCTCCCCCAGAACTTGAAGTGGGCATGGCGAAAGTAGCGCCCGCCAGTAAAATGCCTGCGCAGATCAGGATTGAATCTGTTCTTGATGGAGTGCTGGTAAACCTTGACTTCGACTTTGAGGTGGAAGCTGAGTGCGCTCGTTGCCTCGAGCCCATCATGTGGACTGATCACTCCCGAGTCACCGAGCTTTTTCTCTATGAAGAAACAGACTCGCGCGGGCGGGTTGTACAAGCCTTTGAAGATGCCTCAGAGGAATTGACTTTCTTCTATGTGCATGAGGACGCAGTCGATCTGCTCGACTCGGTGCGCGATGCAATTGTTCTAGATCTGCCTCTTTCCCCACTGTGCCGCCCAGACTGTCTGGGGATTTGCCCACAATGTGGAGATAAACTTGAGGGTGCATCCCATGACCATGCCACTACCGATCACAGGTGGGCGGCCTTGGAAGGGCTCCTGGAATTAACCAAGAATGACCCCTTGAAGTAGTGCACATGGCTCTAGTGCAATACTCACGGGCGCAGAACAGCGCCAGCAACTAGCTCAGCTACTAAATAAGCCAGTAGCTCAGTCACTACGTGAAAGAGGATCCAGTGCCAGTTCCCAAGCGGAAGATGTCGCGATCAAACACCCGTCATCGACGGTCACAGTGGAAAGCTGTAGCGCCAACTCTGGTGATTTGCACCCGCTGCAAGGAAAAACGACTTGCTCACACGGCGTGCCCCATGTGCGGAACATATGCAAAGCGTCGCGTCCTAGACGTTTAGTCACATTTCCCACATCTGACTTCAGCTGACATTATCCTGTTGTGATGGACCCACGCCTGAACCCGTCGACTGCGGACCCCGTTGTCTCGCTCATGGCAGTTCTTGAATGTGAATGTGACCGAGAACTTCTCGAACTCGCCTTGATTCATCGCTCGTTTTCCTACGAAAACGGGAGCATCCCTACAAATGAAAGGCTTGAGTTTCTGGGAGACTCAGTACTGGGGGTAGTTGTTACGGACTTTCTTTACCGTGAATTTCCTCAACTCACCGAAGGGTCATTGGCCCGCATGCGGGCTTCGGTAGTTAATGCTCAGGCGCTCGCGGACGTAGCAAGGAGCCTTGGGCTCGGCGAGTACCTGCGCCTAGGTCGGGGAGAAGTCACTTCGGGGGGCAACGAAAAAACGTCAATTCTGGCCGACTCTCTGGAGGCGGTGATCGGTGCGATCTATTTATCCGGTGGGATCAACCTGGCTGCCGAATTCATCCATCGTATTTTCGACCCCATGATCATGGCTGCGTCAGAACTTGGCGCTGGCTTAGATTGGAAAACTTCACTGCAGGAGGTCTGCGGTGCACTAGAACTGCCTTTGCCGCACTATGACATCAGTGACTCGGGCCCAGATCACGCAAAAGAGTTTGTAGCGCGCGCCCAGATCGCGGGGGAGGATCTCGGGTTAGGTGTAGGCAGATCAAAGAAGGCGGCCGAGCAACTTGCGGCAGAACAAGCCTATGGCCAATTAATCAACAGATTCCCCGATGCCAGAACTTCCTGAAGTTGAGGTAGTTCGGTCAGGCCTAGCCTCGATGGTAGTCGGTACCACCATTAGGAAGGTCGGTGTTCATCACGAGCGGGCCACTCGCCGCAATGTAGGGGACTTAGCCGTTCAACTTGACGGCGCTGTAATCGAGAGCGTGTGTCGCCGAGGTAAATACATGTGGCTTGAACTGGATCGGCCCTTTGTCCTCATGGTCCACCTTGGCATGAGTGGGCAGATTCGAATCAACGATTCCCCCTCAGGACATCCACATGTTCGGGTCGATTGGACCGTAACTCGAGCAGGGGAGCCGCCGCGCTATTTCGAATTCCTGGATCAACGGACGTTCGGGGGAATGCAGATCTGTGATCGCGACCAAGACGGACTACCTGTGGCGGTTTCGCGGATCGCCAGAGATCCATTTGACCCACTTTTTGATGTGGACGCATTTGCAGAAATGCTCACAAAGCGTTCAATTGAGGTCAAGAAGGGATTACTGGACCAGCATCTGATTTCTGGCATTGGCAATATTTACGCGGATGAGTGTCTCTGGCGGGTGGGCCTTGATGGCAGAACCCCGTGCAATCACCTAGATCGCAGCACGGCAGTAGAAATTGTTACCACTGTTACTGGCGTGATGAGCGAGGCACTTGTTGCCGGCGGTACGAGTTTTGATGCGTTGTATGTCAATGTCAATGGAGAGTCGGGCTATTTTTCGCGATCTTTAGCAGTTTATGGGCGCGAGGGGCACCCCTGTGATCGATGCGGTGATCCAATTATTCGCAGTAAGTTCATGAATCGGTCGAGCTTTCACTGTTCAACCTGTCAGCCTCCGTGGTCGCTGCCGTAATTTCAGGTTGCACACCGATAGGGTGAGGCACGATAAATAACCTTGTGCATCGGCCCAGAGCGATCCGGGCAGGTGTCAGATTGACAGGATGAAAACCGCGCCGTGCATCTTAAATCCCTTACCCTCAAAGGCTTCAAGTCTTTTGCATCGGCAACTACACTTCAATTTGAGCCTGGAGTCACCTGCGTCGTCGGACCCAATGGCTCGGGTAAATCCAATGTTGTTGATGCACTCGCTTGGGTCATGGGCGAACAGGGTGCAAAGTCGCTACGCGGCGGCAAAATGGAAGACGTTATTTTTTCGGGAACTTCGGGTCGGGCCCCACTAGGTCGGGCAGAGGTTGCTGTCACTATCGACAACTCAGATGGAGCGCTTCCCATTGAGTTCTCTGAAGTCACCATCTCGCGAACATTATTTCGAAATGGTGGATCCGAATACGCGATCAACGGTGAGCAGTGCCGCTTACTCGACGTCCAAGAGTTGCTCAGCGACTCAGGTATCGGTCGGGAGATGCATGTAATTGTCGGCCAAGGGCAACTTGATTCGATTTTGAAGGCGACCCCTGAGGATCGCCGAGGATTCATCGAAGAAGCTGCAGGTGTCCTCAAGCATCGCAAGCGAAAAGAAAAAGCCCTTCGCAAACTCGACTCGATGCAGGCGAACCTCACTCGTCTAAACGATCTCACCGCTGAATTGCGTCGAGCTCTCAAACCATTGGGACGTCAGGCAGAGGTCGCTCGTCGTGCCACGGTGATCCAAAGCGATGTGCGCGATTCGCGGCTGCGACTCATGGCGAATGACCTTTCTGAACTGCGGGTTGCATTGGAAGCCGAAGTGGCAGATGAAAGCGCCTTGCGTGAAAGACAAGGTGAAGTCGAGTCAAAGATTGCGGCCCTGCGCGAGCGAGAAAACAATGCCGAGGAACTTGAGAGAGAGTTAGGACCCGAACTGATCAAGGACCAGGAAACCTGGTTCGCTCTGAGCAGCCTGCGCGAGCGTTATCTTGGTCTAGTCCAACTCGGTGTTGAGAAGGTGCGAAACCTTGCTCCGGAACCGGAAGAGGAAAAGTCAGGTCGTGAACCAGAAGTACTCGAAGCCGAAGCGCGGTCCCTGCGAAGCCAAGAGTTCGAACTTACCCGCAAAGTTGAGGCGTTAGGTCAGGCGCTATCGCAGGCAGAGATCGCCGAGCAGGGTGCTGAACGCGCGCTAAGCCAGGAAGTATCACGCGTCGCTGAAATTGAGAGTGCGCGGGTTGCTCACGTCAAGAAAAAGGACGATGTCAAGGCCGCACGGGACAACGTTGGTGCCCGGCTAGAGACCAGGGAATCAGAACTCACGCGACTGAATTCCCAGATTGGCGAGGCGCAGGAGCGCAGTCAACAAGCACAAGCGCAATTCCAGCAGGTGGAGGTGTCTGTGATCTCCCACGGAGCAGGTGAGGAAGGCTTGGACTCTGAGCACGAGGCGTCACAGGAGATTCTCGCAGGTGTAGACACTAAACTTCGCGAGTTATTGGCTCAGGAGGCCAAGCTCGATCGAGAGAAGGCTGCTGGCATCGCTCGTCGTGACGCTTTGGCCCTGGGACTTGAGCGCAAAGACGGGTCGGCGGCCCTGGTCGACTCCGGGCTCGACGGGTATATTGGTACGTTGAGTGCGTTGATTCAGGTCGAACACGGCTATGAAGCGGCAGTTGCTAGTGCGCTGGGAAATCTTTCATCGGCGGTAGTTGTTTCCAATGTTGATTTGGCCATGGACGCGCTGGTCTTTTTGAAGACTGAACAGGCGGGCAGATCAAATGTTCTGGTCGCCGAGTTTCCCGCACCCCCTATGCAACATGATCGGCAAGCACCCGCAGGCCGTTGGCTTGTGGACTGTTTTCGGGTTGATCCGATGGTGTCCTCGCAAGTACACGCACTGCTTAATCGCTTCGTCGTGGTTGACTCGCTGGAAGAAATGCGTGAGAGTGCGAGGAGAAATCTGGGGGTCTCCCTAGTGAGCCGCCAAGGTGACTCAATTGACGCGGGTGTGATTGAGGGTGGTTCCTCAAGTAGTCCTAGTTTGCTTGAGGTTCAGGCAGCATTTGATGAATGCGAAACCGCTCTTGCTCAGACTGAGCAAGAATTACAACGGGTGATATTCGATTTGGCTGCCACAAAAAATGAGCAAGAGGCTGCGGCCCACCGCGTTGAATCAGCGTTGACTCTCCTACATGAATCAGATGCCGAGCTGGCAGCGATCGCCGAAAAGCTAGGCGCTCTCGGTCAACTTTCTCGAAATGCCCTCGCCGAGGCGGAGCGGCTTGAATCCGCGATGCTCAGCACCCAGGCGGCGGACGCGCGTGATCGAGAATTGCTGGCCACCCACATTGCGCAATTGGACACATTGCAACAACAGCACGTCCCTGCCATCGGTGAGGATCGAAGAGAGGCATGTGAGCGTGAACTGACCCAAGCGCGAAGCAATGTGGTTGATTCCCGTCTTGCGGTCCGTACCGCCGAAGAGCGAGTCAGGGCCATTGGGGAGCGCGCTGCCGCACTAGAGCGAGATGCTCAAAGTGAGCGAAGCGCTCGAATTGCAGCATTAGAACGCCGCGAACGCCGCGCAACGTCTTTGATTGTGGCCCAAGCATTGTTAGCCGGTGCGCGAGTAGCGCTCACCTACAACGAAACTTCCGTGGGTATTGCGCAGAGGTCGCGCAGTCAAGGTGAGGCGCTGAAAAAAGAACGTGACACGGAGCTAGTTTTCGTCCGCGCTGAAGTTCGTACTTTGGTCGACGTGCTAGAAAACTTGAAGGACACTGTGCACCGCGACGAAGTGGCACGGGCCGAGCAGCGCATGCGGATCGAATCACTTGAGACGAAAGCTTTAGAAGATTTCGGATTCGCTTCAGATGAACTCCTTGCCGAATACGGACCTGAGCAACTCGTTCCACCAAGCCCGGCTGCACCAGGAGACGAAATAGACCCCGACGCCGCTTTGCCGGAGCCGTATCCATTTGTCCGGGAGGATCAGGAAAAGCGTTTGCGCGTTGCAGAAAAGCAGCTAGCACTCCTGGGCAAAGTCAATCCGTTGGCTCTTGAGGAGTATTCGGCCATGGAGGAACGGCAGCTGTTCCTCACTGAACAGCTCGAAGACCTCAAGAAAACACGTGATGGCTTACTCGACATTGTCAAAGAAGTCGATGCGCGAGTTGAACGCGTATTTACGGAGGCGTACACCGAAATTGCGCGAGAATTTGAGGGGGTGTTTTCCCGGCTATTCCCTGGAGGCGAGGGTCGACTCGTTTTGACAGATCCCGACAACATGTTGACGACTGGAGTGGACGTTGAGGCTCGCCCACCGGGTAAAAAGATTAAGCGACTCTCACTGCTCTCTGGTGGTGAACGTTCCCTGACGGCGGTGGCATTCCTCGTTGCGCTGTTTAAGGCGCGACCGTCACCGTTCTACGTCTTAGACGAAGTCGAAGCTGCCCTCGACGACGTGAACTTGGGTCGCCTGATCGACATTATTGAAGAGTTGCGTTCAACATCGCAACTGATTGTCATTACTCATCAAAAGCGAACAATGGAAATCGCAGATGCTTTATACGGCGTGTCCATGCGCGGCGACGGGGTAACCCAGATTATTGGGCAACGATTACGTGAGGCAGAACCCGCTTGATGGACGCATTAACAATTGTCATTGTTGCGGTAATAATTCTGCTGGGGTTGATCATTGGCGGGGCGGTTGCTTTTTCACGGTCCAAAGCAAAATCTGTTCCTACGCTAAAAGCGCAATCGGGAAATGACGACCCACCCAGGGCGGGGAACGACGGTCCGGCACTGGGTGAGCCCGAACAACACACTGACCAAACAATTGGCGTGCCAAAAACCCATGCAGACCCTTCAACGGGCACCGAGGAGACTGCGCCAGCCCTTTGGGAAGTCGAAGTTCCCGAACCTGCTGCTGGGCGACTTGGTCGGCTTCGGTCGCGACTAGCTCGTTCAAATAATGTTTTCAGTAATTCTCTGTTCGGATTACTGACCAGTGGCAGCCTTGATCAGCAGACGTGGGACGATATCGAAGCGACGCTGCTCAGTGCAGATCTTGGGGTCGCTGCGTCGGCCGAACTCATCGCGGGGCTCAAAGTGCGTTTGGCCCAAGCGAACGACTTAAGTGAAGACTTCATCCGGTTGGCTCTGCGGGAAGAACTGGTCACCCTGTTAAACCCAAATTTTGACCGCAGTGTGCACACGGATCATGGTGATCGCCCTGCCGTTGTGTTGGTAGTGGGTGTGAATGGAACCGGAAAAACGACCACGGTAGGCAAATTGGCTCGTGTCCTCATTTCACAAGGTCAGACGGTTCTGATGGGGGCGGCAGACACGTTCCGCGCTGCAGCAGCGGATCAACTGCAAACCTGGGGTGACCGCGTCGGTGCAGCAGTCGTGCGTGGGCCCGAAGGTGGAGACCCAGCGAGCGTGGCATTTGAAGCGTGTTCGGTTGCCACACAAGCTCAATTAGATGTGGTCGTCATCGACACGGCTGGCCGGTTGCACACGAAAACTGGGCTGATGGATGAGCTTGGAAAAGTGGAGCGGGTTATCGAGAAGCAATCACCGGTTGATGAAGTCCTGCTCGTACTTGATGCTACAACCGGTCAAAACGGACTCGTTCAGGCCAAAGTTTTCAGCGAGGTTGTTAACGTAACGGGCATTGTCCTAACGAAACTTGATGGAACGGCAAAAGGTGGGATAGTCGTGGCGGTACAACGCGAGCTCGGAGTGCCGGTGAAGCTTGTTGGCCTAGGCGAAGGCCCTGATGATCTCGCGCCATTTGATGTGAACGAATTTGTTTCCGCTCTGTTGAGCTGACCGCGGTCCCGATCCTTGAATCAATACAACGTTCATATTCTGGGCAGTCATTCACATCAGTGAAATGTCTTATCTCCTTTTCTGCAATGTGCTGGCTCCAAGATTGGGGTACGCGATCGGCAGTGTGCCGGAAAATTCGCACTCGATTGGAGGACTCCTATGGAATCCGCTTTAAACGTAGGTGACACCGCCTGGATGTTAACCGCCGCTGCGATGGTGAAGCTTATGATCCCGGGTCTGGCTTTCTTTTATGGCGGAATGGTGCGTTCCAAATCTGTTTTGAACATGCTCATGATGGTGATGGGCCCGACCTTCTTCTCGTCGCCGCACTGTTACATGACATCGGAAAATGTCAACAAGGGGATAACAGCAAAATTGGCGCACGCATGACTCGCACAATTGCGCCACGCATCGGATTTGATCTTCACGATACCGAAGTCCTCGAGCGGCTGGTTTTGCACCATCTTTTGTTGCCTGTCATTGCGACCAAGCGCGATCTTGATGACCCGGATGTGATCTCGGGCGTAGCGGTTGCCGTTAAAGACACGCGAACCCTCGAATTGCTTTTAGCATTAAGCCTGTCAGATTCCCGAGCTACGGGACCATCATTGAGGTCAAAGTGGCGTGAAAGTCTGCTGAACGATCTCGCGCGCAGGGTGAGAGCACATTTGGCGGGCGAGGAGCACATTGCCCGCGATGCGGTGATGTCTGAGGTGCAAGCCAAGGCCGCAGAACACCAAGGGTTGTTCCTGGCAACAACTCGTGAAGAACTTGGCTATTGAGTCACAGTGGGTGCCCCCGATCAAATTGGGTTGGTCGCGATAGTGGCGGGGGTCCTTGCTATGAATCGACTTGCGGTCCGTGCGGCAAAAGTATCTACGATTGGAGAACGTGCTATTTCAGAATTGTTTGTGCGTCCACTTTTTGGGGAACCGCCCGCTCACGAGGCGCTTTACATCGATTTAACCCGAACTCTTGCCGGGACATTCGACTTAAAAAGCGCTCTGTCTGGGCGGGCGCAGTCAGCAGCGTCGCGAAAGCCCGTGGACCCGTTGGCCACTGCCCAAGTGAGAATTCATCGTGTTTCCGAATCACAGGTAGTTTTGGATGTGCGTGCCCATGATGCACCTGCATTGCTGTATCGGGTTGCGAGTTGCATCGCACGAGAAGGGATCGCGGTAACGGGGGCAAAGATTTCGACACTGGGGGTTGATACGGTCGATGCTTTTTTTATAAAACGAGCGGACGGGGGAGAACTCGACATTTCTGACACCGAATCACTTGTCAGGGTGCTGGAGCGAGAACTCGAGCCCTTGCTCTGAGGAGCGACCGCTACCCTAGGTTCAGGATTTGCTTGGCTAGGTCGCACCAGAGGTAAAGGAGACAGTTTTGTTTGCAGCGTTGTCTGATCGGCTGGCGACCACATTTAAGGGGTTGCGCGGTAAGGGTCGGCTCAGTGAATCCGATATTGATGCAACTGTTCGAGAGATCCGAACCGCATTGCTCGAAGCGGATGTTGCCCTTTCGGTCGTTCAAGGCTTTTGCGCTGTTATAAAGGAACGCGCTCTTTCAGCAGAGGTGTCTGGTGCCTTAAATCCTGCTCAACAGGTAATTAAGATCGTTAATGAGGAACTTATAGCGATCCTCGGGGGAGAAACGCGCTCACTAGTTTTTGCCAAACAAGGCCCGACAGTGATTCTTCTTACCGGACTTCAAGGTGCAGGAAAGACAACACTGGCGGGCAAGCTTGCAAAGCACCTAGCATCGCAAGGCCACACACCTGTATTGGTCGCAGCCGACTTGCAACGACCCAACGCAGTTGATCAACTTCGGGTAGTGGGAGAGCGAGCCGGAGTGCCAACATTTGCACCCGAACCGGGCAACGGCGTAGGCGACCCGGTGGCAGTCGCCACGGCGGGCAAGAAATTTGCGGTTGACAAGCTGCATGACGTCGTAATTGTCGACTCCGCCGGACGACTAGCGATCGACAGCGATCTCATGACCGAACTCGCACATGTTCGAGAGGCTGTCCAGCCAGAGAATGTACTTTTTGTTGTAGACGCCATGATCGGTCAAGACGCTGTAAATACTGCCCGCGAATTTGAGCGCCAAGTTGGCTTTGACGCGGTAGTGCTCACCAAGCTAGACGGTGATGCGCGTGGTGGCGCTGCATTATCAATTGTTTCCGTGGTTGAGCGGC
>JAPKAV010000033.1 GCA_028825115.1 Candidatus Nanopelagicales bacterium | reverse complement strand
AAGTGTTGAAGTCGCAATAGCCGCAGCGGCTAGCGCAAAAGGGAATGTGAACATATAGTGAAAAAGGTGCGTGGTTAGTCTCGATCATTTCTTCGGGGGTGCATCAGATGTCGACAAAGCAGCGATGAACGCCTCCTGTGGGACCTCGACTCGGCCAACCATTTTCATTCGCTTCTTTCCTTCTTTTTGCTTTTCAAGCAGCTTGCGCTTGCGCGAAATATCGCCTCCGTAACACTTCGCCAAGACATCTTTGCGGATTGCCCGGATAGTTTCGCGAGTAATAATGCGGGAACCAATAGCGGCCTGAATCGGAACTTCGAATTGCTGCCGCGGGATCAATTCCTTAAGCTTTTGCACCATCAGGACCCCATAGGCATAGGACTTATCACGGTGGACAACAGCGCTGAAAGCATCAACCGCGTCTCCGTGCAAAAGAATGTCAACTTTCACCAGATCAGCTTCCAGCTCACCTGTTGGCTCGTAATCCAGGGATGCGTACCCCCGGGTTCTCGATTTAAGTTGATCGAAGAAATCGAAAACGATTTCCGCCAGTGGAAGTGTGTACCGCAATTCCACACGTTCTTCGGAGAGGTAGTCCATGCCCAGGAGTACGCCACGGCGTTGCTGACAAAGTTCCATTACTGCTCCCACGAATTCGGTGGGCAAAAGAACTGTGGCGCGAACGACCGGTTCAAAAATTTGCGCCAACTTAGATTCAGGGAATTCGCTTGGATTGGTCACAATAATTTCTGCACCAGCGTCGGTGATTACCCGGTACACCACATTTGGTGCGGTTGAGATTAACTCCAGGTTGAACTCGCGTTCAAGACGCTCGCGCACGATTTCCAAGTGCAACAGGCCAAGGAATCCACAACGGAATCCGAATCCAAGTGCAAGTGAAGTTTCCGGTTCGTAAGTCAGCGAGGCGTCATTGAGCTTCAACTTGTCCAGTGCGTCCCGCAGTTCTGGGTAGTCCGAGCCATCAAGTGGATAGAGGCCTGAGAAAACCATGGGCTTCGGGTCCTTATAGCCGCCTAATGACTCGGTTGCACCTCGCACGGCGCTAGTGACCGTGTCACCCACCCGTGACTGTCGTACATCTTTCACCCCGGTAATTAGGTATCCAACTTCGCCGACACCGATTCCGTCGGTTGCAATTGGCTCGGGGGAGGTCACTCCCACTTCCAAGAGCTCATGGGTTGTCCCCAATGACATCATTTCGATCTTTTCTCGCCTTCCAATTCGACCGTCCACCACACGCACGTATGTGACTACACCGCGATAGGTGTCGTAGACGGAATCAAAGATTAGTGCCCGCGCTGGTGCAGCTGCATCTCCTTTTGGCGCCGGGATTCTTTCAATAACCCTTTCCAGAAGCTCGGACACGCCCGCACCCGTTTTGGCAGATACTTTCAAAATATCAGCCGGGTCACAGCCGATAATGTGCGCGAGCTCTGCTGCATATTTCTCGGGTTGAGCGGCCGGGAGGTCAATCTTGTTGAGCACGGGGATAATCTCCAAGTCATTCTCCATGGCGAGGTACAGGTTCGCCAAGGTTTGAGCCTCAATCCCTTGAGCCGCATCAACCAACAGGATGGCACCTTCACAGGCGGCCAACGACCGGGAAACTTCATAAGTGAAGTCAACGTGACCTGGGGTGTCGATCAGGTTCAGCACATATTCGTTGCCGTCGGGAGCCTGATAGGGCAAACGGACGGCTTGTGACTTGATAGTGATCCCCCTTTCCCGTTCAATATCCATGCGGTCGAGGTATTGAGCCCGCATGGATCGGGCATCAACTAGGCCCGTGTGCTGCAGCATCCGGTCTGCGAGGGTGGATTTACCGTGGTCAATATGGGCAATAATGCAAAAATTACGCACTACCGCGGGATCGGTGGACCCTGGGCGCGGACTGCTCACGTTTTTCCTCACAATAAATGGGACGGGCGAAAGAATGGGTGGGACAGCGATCTCGGTCAATTATCCGGCGGAGGCAGGGCCAGTGCCCAAGGGGCCCTAGACTAGGGGTAGTCTGTGACGGCTGTACTAACCACATCGTCGGACATTCACAGCTAGGCGATCACAACCAGAACTGAGAGCACAAAACCACTATGGCAAATATTAAGTCACAGAAGAAGCGCATTCTCACGAACGAGAAAGCACGTCTTCGCAATAAGTCGGTCAAGTCAACCCTCAAGTCGGCCGTGCGCAAGTTCCGCGAGACTCTGGCAACCGGTGACAAGACCGCAACCGTTGAAGCCGCACGTGCAGCCAACCGCGAGCTTGACCTGGCAGTACGTAAGGGTGTCATTCACGAGAACCAGGCCGCTAACCGCAAGAGTTCAATCTCCAAGCAGGCCGCAGCTCTCTAAATCAAGCTATCTAACCTTTTGTGACTCACACTAGTGAGTGCGAGTCACAAGTTTTTCTAGCTCAAATAGTTTTTGTTCTGGGTCAAGTGCAGCCCCAATCTCAATCCCGCCTTTCATCGCCGGATCAGCCTCCGCGATCGCGACCACAAGTGAGGCCAACTTGCGTTGGTCCCCGCTCCAACGGGACCACTGTGTGCGAAGGGTCCTCACTTTCCATGGTGGCACCCCGGCCTCACGGGCCACCTCGTTATCGCTCGCACCCAGTGCAGAGCCACCCACCAAAATCATAGATCGCAAGCCACTCGCCATCGCAGTGACCGTGGTCACTCCCACTCGACCTGGGTCTGATTCCAATGCAGTCTGCCGCAGTAGTTTCATGGCATCAGCCGTTCGTTTTTCCCAGATCGCATCTGAGATCGCGTACCCACTGATCGGCGCGGTTCCTTCAAAATATGCACGCACGTGAACTTCGTCAATTGGGTCGACTTCGACATCACTACAGAGTTGGCCAATTGCGCTGATCAGCGCAGGAAAATCACGCCCGAATGACTCAACTAAAAGATTAAGCGCCGCCGGGGTCATCTTGCGTTTGCGCCGAGTGACTTCTTTGGTCAAGAAATCGATCGTCTCTGAGCCACCTTTAATATCTTTGCATTCTATTTTTTCAGCGCCCGCCTTAACCGCTGCATCAATTAGTGGCTTACGCTTGTTACCACCCGGATGGGTGAGCAGCAGCCATACGTTTTCAGGTAAATCATCAAAGATTGCTTTGAGAGAATCGACCCCGTCGTCGTCGAGGTCGTCTATTCCCTCAATCACCATCAGGACGTCTTCTCCGAATAACGTCGGTGCACATGCTTGTACAATATTAGTGGCGGCCTCATCATCTGATGGGTCAACAACAATCCGGGTGATATCGAGCACTTCCTTAGTGACCGCAGCGACAGTGCTGGCTTTTACGCGATCAACGAGCGCCGTTTCACTTCCGACCGCGATGGTGATCCGATTAGGCACACCCAAGCATGGCATAAGCACCTCACTCTCGGGTAACAACGCTCCACACGCCATCGGGAGAAAGTGAGAGTGCGACCGCGCCATCTTGGTCAGTGCGGTAGATCCGTGCCCCACCCCACTGGTCAATTGCCGCACGAGCCGGGTGGCCGTAGTCGTTGTCTTCACCCACGCTGATCAAGGCAATTTCAGGTTTTGCCCATTCGGAGAAACCCGGATCTAGATTTGCCGAACCGTGGTGCGGCACCTTTAATACATCGACGTCAACTGATGTCACCTCGCGCATGATCTCTGATTGTGCTTCGCGCTCAATATCTCCTGTGAGCAAAATCCCGCGACCCTCGAGTGATGCCAGGACCACAACACTGGCGTTATTTGGCATCGATCCTGCCCGGATGTAGCGTGCCGGCCAGAGCACTTGCAAACTCATGCTACCCAGTGAGAACTGCTGACCCGCGCTCACTTCTGATTGTGGAATACCGGCGGGGATCTCGCGCAACACATATTCAAATTGCTCTTTAGGTTCGTGGTAACCCGTTGCAATAATTCTCTGCACGTTGCGCCCACGAAGCGCCCCGGAGATTCCTCCCACATGGTCTCGGTGATAGTGGGTGAACACGATTGCCGTGATCTGCGTGACCGCTAAATCAGCCAGGCACCTATCAATCAACTCGGCGTCCCCACCAACGTCAAACACGATCACGCCACCACCCCGATCCCGCAACACCAGTGCGTCACCCTGTCCGACGTCACACATAACTAGTGACCAGGATTCACCCGGCCAGGTATTCCACGGAGCGAAATTTATTCCCTGACTCAACAAAAATGACAGTAAAACGGCACCAGCACCAATCGCAATCAAAGGTTGTGAGAAATACCAGGCCAAGGCCACAGCAGCCACCACAGGAATTATTGCGAGCAGGACCCCTGCGCCACTAAATGTGGGCCACTGGGCAAAGAACTCCGCCAGCAATGCAATCCATGTTGCCGGCCAGGAACTCACCAGCGCTAATCCATGGGCAAGTTCAGGGCTCAGCAGCGAACTGAGGGAACTGAGGGAACTGAGGGAACTCAACAGTCCTCCAATAGTGATGAACACAACCATGGGCATTGCCAAAATATTTGCAGGCACCGATCCGAGACCAATTGGTGTACCCATGGCGATCAGCACCGGCAAGGTGGCAATTTGCGCTGCAATGGTCAACATCGCTGCAGCAAGAATGACGGGTGGAGTTTGAGCCAGGATTGGTGTTCGCTTGGCTTGCTCGAGCAAGATCGGAGTTAACACAACCAACCCGCCTGTGGCGCAAGCCGAGAGCGCAAATCCCCACGAGATTCCCAAACTTGGGTCGAAAATCAGCAGAATGAATATTGCGGTGGAAAGAATCGATGGCCCGGCCGTTCGACCCCCAACCAGGAAAGCAATGACCCCAATCGCACCCATGGTTGCAGCGCGAACCACGCTTGGCTGTGGTTGCACCAGAATTACGTAGAAGCCTAAAGCGCCGAGGCAGAGTGCAACACGACCCCAGAGTTTTATCCCCACCAGCATGCAGATCAACACAACCAAGGCCAGCACGATCGCCACATTTCCGCCGGACACCGCAGTGAGGTGGGCTAACCCGCTTAAGCGCATTTGATCTTTGAGCTCACTTGGCATCGCTGACTCGTCCCCAATTGCCAGTCCTGCAACCAAGGAACCTGCACGTTTGTCGACACCTAATAGGGCGTCATCTAGCCCAATGCGCATTGTGTGGGCCAGCAAGTCCACGAATCCAGGTGCGGCGAGGACTTGGATTTGGGTGACTGAGTTCACCCCAGCGGCAAAATTTCCATAGCGGTAGGACCGTCCCAACTTGCCCGTGATCACAACTAACGTCCCTGGTGGAGGTACTGATATCTCTAATTCACTCTCCACAGTGACCAGGATCTCAATGTGATACTTAATATTATCGACCGTGATGAGGTCAGTGGCAACCGTTACCACCGAAATCTCAGGCGACTTCCACACTGCCGCTGTCGATGTCACTCGCCTTTGCGCTTCATTGCTGATCACTCCCCGAATTTGGGCATTAGGTTTTTGATTGATCCAAGTTGCAAGAGGTTCACTAGTTTGGGCATGCACGTGTAACGCTGCAGAAAAACAGCCCAAAATAACGAAGGTTGTAAAGATTACGCAGGCGATAAATAATTGGGACCCAAATTCACTGGGTCGTAACCGCCAATAATAAATTGCAACTGTAACTGTAAACGCAACTACAAAAGCCAGGACCAGGAATACACGTTGTGACTCCGAATGGCGACTGAGCGGGTCAGGGTCTTGACCTGTGACAAAGAAAGTGGTTGCCACACCCAGCCACAGACCCGCCGCCGGAAATACCAGTCGCAAATCCATTCACGATACTCTTTAAAGTCGTGCGATATCGCGGATGCTGCCCAGGATCGCCTCACCAATTCCAGAAACATCTCCGAGTGAATCAATTGACGTGAACGGTCCATTGGTCTGGCGGTAACTCACGATTCGCGCCGCAATGGCCGGACCTACACCAGGTAGTCCTTCCAGTTCATTTTTTGATGCACTGTTAATCCTGATCCCAGCAGCCTCGCCACCGGACCCGTTACTTTCACTGACCAGAATCTGCTCACCATCGACCACTTCGCGCGCCAAGTTCACAGAGTTGGCAGCCTTCTTCTTAGTCACTCCCCCAGCAGCCTCAACTGCGTCCGCCACCCGCGCACCGGCAAAAAGCCGGTAAAGTCCTGGCTTCTTAACTGAGCCGGCCACATGAACAATGACATCAACTGTTGATGCTGGTGCATCTGGGACGAGTTCTGATTCGACCCCCAAAAAGGGAGGGTCGGCAATGCCTGGACGGCCAAGAAACCACAGCACGAGGACCACACTGAGTACTGCACCCACTATAAAAAATAATGGGCGAATGCTGCGGCCCTCCCAACGGCCAATCCGAAAACGCGGCTCTGGTTCAGTGTCGTTCGCCCGGGCTTCTCGGCGCTTGGCGTTGGGGGCCATGAACTCTTGTGGTTCAGGCCCAATTTTCCAGTCTTCTAGCGCAAGCTTCAATCGATCCGATGGCTTAGTGCTAGTCGTTTTCCGAGTTCCCAACATGTAATGAAACTAAGGTCAGTCGCCCTCAATAGAAAGGGGGCTTTCTCCGCCTGTGGATTACCTGACACCGAGTCTCGAACTGGCATGCAGTGTGCAACAGGCATCGAGATAAGGAATTGCCGCGCGGACTGTTGAAGGGGTCAATTCAAGAGGCGTTCAAGCATGGGCCCACCCGATACGAGTGCGTACGCGCCTTCATGGATTAATTACCCACGCAAGGTTGTTTAAAACCACCTCGTGCCTTTATATGTACAAGGCCGCTCGAAGTCCAAGTTAAATGCTGCCGTGGTGCCAGCACACACCTTTGGGCACGATTCGCATTAACACTTCACAACAACAAATTAATCCGAATCAATCCCCGACACTCGACGAAATACTGATACCGACCAAACCAGGACCTGCATGGACAGCGATAACCGGGCTCACTTCGCTGACCAGCAGCCGCGCGTCCGGCAGTTGTTCACCGAGCATCACGGCGCACTGGTCAACCAGAATTCGATCTCCAAAGTACTGGAGTCCGATCAGCGCGTGCTCACGGCCTTGGGCAGATTCCACAGCAAGTCGCACCAACTCAGCCAATGCCTTAGCTTTGGTGCGCACTTTTTCCTTTAACACCACCTCACCGTTCGTGATGCTCATGATTGGCTTCACTGAGAGTGCGGTTCCCAGACGAGCACTGGTCGGGCTGATTCGCCCACCACGCTTGAGGTACTCCAAACTGTGTACATAGAAAAATACTTGCGACTGGCGAACACCGCTTTCCACCACTTCGAGAACCTCCGGTGCACTGGCGCCCGCTCGCGCCACTTGGGCCGCGTTGATCACTGGGAACCCAAGTGCAAGTCCGACACTGAGTGAATCGCACACGCTTACCGGAATTGCGCTGGCTCGCCCCGCCAGCACGGCCGATTCGAAAGTCCCGGACAGTTTCGAGGACAAAGTAGCCACGACCACCTGATCAAACCCCTGATCAGCTAAAGCCGCAAAAACTCTCTCGAACGCCTCAGGTGTGGAGCGCGAAGTAGTGACCTTTACCCCGTCCCTTACAGCTTGGGCGAGATCTAGCGATCCACCCTGGGGCAGAACCACGCCGTCAACCAGTACGTCCACCGGGACCACGCTGATTCCCAACTCATCGACCAGGTCACTGGGGATTCCAGCACTACTGTCCGTAACAACGGCCACACCACCCATAACCGCTGAACCCAACTATTGGAGAACAATGTTGACAAGTTTGGGCGCCCGGACAACTACCATTCGGATCTCCAGGCCCTCGAGCGCACTCACGACCTCCGGTGACGCCAATGCCAGTGTCTCTAATTCAGTCTGGGAAATATCCGGGCTCACCTGAAGCTTGTCCTTGATCTTGCCGGCTATCTGCACAACACAGGTGACCAAATCCTCCACTAACAAAGTTGGGTCAACACTGGGCCAAGAAGCCCGAGCCACGGTAGGAGCATGTCCCAGCCGCATCCAGATGTCCTCGGCGGTGTAGGGGCAGACGACCGAGAGCATGATCGCAACTGTTTCGACCGCTTCACGCACGGCCGGATCGGTGGGTCCACAACCCGAATCGATCGCTTTACGGGTTGCATTGACCAGTTCCATCACCCGGGCAACCAATACGTTAAACCGCATGGACTCAACACTGAGTTCGGCATCACGAATGGCCTTGTGCGTTGCCTTGCGCAACGACAGATCTCCGGCTGTCACGTCCGCGCCCACCGGGCTGCTCACGTCACCGGCGAGACGCCACGCCCGGGCCAAGAACTTCTTGGAACCTGACGGTGACACTTCGGCCCAGTCGATATCGTCTTCGGGTGGCCCGGCAAACACCATGGACAATCGAATTGCATCAACGCCGTTGATCTCGAGTTCGTCAGTCAAACGCACCAGATTGCCGCGCGACTTGCTCATCGCACTGCCGTCTTTGAGCACCATGCCTTGATTCAGTAGACGAATAAATGGCTCCACAAAATCGACCAGGCCCATGTCGTGAGCGACCTTGACCCAGAATCTCGCGTACAGCAAATGCAGGATTGCGTGCGTTACTCCCCCGACATACTGATCAACCGGTAGCCACTCGGCCACTTTCTTAGGATCGAATGCAGCCTCGGAGTTTTGTGAATCTGCGTACCGCAGGAAGTACCACGACGAGTCAACGAAGGTGTCCATGGTGTCGGTATCGCGCAATGCTGGAGCGCCACAATTTGGGCACTGAATATTAACCCACTCTTGCGCGGTTGCAAGTGGCGAAACCCCTTTGGGGCTGAGGTCTAGGCCTTCGGTGCTGGGAAGTTCGACGGGAAGCTGATCCTCGGGGACCGGAATTTCACCGCACTTTTCACAGTGAATGATCGGGATCGGTGTCCCCCAGTAACGCTGACGCGAGATCAACCAATCACGCAATCGGTAGTTGGTTGCCGAGTCACCGGTGCCGCGCTCGCGCAGCAAGTCAATCATTTGATCAATTGCCGCAGCCTTGCCCAGTCCATCAAGTGGACCGGAATTAATGTGCGGTCCGTCATCACCAGTTGCTATTCCCGTCACGAGCGGATCTTGCTCACTTGCCACAACTACTGTCACCGGTAAATCAAATGTGCGTGCGAAGTCAAGGTCACGCTGGTCATGGGCCGGTACTGCCATGATCGCGCCCGTACCGTAATCCGCGAGAACGTAATCCGCCGCGTATACCGGAATCTTTTTGCCATTAACCGGATTGATTGCATAACGTTGCAGAAACACCCCGGTTTTTTCTCGACCAGATTCAAGCCGATCCATTTCCGATGTTGCCTTGACTTTTTCCAAGTAGGTGCTGAACTCCGCTTCGGCTGGCGTCCCCGCGGCCAATTCGGCCGCTAATTCTGAGTCAACGGCGACCACAAAAAAAGTTGCACCGAACAGGGTGTCAGGGCGCGTGGTGTACACACTTACAGGCTCGTCTCTGCCTTCAATGGCGAAATCGACGTGAGCGCCCTGGGAGCGACCAATCCAGTTACGCTGCATGAGCAAAACTTTCTCCGGCCAGTTACCTTCGAGCTGATCCATGTCTGCCAGCAGGCGGTCTGCGTAATCGGTGATCCGCAAGTACCACTGAGCCAGTTTTTTCTTTGTGACTTGTGAGTCACAACGCTCACAAAGTCCAGCAACGACTTGTTCGTTAGCGAGGACCGTTTGACACCGGGTGCACCAGTTAACAGCGCTGTATTTGCGGTACGCCAAGCCGCGCTTAAACATCTGTAAAAAGAACCACTGATTCCAGCGGTAATAGGTGGGATCGCAGGTGTAGAGAACTCGATCCCAATCAAATGAACAGGCATAGTTGCGCATTGATAATTTTTGTTGTTCAATATTTGCATAGGTCCATATGCCCGGATCCACATTGTTTTTAATCGCGGCATTTTCAGCAGGCAACCCAAATGCATCCCAACCAATCGGGTGCAACACATTGAAGCCTTTAAGAACCCAGTAGCGAGCAATTACGTCCCCGATCGCATACGCCTCTGCGTGTCCCATGTGTAAATCACCTGACGGGTAAGGGAACATGTCGCACACGTATTTTTTGGGGCGTTGATCATCGGGATCACCCGAGCGAAATGGTGCGAGTTCATCCCACACAGGCAACCAACGCTCCTGGATTGAAGCAAAGTCGTACCCTTGTGCATCCCGAGGATCGCTACTTGGTTCTTTGTTGGTCTGGGGGGTGCTCACAGCTAGGTCAACCGTCCTTTTTCAGTACGCGGGAAACTCTTACAACAATTTGGCAAAGTCTTGCCGTAAGACTATCGGGGCCCGCCCCGTGGCTCTCTGCTGATCGCGGCATTGAGTTCGCCAGCAATTTTGGAGCCAACCCTCTCGTGGGTTTGCCACGACCAATGCATTCCGTCCGGATTCGCGTCTCCGCTAGCAAGACCGTGGAGGACCGGATTTTCGATGTCTACCATGGGAACATCAAGGGACGCCGCCCAGACAAACGCTGATGCCCGGGCCTGATCGTGATACTTCTGGGACGGGTAATAAGAGCTGTAGTAGGGCGAAGGTGTCATGACTGCAGTCGGGATTTCCCCAGATATTACCCGCACCGCCTGCACGATCCGCGTCAAGTAACGGTCTGTCGCGGATTGTGGCAGCTGGCGCATCAGCCCTCCGGTGGCCCGCACAATTTTGGGGGCAAGATCTCGGTAGAGCCGCCGGGTGCGCCTGCGCATACTGCCCGGGCGCAGGTATGGTATCCCTTCGCGCAAATAGGTGGGGATCACTGCCGGTAATTGATCCATGCCCCCTACAGCGATGATCACGGCGCTGGCCCGGGGCAAATAGGTGCCGAAAACCACCGGGTCCTTGGTGAGCGCCCACCACGCATCCCGGGAGGTCCACCCTTCTCGGGCGACCAGATCCACCTCGACCCGTGATCCGAATTGGACGGCGATCTGTGCTGCCGCAAGATTGGGAAACAACCGTGGGTCAGTAGGGGCAACAATTCCCTGCGGTCCTTGAAAGGCGAGCGAGTCCCCGAGCACTAGGACATGGCGCAATTTATCGAATGAACCCACTCCCCTAGTGTGCCCTCATGTCCAAACGTGGTGTGATCCTGTTCCTGAGCTTGGGCCTGCTTTGGGGAATCCCTTATCTTCTGATTAAAGTCAGTGTTGAATTCCTTTCCCCCGAAGTAATTATTTTCTTACGAGTATTCTTGGCCGCCGCGATTTTGATGCCGGTAGTGATTAAGCGTGACTACTTACGTCTGCTAAAGGGTCATTGGAAATGGGTTTTTGTTTTTGCAATCATCGAGATCGCATTCCCGTTCGGGGCACTGACTTTCGCTGAGATCAATTTGAGTAGCTCGACGGCCGGGCTGTTGATCGCCGCTGTTCCCATTGTCAGCGCGATTTTCGCCTGGCGCCTAGGAATCGATGATCGAGTCACTGGCATCCGAGTTCTTGGATTAGCCATCGGAATTATTGGTGTTGCCTCACTAGTAGGCCTTGATGTGACCGGGACCGAACTACTTTCCGTTGCGCTTCTTGGAATCACAGTGGTCGGTTACGCACTGGGGCCGATCATTATTTCCCAAAAACTATCCGTGGCTCCGGCATTGGCCGTGATAGCAATGGCAATGGTGATTAACTCGGTTATCTATGCTCCGCTGGCTTTTATTAGTCGTCCCACCGAATCTGTTCCGATGAACGTCTGGCTTTCCGTTGCCGTTCTTGGCGCGGTTTGCACCGCACTTACTTTCATTTTGTTCTTCTCCTTGGTCGCCGAAGTGGGACCGGCGCGAACGACCGTAATTACCTACATCAACCCCGCGGTCGCCGTGATCCTGGGCGTTCTGGTTTTGAGCGAACCGATAACCCTAGGGCTGATCGTTGGCTTCCCACTGATTCTGCTTGGATCTTTTTTAGCGACCCGCAAAGGACCCGCTTTTGAAAGCGAGCCCATGGGCTGAACTCAATAATCGAAGCCGTGAGGCATAACTTGGAGAGTTAGCAATATATAGCCTTAAAAGGCTGCTTTACATGACTATTTTATACCCCTAGATCTTCTGTGTGGAACCTATGCGGGCCATTAGGGGGTATTCAAAGGTTCTCATAGGGGAGCGAAAGTCACCAGAGGGGAATATTCATGTCGGGCAAAAGGTCAGGGTTTGGGTCCGTAGAACAGTTGCCTTCAGGCAAGTGGCGTGCCCGGTAGGAGGTGAAAGGCCAGATATTTTCTGCCCCACGCACAATTCACAATAAGACGGACGCTGAGCTGTTTCTCAGTGATCAGGAATTAGGGCTAGCGCGAAGTACATGGCGAGCGCCTACTCGCACAATGAAGACAGTTGAGAACTACGGAACTCAGTGGATCAAGCAAAACACAACGGGCTCAAGAATTCCACCCGCCAGTTGTACCTACGTGAAACGTTCCCCCAACACATTGTTCCCTACCTTGGTCACTTGCGATTAGACAAAGTAACTCCAGATATTGTTCGCGACTGGCACTCAGAACTCAAGGAACATCTGCGGGATGGATCCTCAACCGTTGCGCGCTCCTACCGGTTACTGCGTTCCATAATCAACACAGCCGTTGAGGACGAAATAATCCAAAGGAACCCCTGCAGGATTAAGGGGGCAGGCAACACCAAAGCTGCTGAACGTCCCGCCCTGGGTCTGCCAGAAATACGAGATCTCGCACAGGCAAGGCCTGAGCACTACCGGGCACTGGTGCAGCTCTTAGTGTGGAGCGGAAGCCGAATAGGCGAAGGTGCCGTCTTGCAGGGTCAACCGATCTGGCAAAGACTGGGGTGTTCCGACGATCCCAGCAGGCAACGGGTCCAGGAACTGCAGCGTTGTGACTCCTTCCATCTTCGCGTTGGTTAGGGTCACCGCTCCGTTCAGGTCCGCGCCTAGGTCCGCACCCGGATTCAGCTCCGCGCCGGTCAAGTCCGCGTTGATTAGTTTCGCCAAGCTCAGATCCGTCTCGTTCAGGATCATCACGGACAAGTTGGCGCCGGTCAAGTTGGCGCGGCGCAGGTTCACACCGGTTAGGGAGAGAGAGCTAGAGTTCAGGATCCGATTGGGAAGGTCCGCGCCTGCTAGGTTCGCGGATGGGCCAACTAGGTAGCGATTGGAACTAGCACTACCTACCAGTCTATCACGATCAACCTTGTCCTCATCAGCCTTCGACCGGGAGACCTTATCCTCGTCGTACAAGGGGATAACCCAGCCAAACGGGAGCGTTTTCGGGGTTCCTAGGTCGCAGAGCTCTTGATGCTTCCGTCAGGCATTATCGTGTTGTGGAATTTTGTACCATCTTGATTTGCATAAGACAGGTCTGCCCCAGTCAGGATCGCGTCGGTGAGGTTAGCGCTCCGGAGGTTCGCACCGGTCAGGTCCGTGCCTTCCAGGTCTGCTCCAATCAGGGTCGCGCCAGACATGTCCACGCCGGACAGGTCCGCTTCGGACAGGTCACAGCCCCTCCAGTCCTTGCCCGCTTCGGGTCCTGGCACCACCAACCCAATGCCGTCTACTGTTGGGCACGGTCCTGTCCATTGTGCGTAAAGGGTCACCCCTTGCGCGCCCTCGTCAAGAGAAAACGCCCTATTCAGGATTTTGGGTGAAGGCGCATAGTACATGGTCCCTGTCCCGGAGACGAGCGTGTTCCACCCGAGAAAACGGTCAGGTTCATCATTGGCTGATATCGGATAGCAAGAGGGAAAAAAATGTAGCTGTGCGTTCACACCGGTTATCTGTTCGTACGTGCGCGCAACCTGGTTTGCGTCGTGAATAATTCCGCTTAGATCCGGGGTCTTGGTTTCAAAACCTTCGGGAGAACGGTAGCAATCTTCGGAAAGAACGTTGACGTTGTACGTGATTAGGTTGAAGGCAGCGCCGAGCGTCCAGACCGCATACATCGTGTCGTTGTCTGCAAAATGAACCGTCGCGCCAGGTGTGTTGTTGTCATTAGCAGGCACTGTCGCATTCGAATCAAATGCCCACCCTAGAAGCGTGTAGCCAGGTCGCACGCAGTCTTGCGCACTTGGCAGAGGGTAAGCGGCGCCGCTGTCCCCTGATAATGAATAACTCGTGGAGGAACGGCAGGCTCCTCCATTGGCATCGAAAGTCATGGTGTAATTGGCAGTCGGAAATGGAAGCAAGACGTTAATTGTCTGCAAAGGCCCTCCGGCAAGGGACTGCACAGTGAATGTGCCCCCGCCATTAACTGTGGCCGTAGAAGTTCCCCCAGTCGGCAAGTTGTTACCGGCCATATTAGTTAAGGAGAGGAATGAGGAGAATGACCTAATCACACAAGATCTAGCGCCACCAGTGTTCCTAATGGTAAATGTGTCACCTATGTTGGCCGTCAGATTAGTAGTTCCAACAGCCAAGGCGTTGTCGCAATTAAAAACGAATGACGAAGGAGTTGCGACTCCTTGTGCTGGCGGGGCGATGAGTCCAGCGGAAAGAAGCGCCGCGATACTCGCGATGCCAACAGTGCGCCGGAAAGAGCGAGCAACCGTCATAGCGACTCCTTTAATTATCCGCATAGCCCTCATGGGTTGAATGCTACGGCCGATTTGACGCAAAAGATTCAGCACTAGTGAGAGGTACACTGATTCAGGGGGGGGTACACAGGCGCCACCAGCTCGAAATCGAGATGGATTCCCTCAAAGCCGCCATATCTAGTTTTCTCAGACCCACCTCGAAATGTGCATCAACATAACGACGGGTTGCCGCGGCAAACAGTGGGGCGGCAGCACCCAAACCAACTGATCCGGTGGAGAAATCGACTTCGTCGGGGTCCTTGGTTCGAGAGGTATAAGACTGAAGTCCACCTCTAGCACGTATGGTCGTTAAATGCGAACGATCGAGATTGCCCAGTAAATATTGAATCGCGTGGAATGCTGGAGACGCATGCGGTTTAACAGCTACTCGATCCTCAGCGTCAAGATAATGGAAATACAAAGCGGTTAGCGCGCTCACCAACGAAGCGCTTGAGGCCTGGTGCCCGCCTACTTTGACACCGTCGCCCGTCTCTCGCTCTCGGTTTGCATAATCAATCATTCGTACAGCAAGCCAAAGCACTCGTTGCTGCGCTTCGTTGAGAGTGTCGGACTTTTCGACATGTGCGTTGGCCTCGGAAAGCCTTTCACATAATTTTGCTACATTGAAGTTAAGTTAGCCACGTTCGCCCGTGCAATAATGCGACATGCCGAACGAGCACACGCTTCATCGATCATGCGATCCTTTGAGTCGAGAGCCACACCTGAACCCTTCTGCAGAGCCTCGTCCATCCGATTCAACAGATCTTGAGCGAACACAACTTCCTCACTGCCTGGCGCACACACCTTAATCATCTGACTTAAATGAAAAGTGGAGCTGAGGGGACTCGAACCCCTGACCCCCTGCATGCCATGCAGGTGCGCTACCAGCTGCGCCACAGCCCCAAGTGCTACTTAGTTGGGAAAGGAAAGCATAGCCTTTACGCTCTAGCGGTCATCCCCTAGGGCAGCCACTGGCAGTGACTTCGCGTTGTATTCCTGAAGACGCCACGGCGGACCATATAATGAGTCTCTTTCAGTAAGTACCGACCAGGCGCAGTTGCTCAGGACCCCCAAAACGGCCCAATGTTCAGGCGGTAGTTCCAGCATCATCGCGATTGCCGCTCTTGCGCTCCCGCCATGGGTCACCACTACCAAGGTTTCCTGCTCGGCCATCATGGTCAACTCTTCATCGATCACGTCAATCATTCGCTGAGCAACTTCAATGCGGGTCTCGCCGCCACCGGGTCGAAGGTTGGAGCCTGCTGCCCATGCCGCCAACTCGTCACCATAATTGGCCACGAGTACGTTCCGGGTCAAACCTTCCCACGTCCCAGCGTGCGTTTCCCGTAGACCTTTAAAAGTCTCGACTTCGACGTTGGTTAATTCTGACAACGCTCGAGCCGTGCGTGAAGCTCGGACCAAATCAGAAGAGATGATCCGGGATGGTTGCAGGTCAGCCAGTAGTTTCGCGGCTTCAGATGCTTGGCCCAAACCTACATTATCTAATGGAATATCAGACTGACCTTGGAATCGACGATGCGCATTCCACTCGGTACGACCATGTCGCCAAAAAACAATCCGACGCCCTGAACTCACGCTTAGCGCTCCGTATTGATTGAAGGAGGAAGCTCGATCAGAGGACAATCTTTCCAAAGCCGTTCGAGTGCATAATGAATTCGCTCCTCCGCCAATTGGACGTGCACCACGATATCGCCATAATCAATGAGGATCCAAGTGGCTTCACCTGCCCCTTCTTTTCGCAGACGCTTCTCCCCTGCTACGTGCAAGGCCTCTTCAATTGCATTGACGATTCCTCGGACCTGTAACTCATTCGCTCCTGAACACAGAACAAAGCAATCAGTGATCACGAGCTGCTCACTGACATCGATGATCACAATGTCTGTAGCGAGTTTGTCGGCGGCGGCTCGGGCCGCGACCAGGGCCGAGTCAATGGCGCTTTGTAATGCGGGCATGTGGTGAAGGTTCCTATCTCATTAGTTAAGGTAAAGCGTGTGTGCCTGGACATATTCATTAACTTTTGGTGATACCAGTTGGGCAATTGATTCCTTGCGTTCCACTTTAGATCGGATTTCGGTGCTGGAAATATCCCACCCCGGTACGTCAATAAAGTCGCACGGGAAATTCTCCATTTCTTCGTGCTGTTCTCCGGGACGCGCTACAACAATCATTCGGACAGTCTGAACAATCCCTTCGGGGTCTTTCCAATTAGGGAAACTGTGATACGCATCAGCGCCTAAAATCAAGAACCATTCGGCGATGTCATTGGGGTGTTGCTGGCTAAACTTTTGGGTAAGGTCACTAATCGTATCAATCGTGTAGGTGTTACCTGGTCGGTCAAGATCAACGGTACTCAGTTGCAACCAGTCGTGTTCCTGAGCTACGAGTTCACACATTGCACGCCGCTGCTCGCTGCTGGCCACAACCTGCCCACGGTGATACGGCATACCGGCCGGAACCAAATATACGAAATCAAGAACGCAACTTTCACGCGCAATCTGCGCGGCCTCTAAGTGGGCCTGGTGGATCGGATCAAAAGAACCGCCCAGAATTCCAATCCGAAACTGCACGGATGTTTAGCGGTCTACGTTGATCATGAGGGTGACGATCAACAGCGTGACAAGGGTGAGAAAACCAAAACCGCCAATTATATATGGGCTCACAACACTGCCACCGCCCTCTTCGCTGGCCAAAACCTCGCCGAGCTGAGCTGCTACTGAAAAATTCATGTCACTCCCTTATTCCGTCCTTGTCATAAGCCTATCGGGTCGCTACTCTCGAACTTGACCGTTGCCCGAGACGATAAAAGTGGTAGTCGTGAGTTCAGTGAGACCCATCGGCCCCCGGGCATGGAGTTTTTGGGTGGAGATCCCGATTTCGGCTCCAAACCCAAATTCTGCACCATCTGTGAAGCGAGTTGACGCGTTAACCATTACCG
>JAPKAV010000032.1 GCA_028825115.1 Candidatus Nanopelagicales bacterium | reverse complement strand
TTCCCGGTGTCACGCTCAACCGGCTCTGCGGCTCAGGTGGTGAAGCAATTGTGCAGGCGTCTCGAGCAGTATTCACCGGCGACATGGACATTGTGATTGCCGGTGGAGTGGAAAGCATGAGTCGCGCACCATTTGTGTTGCCTAAGCCAGAAAAACCCCTCGATTCTGGCATGAAGTTAGAACAAACCACCGTGGGATGGCGCATGGTGAACCCGGAGTTTCCACAGCATTGGACCGACAGTCTCGGCGAATGCGCACAACGAAGTGCGAGTGAATTAGGCATCGGTCGAACCGAACAAGACGAGTGGTCGGTTCGGTCCCACGAACTAGCCGGTGCGGCCTGGGACAAAGGAGTCCACTCCGGTTTCGCGTTTTCTGTCAACGGGTTGACCCGAGATGAATCAATTCGCCCCGGGACAACTATGCAGACACTCGGCGCACTTAAGGCCGCCTTCACCACCGACGGAACAGTGACCGCGGGTAATTCCTCCCCCATAAATGACGGCTCCGTTGCAGCCCTCATCACTAGACCCGATCTTGCAGCGGACCTGCAACTTACGCCCCTCGCAACGATTGTTTCATCCGTGGTCGTTGCCGTTGAGCCAGATAGATTCGCCAACGCTCCCGTTCCTGCCATGCATAAACTTCTGCAGCGCAACAACTTAACTTTTGACGACATTGACCTTTTTGAAATCAATGAAGCATTTGCTGCCATAGTTCTCACTGTCTTAAAGGAGGAACCCCGGATCAACCTTTCCAAAGTTAATCCCCACGGCGGATCGATTGCCATGGGTCATCCGGTTGGCGCTTCCGCGGCGCGCGTCGTCGTCGATGCAGCAAGGAATCTTCAGCAACGCGGTGGAGGCCGCGCGATTGCAACAGCGTGCATTGGTGTCGGTCTTGGAATCGCAATTCTCTTGGAGGCGTAATGATCAAAATATCTGAATTCACGGACATCACTTACACGGTTACCGATCAGGTGGCCGTAATAACTATTAACCGTCCCGATAGATACAACGCCCTGCGTGGCCGAACGGTTGACGAACTTATTTACGCATTCCGTTATGCCTACGTCGACAAGGGCGTTGCGGCAATCATTCTCACCGGTGCCGGCACAAAAGCTTTCTGCGCCGGCGGGGATCAAAAGGAACGCAATGAAACCGGCGGTTACGGCGAGACCGAAATGGGAATGTTTGAAATTGAACGCTTACATCGTATGATCCGTGAAGTTCCTAAGCCCGTCATCGCTGCGGTCAATGGTTTCGCAATCGGTGGTGGTCACGTATTGCACGTGCTCTGCGATGTGTCACTTGCCGCAAGCACCGCCAAGTTTGGTCAGGTGGGACCGCGCGTGGGGAGCTTCGATGCAGGTTTCGGAACCGCCTACCTCGCCCGAGTTGTGGGTGAAAAACGCGCTCGAGAGATCTGGTTCTTCTGCGATCAATATGACGCGGAGACCGCTGAACGCTGGGGCTTGGTCAACCGGGTCGTGGAACCAGATGAACTACTCCCCCTCGCAATGGAGTGGGGACGTAAAGCTGCCGCACTCTCACCCACTGCACTCAAAACTCTCAAGCACAGTTTCAATGCTGACACCGACCACATTGTCGGGATTCAATCCCTTGCATTTGACGTCCTGGACCTTTTTGTCAACACCGAGGAAGCCAAAGAGGGTGGGCAGGCGTTCATCGAAAAACGACCCCCTGATTTTTCACCGTTTCGGTAGTGCCATCTGTACATTGAACATCTTGGTTACTTCAGGATCTTTGCCACCATCGCGCCACTTGAGCCGCCAACGCCACCTCCTGGCCAAGTCCCCGCCCCACAGATATACAGGTCATCTACCGGAGCGCGGTGGCGCCCCCAACCTGGGACCGGGCGAAGGAAGAAGAACTGCGAGGGGTGGTGGCTCCCGCCGAGTGAATCACCTTTGATCAAGTTCACGTTGTATCGCTCGAGGTCAGGTGGACTCATCACTGTGCGGGCGATTACCAAGGAATTGAGTCCCGGCGCGTACTCCTCAATTTTTGCCATCACGCGATCTGCATAGTCCTCCGCGATGTCATCCCAGTGTGAATCATCAGCGAGATCCAGTGGCAGCATTCGAACCTGTATCCACAGAATGTGTTTTCCATCAGGTGCCCGACCTGGGTCAGTGATTGTCGGTTGACCAATTACCAAAGTGGGCGAATGAGGTAAACGGCCTGCCGCGGCATCCGCGTAGGTCATCGCCATGTCGTCGACATACGGACCGATGTGAACATAGTTGTAGGTACGCGCCTCCGTGGCTGTCCACGGTGGCAAATCATTAAGTGCGACGTGGATCATCATGGTGGCTAAACCCGGTTGGAATTTTTCAACTCGTTTTATTGCCGGCTCTGCGGCCACCGAGGCAGGAAAAAGTGCGGGCATTAAGCGAGGATTTACGTTGCTCACTACGGCGCGCGATGCAGTGATGACCGCACCGCCTTCAAGCACTACGCCGGTGGCACGATTACCTTTTCGTTTCGACTCAGCCATCGTGATTTGTTCGACTCGAGAATTGCAGCGGACCTCACCGCCGTTAGCTTCGATGACTGAGACCAGTGCGTCTACCAGTGAAGATGCGCCGCCTTCACCGATGACCATTCCAAAAAGTTGACCACCGATTGTTTCTAGAAACGAGAACAGTGCACCGCCGGAAACATCTGGCGCGAAGTCCAAATGCATCCCCCAGGTAGCAAAGAGTGCTTTTGTCTTAGGAGATGAGAAGTTCTCATCGGTGAATGAGCGAGTCGACTGCAAAGCGAGTTTGACCAGTTCATAAATACCCGTCGTGCCTAATGCACGGTGCGCTTTCCACAATGTTTTTACGGCGGCGACACTCGGAAGATCGGAACCGAGCGTCCCGATCAAAAATGGGGCCCAGATTCCCAACTTCGCGGTCAGTTCTTCCCATGCGTGAACATCTTCGGGTGCAACCGCCGCCAAATTGTGAACGGTCGCGGACGCGTCAGCCTCAACCCCAATCATGCTGCCGTCGGGATAGACCGAGCAGAAAGGTTTCGCAGATGGCAGGAGGCTAAAACCGTGGGCGGCGAGTTGGTCGCCCAGTTGGGCCATAACTGGCCCACCCGCAAATAGACCCAGGTTCATGGCAAAAAGATCGTGGCGAAAGCCCGGCGCAGTTATTTCCTCGGTTCGAATTGCACCGCCGGCAACCGGATTGGACTCGAGTACGATTACTTTTTTTCCGGAAACTGCCAGCAGGGCGGCAGCGCTGAGACCATTGATCCCAGACCCGATTACGACCACTTCCTTGGACTCTGCCACGCATAACTCCTAAATATTTCGAAAATCTGACGACCGCCATCATCGCGCTATACGATCGTAGTTGCAAGCGAAACGGAATTGAATCTAGTGATCTAAGTATCTAGGGGCTTAAACTATGACAAAGGAATTTGATGCCGTCATTGTCGGCAGTGGGATTAACGCACTTGTCTGCGGCGCCATGCTGGCGAAAAACGGTTGGCGAGTTGCCATCTTGGAACGCAATGATCAACCCGGTGGCGCCATTTCAACTCGCACTGATGTATTTCCCGGATTCACCGTTGAACTCCTGTCGAGTTGGCATCCATTATTTCTTGGCGGCCCCGCTTATGCCGACCTTGCCAGTGATCTTGCCCGGTTGGGGGTGGAGTACCTCAACACCGAAGACCCAACCGGCGTGGTGTGTACCGACGGATCTGCTGTTCTTTCCACGAATGCCCAACGTAATGCCGAAACCTTCGGTGGACTTGGTGACCTTGGGGCATGGAATGCGGTCATGTCCGATTTCGGCAACAAAGCTGATTTGGCATTTGGTCTACTCGGAACTGATTTTTGGCGACCTAACTCGGGCAAGCTCGGCTGGAAAGCGTGGCGCCAGTTGGGACGCAGGGGGGTCATGGAAAGTGGTGCTGAACTCCTAGAGCCCGCTGGCCCTTGGGCCGATCGCACCTTTTCTTCACCCGTTACCAAAGCCCTGCTTGCCCCGTGGGCACTCCATAATGGTCTTGGCCCCGATGATGCCTCGAGTGCTTTTATTACCAAAGTAATTGCGGCGGCAATATCTATGGGAGGTATGCCCATTCCGGTAGGTGGTGGAGTAAAACTTGTCGATGCGCTGTGCACGATCGTGACCGAGGCCGGTGGCGAGATTGCCACTAGTACCGCGGTGCAGAAAATTAATGTGATCGATGGCAAGGCACGAAGTGTGCGCACGGCAGAGGGGAACACGTACACCGCAAGCAAAGTGGTTATTGCCTCAGTTACCCCGCAATCGCTGTACTTGGATTTACTCGACGAGGAATGCGTCCCGGAAAAATATCGATCCGCAGCACAAGATTATCGGTACGGTCGGGCTGGGATGCAAATTCATCTTGCACTGTCAGAGCCACCCCGTTGGAACAATCCGGACATGGCGAATGTTGCTCTCGTTCACGTTTTGGATTCAATTGACTCTTTATCTGAATCCGTAAATGCCGCCAACCGAGGATTTCTACCCCGCCGACCCACAATTGTTGTGGGTCAACCCGCCACCATCGATTCCTCGAGGGCGCCGGAAGGCGCTGGTTTACTCTGGATCCAGCTACAGGAAGTCCCCCGGGTGATTCGGGGCGACCTGGCCGGCGAGATCACACACACCGGAGAGTGGTCCACCCAAGTCCGCGATCAATACGCCCAGCGGATCATTGATCAGCTACAACCGCATATTGCCAATATCTGCTCTGCACAGACCGGAAAAGTGGTTCTTGGCCCCGCAGATTTGGAGAACCTCAACGTGAATTTGGTGGGCGGCGATCCCTATTCGGGAGATTGCCGCATTGATCAATATGCGCTGTGGCGACCCCTGCGACTGGCCAATGGACACAACACTGGGATTAAGGGGCTTTGGCAAATTGGTGCTTCCACCCACCCTGGGCCCGGTCTCGGTGGCGGATCCGGATATCTCGTAGCGAAAAGGTTGCGCGAACGCCGCCGTTAGTACATGCTCTACTCGTGACGGTCGTCAAAATAGTGTGATTCCGGGTGTAATTAACTTTGTTGTCCGGAAAAATTTATGTTGTGCTCGAACGTTTCATGGGCTTACGATCCATAGGGATGGATTCTTAGGAACGGAAAGGGGTGTTCTTCATGGCTGAACGTTCATTCGCTCAGGAAGTCCAAGAGCTCAGACTCGGTGCGGGAGAAGAATTTCGTGGCGAAGGGATCTTGGCCGTCACTAAAGGCCTACTGCAATGCGGTGTTGCGTACGTTGGCGGCTATCAGGGTGCACCAATTTCGCATTTGATGGATGTACTCGGTGATGCCCATGAAATTCTTGAAGAACTCGACGTCTATTTTGAAAATAGCGCATCCGAGGCGACAGCTGCAGCAATGCTCGCGGCTTCGGTGCATTACCCGCTGCGCGGCGCAGTAACTTTCAAATCCACGGTGGGAACCAACGTCGCATCCGACGCACTAGCCAACCTTGCCTCCGGCGGCGTCCTCGGTGGTGCCTTGATCATTATCGGTGAGGACTACGGCGAAGGCTCGAGCATCATGCAGGAACGCTCACATGCTTTTGCAATGAAATCCCAAATGTGGCTTCTGGACCCTCGACCCAATCTCACTGCGATTGTTAATTTTGTTGAGAAAGGCTTTGAGCTCTCCGAGGCAAGCAGCACGCCGGTCATGCTGGAATTGCGCCTGCGTTCGTGTCACCTACATGGATCATTCACCGCCAAAGACAATATAAAACCGCCATTCACATTGCGAGAAGCAATAGAGAACCCACAGCGTGATACCTCCCGCGTTGTACTACCGCCAGCTAGTTTCCTGCACGAGCAAGAGAAAGTTAAGGAACGTTGGCCGGCGGCAGTGAAATTCATTCAGGAAAATCAACTCAATGAGTTCATCGCTGAAAAGGACAAAAAGGTTGGGATCATTCTTCAGGGCGGACTGTTTAACACGGTCAATCGTTCACTGGAACTACTCGGACTCTCAGATCCGTATGGCAATAGCCAGATTCCTTTGTACGTACTGAACGTTACCTACCCGATCATCGATCAGGAAGTCCTGCGTTTTTGTGAAGGCAAGGATGCTGTTCTGCTAGTTGAAGAGGGTCAACCCGACTACATTGAGCAGAACCTCAACACCATCTTGAGGCGCGCCCATGACTCAACAATTCTTCACGGCAAGGATCTACTTCCCGTCGCCGGTGAATACACTCCCGCCGCGGTGACCAGGGGAATTACGGCATTTCTTCGCAAACACTTGCCAGAGGACATCAACGAAGCTGCACTGCCTGCGGTCGTTTTGGACGACGATGATCCGCGCAGCCCATTTGCTCCGAGGATCGCCCCTGAACTTGTTCAAGGCAGGGCACCAACGTTTTGCACTGGCTGCCCCGAGCGTCCAATTTTCGCGGCACTTAAATTAGCGGAGCGCGAAATCGGCACACATATCGTCAGCGCAGATATCGGCTGCCACCTGTTCTCCATCAATGGACCGTTTAACCTTGGCGCGACCACAATGGGATACGGCCTTGGTTCCGCCAGTGGATCCGCATTTAATGCAAAGGACACAGATAAACGCACGATCGCCTTCATGGGTGACGGTGGCTTTTGGCACAACGGACTCACGAGTGGAGTCGGAAATGCTGTGTTCAACCAAAATGATCAGTTACTAGTTATTGTTGATAACGCCTACAGCGCAGCAACCGGTGGCCAGGATCTTCTGTCATCCCAGGCCGATAACCCCTTGCGCTCAACAAAACATTCTATTGAACGAGCGGTCCGCGGTATCGGCGTCAAATGGTCACGCACAATGACCAATACGTACCAAGTTGCTAAAATGCGGGACCTTTTCAAGGAAGCTCTCACCACCAAGGAAAAAGGTCCCAAGGTCATTATCGCCCAGAGTGAATGCACCCTGAATCGCGAACGACGCGAGAAGCCAATCCGAGCGAAAAAGATTAAAGACGGCAAGCGGGTAGTTCGTGAACGTTACGGAGTCGACCCAGAAACCTGCACTGGCGACCGCTCATGTATTCGAATCTCCGGGTGTCCCTCACTCACAATTGGTCCCAACCCCGACCCTATGCGCGACGATCCCATTGCCACCGTCCTTGATTCGTGTGTGGGTTGCGGTCTCTGTGGTGAAAATGCGCAGGCTGCCGCTTTATGCCCATCTTTCTACAGCACCGAAATAATTTATAACCCGCACCGGTGGGACAAGACAAAATTAGTATTTCGACAAAAATACATTGGTTTTCTTCAAAAAAATATTGAGAAGCAGCGCGTGGGAATTGATGTGGCATGACAGTTACCGAGTCGTCAGGACCAGCACCCACGGTCACGCGCCCGATCACCATGGCAATCATGGCTATGGGTGGAGAAGGTGGCGGTGTCCTTGCAGATTGGGTCGTAAAACTCGCTGAGATGAATGGTTACTTTGCGCAGAACACCTCGGTCGCGGGAGTCGCGCAACGCACTGGCGCAACTGTTTACTACGTTGAACTGCTTCCCAAGCCCACCTCTGACCATCGAGCCCAAGAACCAATCCTGAGCACCATGCCGACTCCTGGGCACGTTGACATTGTTGTGGCCTCGGAGTTGATGGAATCCGGCCGAGCAATTCAACGCGGTTTCTGCACTCCGGAACGCACAACTCTGATCGCATCGACAAATCGTGTTTACTCGATGCCAGAGCGAACGGCAATGGGTGACGGTCGAATTGAGTCACAGGAGATCATCGAAGCCGCGAAGAGCTCGGCTAAGAGGTTCATTAGGGCGGATTTTAATAAACTTGCACTCGACAATGGCAGTGTGATCAGTGCTTCACTTTTTGGGGCTATCGCTGCCGCGCAGGTAATTCCATTCACCCGAGAACAATGCGAGGACGTTATTCGCACGGGAGGCAAAGGCATTGAGGCCAGTCTCGCCACGTTCAAAGCTGGGTTTGATGCTGCATTAGCCTCTGAACGCCCGGTGGTCGGACTCACAATCGGTACCCGACCACCTGAGGTGAAAGAAGATGGACCTGACCCTGAGTTTGAACGCAAAGCGATTGAGGATCCTACTTCTCTGGTCGGTCCAAAACTCCAAAAGTGCGCGGAGCGGATTTTTAATGATTTTCCATCACAAGCGCGCTACATGCTTGTTGAAGGAATTAGACGGTGCGCTGAGTATCAAGATGTGCGCTATGCCGAACAGTACCTGGACCGGGTTGCCCAGATTGCTGAATTTGATACCACCCCGGAGGGCAAACTCACCCTTGAGAGTGCTCGCTATACAGCCCTCTGGATGACCTACGAAGACACAATCCGGGTGGCATTTCACAAAACTCGTAAAGTTCGTTTCGACCGGGTCAAAAAGGAATCCCGCGCAACCGAGTCCGAGATGGTGCAGATTCGTGAATTCCTTCACCCTCAGATAGAAGAGATCACCGACACCTTGCCGACTCCATTAGGTCGATGGTTGTTGAACTCCAAGCCATTTCGATGGCTGGTTTACAAAATTACCAATCGGGGCATCAAAATTCAAACTTCTTCCGTTTGGGGATTCACGGTTCTGTACCTGCTGGCCAAACTTCGTCCGCTTCGCCGCAGGTCACTTCGCTTTGGTATTGAGCAGGAACGTATTGATGCCTGGCTCACGACGGTCGTAAGTCTTGCCGGATCACCAGCAGGGGATCAAGAACTGGCATATCAAGTATGCCTGTGTCAGCAGTTGATAAAAGGGTACGGCGACACTCACGCAAACGGGCTCCGAAACTTTAATCAGATTATTGACTACCTTGCGCAGGCTGCAAAATCAGCAGATCCCGCTAAGCGAATTCAGGAATTACGAGCGTCGGCTCTCTCTGACGAAACCGGTGCGGCATTGCAACAAGCTTTGGGAAAATTCCCTAGTTAATAGAGCATAAAACTCCCCGGTGACCTGAGCTACCTTGGGGGGGTCAAGACCGAAGTGTTCTGGAAGTCATTGCACTCTTGTGTGCGTTACTGCCTCCTACTGAATGCCCTCTTGCCTTACCACATTGGATAGTTTGCATTTCCTGACGATGGCTTCGTTCCACGTCGGAATATCCTCTTGAGTTTCGCTACCAACCTTTTCAATGACTACTCCTTCAACCTCTTCAGTACGGTTTCAGCTAGTGTTTTTGCAATCAGCAAATTCCCAATTCTATTGAGGTGACCTGTATCAATGTAGACCTCTTCTGAAACAGACGAGAATTCATCAGTTAAGTCTATTATGAGACCATCTTGCTTATCAAAGACACGATCTTTGAATGCTGCAAAAGAGTTAGCAACCGGTCCTGTGCTGAATCCAGATTCTACCCATCCGCGCTCTTGTAGCGTCATGATCTTGGAACCCCACATAAGGGTAGGTTGCAAGGCGTGCACAAATTTGATGTCACGGTTGGCACAGTATTCTCTAGCAAGGGCATCGATTTTAAGATAGCGCAGGCCAGCGGCGTCCCCACTCTCTTGCCATTGCTCCTGACTGACATCTTCTGGCATCAAAGCATCCAGCGCTGTGTGAACCCCAATAGGAAAATAGTGACCAGTCGCTCTATTTGTTATTGCCCTGAGGCTACCGGGCAAGGCCTGGCCCAAGTGTGCGAAAGATGCATTCATGCCAGCTCGCCATGCTCGCTTTAGTGCGGAACCTGGTTCGAACATCTTCAGGACCGAGAGCTCCATCTCGATTTGCCGCATCCCTTGAGATTTGGTGGCGATATTCCGAACAAGGTCATCCTTCGAGTACTTACTCATTATATCCAGAAGACTGTAGTAAGAGCAGTCATTCCATCCGTCGTAAAAGAGTACGACATCTGGATTATGCGAGCCGCCTTCGTCGATCAGGCGTCGGTGAGCGTCAGCGGATGCGGTGCCTCCCACACCGAAATTTAAGCAACTTACGGGTCGTTGTAAGACTTCCGACAGTAAGCGCTCTGTCAAAGCAGGGATCGTGAATGACGGAAGCCGCGAACCCTGCCCCATCATGGTTGATCCCCCAAACATCGCGATGACCAATCCTTGCGCTTGGCTCGGGATCGAACACGACGGTTGCAAGGTTTCATAGGTGTTTTGGAATAGGCCCCTTGAATCGACGATGTGAAGATCCCAGCCAGAATATGGCCGAATATCCGTAACGATGGCGCTTTCTGGGCGGAAGCAAATCCCGTATGATGCGCTGGGGAAGGCAACCTTTCGTGCTGTTCGCGCAGACGGAACAGTCACATAACTTTTTATAGTCCCCGCGAAATTTGGACCAAGAGCCTCAGCCGCAGAAAATACGTCGGAGTTGCTGATGGACGATCGGCATTGGCCTTCGATGTCTACTTCGCTAGTCAAGGGTGAACTCCTCTGCATAGTTGATCGAAGGTCCATTTTGTTCGGATTTGTGAAGGATGCAGTTTCCTATCACCAAGACTTCAATCCCCGTTCCCATGAAGCATCGATAAGCATCTTCGGGTGAGGCGACGATGGGCTCTCCACGCACGTTGAACGACGTATTGACGAGTATCGGTACGCCGGTTACCTCAGCAAACCTAGTGATTAGTTCATGGAAGAGAGGGTTGGTGTCTGCGTGCACGGTTTGTAGACGGGCTGAGTAGTCCACGTGTGTCACCGCGGGAACGACAGAGCGTGGGACTGCTAGCCGATCAAGGCCGGAGATTCCCTCTTCCCGACTGCTCACCGCAAGTCTGTGAGCCGGATCAATTGGAGCTGTAAAGAGCATGTAAGGGCTCGCATCTGGAAAGTCGAACCAATCTTGAGCAAACTCAGCCAACACCGCAGGAGCGAATGGTCGAAAAGACTCCCGAAACTTGGTCTTGAGATTAAGATCGCGCTGTGTGCTAGCGAGACGAGGGTCCGCCAGAATAGACCTGTTGCCGAGTGCGCGAGGTCCGAACTCCATTCGACCCTGAAACCAGCCAACGGCAACTCCCTGGTCAAGCGCTTTCACCGTCTCCATCAGCAATTCGTCATCGTCAAGAATCCTGAAAACTGCACCAGATTCCGTCAGCCTGTGAACAATTTCAGTTTGGTCAAAGTAAGGCCCCAGATAGGCTCCAGACATTGTGTCTCGGACGCCGTCAGCGTTTCTCTCTCCACCTCGCGCTAAGTGCCAGTAGGCAAGAGCGGCACCTAGGGCCCCGCCGGCATCTCCTGCAGCGGGCTGAATCCATACAGAATCGAATCCCGCTTCTCTTCGGAGTCTGGCGTTTGCTACGCAATTGAGCGCAACCCCCCCAGCAAGACAGAGGTTTACTTCTCCCGTGAGTTTTTGGGCTACCCGCGCCAAATCTAATGCGAGTTGTTCAGTAACCTCTTGAATTGATGCTGCGACATCCATGTGAAAAGCTTCGAGTTCTCCTTCAGGTTCGCGAGGTAGGCGTCCGAACAAGTCCCAGAACTGCCGATTCGTCGGAAGATTCCCTGTACGAAAATCGAAGTAATCGAGATTAAGCGAGAACCCCCCGTCCGCCGATTTCTCGACCAAATTATCCCAAATCAACGACGTCATCGTGGGCTTGCCGTATGGAGCCAATCCCATGAGTTTATATTCGCCTGAGTTTACTCGGAACCCGCAATAGTGGGTGAACGCTGAATACAACAATCCAATCGAGTGTGGGAAATCCTGGTGAGCCAACTGGGTGAGTTTGTTGCCTACGCCGTGATAGATAGTTGTTGACTCCCACTCCCCAACGCCATCCATGGTCAGTACGGCAGCGGTTCGGTAGGGAGATGCGTAAAAGGCGCTGGCCGCATGACTCAGGTGGTGGCGCGAAAATCGAATCCGATCTTCCCATTCACTCGCTCCACCCCCAAGCAATTTGGTCATCTCACCAGCCAAGAGTTTTCGTTGCCTGTACTTCTTAGGGATCCAAGTGGACATGGCTTCTGAAAATGTGTTGGGATTCCGTTTACGATCATCCACGAACGACGAAATAATTCGGCGGAATTTCTCGTGGGGTTTCTCGTAGAAAACGACGACGTCGAGTTCTACTCCTTGGATGCCCGCTGCTTCTATACAATAGCGAATGGCATTAGATGGGAAACTTGGATCGTGCTTTACCCGAGTGAAGCGTTCTTCTTGAGCCGCAGCGACAATCTTGCCATCGACCAACAAGCAGGCACTCGCATCGTGGTAATAGCACGAAATGCCGAGAATCGCGATCATTTGGGGCTGGTTTGACTGCGAAAAAAATCCTCATCAACTGTCAGCGGTGGCGACGTCTTGAGACTTGACCCCTCGCGATCATCCAGAATGAAACGACGAAACACGCCGATCGGCACAATCACAATCCAATAGATAAGTTTCCAAAGCACCCTTTAATGGTACTAGGGTCCTGATAAATCGTCTTATAGGGGCGCGGCCATGACTCAAATCAGAGTAAATCATTTCTTGTGAGAACTTCGGAGCGCTCACATCGTCAAACACCGACCGCACCTGTCCTCGACACCGATCCATATCCGACTAAACTAAATGTCTGCCTTCAACCCTGGAGCTGTGTATAGGCTATCGGCGACGATTTCTGAACGCAGCCGGTACCGTAACGTAGACTCTCGGACGTCAGCCCCAACGAGCCGGCTAACGCCGTCGCGGAACTAACCATCGCTGGAATTTTTTACCTCAATTGCTTCCATTGCTGGTACTTAGCGGCTATTAACTACAGCAACAACTTGAAGCAAGCGTCCAAGAAGTCTTGGATTTGCTTCCTCGAAAAACTTCCTCATGTCGCTTTCACGAAGTCGCTCTCCAGAGTTAGTGTGATCGACAAGGGCGTGAACTCGTCGTCTCAGCCCATTTTCACGAGGGCCGATCGGAGGCCAGATTAGAGAGGGAATCGCAGTTCGCGTCATGATCAATAAATGTAACTGTCGTCACTCTACAACCGTGACTCAACGCGACGAGATTAGATGTCGTGTCTGTCGCATTTTGTCCTGATATCTCGGCTGGACTCGTCGCACCACACGTTCTTGGTCGCCTCCGGAGTATCGACGCTCTTGTCGGGATGTGGGAGAAACTGATCGAAGATTTCCGCGCGAGCAACCTGTATTTATGCATCACAGTGCGTTGGAATCGGGTCTCCCCGGCCACTTCGATGAGTGACCGGGGAGAAATAGATGAGCGGATCTTGCTCCGTTTACTTGTTGACCAGTGCAAGTACGCGGCACGGGCTTCCAGAGCCCTTAACAATCGGTAGCGGTGCAACTACAACAACTGCACCAGTTATTGGCAACTGGTCCAGATTTCGTAATTGGGTGACGCCAACCTTATTGGCTCCCATGAACATGTTGTGGCATGGAAATGGTGGATCAAAAGTCATTGCGCCACCAGCATCGGTGCCAACAGTCTCCACGCCCCAGCCAAGAATCTCCGACTCGGAGAGATACTTCGCCGCGGCCGGTGTCACACCTGGAGTGTGTGGCCCATTCTCATCGGCATTGGCAAACGCTGTTGGGTCATCACCGTGGCGTGACCAGCCCGTGCGAAAAAGGACCCAAGAGTGTGGCGGAATTGGACCGTTCTCGGCTTCCCACGCCTTAACATCTTCCAAGGTAAGGCAGTAGTCCGGGTCTGCTTCAACTTCGGCTACTTTGTCAATAACGACAGCCGGTCCAACAAGGCGTTGGGCGGGGATCTGACTCACATCGTCATTGTCTTTCCCTGACGCCCAGTGAATAGGTGCGTCCACGTGTGTGCCGGTGTGCTCACCGGAGTGGAAGTTGTTCCAGTACCAGAAAGGCCCACGCTCGTCGTAACGACTGATTTCTTCGAGTTCGAAGACGGCTGTCTGCCCGAATTCCGGTGGCAACGCCAGTCTCGGAGTTTCTGAGTGCAGAGGTGAGGTCAAGTCGATGACTTGAACCGAACCATCAACGAGTGCAGCTGCCAATGTATTGAGATCTGACATAGTTTTGATCCTTCCAGTTTTCGGTGTGCGTATATTGTGTCGGTTTTATTGCCCTGGCCGCCAGCGTTTCGGCCGATTGGTCAGTTTCTCTGGTGCCTGTAACTCCAGTCGAGGTTTCGGATCCTCATTGCGTCCAGCAGGTGGCTTGCGACTACCCGCCTCGTATTGATTAGGCCACTTGACCCCGTAGTCCTGTTCAGCTGCCGCATGTAAGGTCCAGGCCGGGTCATAAAGATGTGGTCTCCCCAGTGCGCACAGATCTGCTCGACCGGCAGCGATAATTGTGTTGACGTCATCCCAACTGCTAATCGAGCCGACAGCCATTGTTGCTACTCCCGTTACGTTACGAATTCGATCAGCAAAGGGGGTCTGAAAGGAGCGCCCGTACGCAGGTCGTGCTTTCGGAGTGGTTTGGCCGGACGATACGTCGACAATATCAACTCCGTGTTCGGAAAACACCCGTGCAATCTCTACTGATTCCTCAACAGATAAGCCCTCGGGCACCCAGTCTGAAGCTGAGATTCGCACGCTCATGGGTTTGGCTTGAGGCCACACGGCTCTGATCGCATCAAAAACTTCGAGTGGGAACCGCATCCGGTTTTCCAAGCTGCCACCGTATTCGTCGGTGCGGTTATTGCTCACCGGGGTGAGGAAACTCGACATGAGATACCCGTGTGCACAGTGATACTCCAAGAGGTCGAACCCCGCCTCGTCCGCATTCTTGGCGGAAACCACGAAGTCCGCGAGCACTGCATCCATATCCGACCGGGTCATTTCCCGCGGCACCTGGCTATTTGGGAGATATGGAATCGCAGATGCGCTCATGATCTCCCAATTCCCGTCGTCCAGTGGTTGGTCAATGCCCTCCCACATCAATTTGGTTGAACCTTTCCGGCCAGAATGACCAAGTTGCAAACCAATTTTTGATTCAGTGGTGTGCACAAAATCAACAATCTTCTTCCAAGCGTTAACCTGTTCGGTGTTCCAAATTCCACCGCAGCCCTGGGTAATCCGGCCCTGCTCTGAGATGCACACCATTTCGGTCATGACCAATCCGGCTCCACCTAATGCGCGTGAACCCAGATGCACCATGTGGAAGTCGCCAGGTACCCCATCTACTGAGCAGTACATGTCCATGGGTGAGACAACAACCCGATTGGGAAGTTCAAGCCCACGCATGCGAAACGGCAAGAACATGGGGGGCCGGGGAGTTGTTCCTTGCGGGACACGACCTTGTGAAATCTCGTTGCGTAATAGCCAGGAATCGACTTCGTGCACAAATGCTGGGTCTCGTTCTAGGAGGTTGTCGTAGGTGATTCGTCGACTACGAGTCATCAGGTTGAATGCGAATTGGACCGGCTCCTGATTGGAGTATTGAGCCATTTCCTCAAACCACTCCATGCTGGCCTGTGCTGAGCGCTGCGTGCTCTTTACAACCGGTAGGCGCTCCTCGTCATAAGCTTTCAGTGCGGTTTCAATACTGGGCTGCTCCTGAATACACGCAGCCAAGCTCAATGCATCTTCCATCGCGAGCTTGGTTCCTGAGCCGATGCTGAAGTGTGCGGTGTGTGCAGAGTCACCCAGAAGTGCCATGTTCTCTTTGACGAGTGTCTTGTTTCGGATAGTTCGAAAAGTTACCCATTTACTGTTATTTACCACAAGTTTATGACCACCAAGAACGTCAGCGAACAATTCTTCTACGCGTTGAACGCTCTCCATGTCGCTGACACCCGGTGGCAGGGATTCGGATTCAAATTTGTCGAAGCCAGCATTGCGCCACACGTCTTCATTCATTTCGATAATGAAAGTGCTTGACTTTTCGTCCATGGGGTACGCGTGTACTTGCATAACTCCGTACTCGGTGTTGCGGATAAAAAACTCGAATGCTTCAAAAACTAAATCTGTTCCTAGCCACATGAATTTGCATTTACGCGGATCAATGGTGGTTCCGAAATCGGACTCAAATTCGGATCGAATAGCGCTGTTGATTCCGTCGCTTGCGAGCACTAGATCGTAGTTCGCCATCAATTCACTCACTGGCGGGGCTTCTGTGTTGAAGTGCACGGGAACACCGTGGTCCTTTGCGCGCCTCTGCAATACGTGTAGTAATTCCTTACGACTCATGGCCGCAAAACCATTTCCCCCGATGGCGAAGTTGGTTCCGTCGATATCAACGTCTACGTCGCCCCAATAAGCAAATGATTTGCCCATGTCCTCAAAAACAGATTGGTCTGATGCCTTGATTCCGCTCAGTGTTTGATCTGAGAAAACCACACCGAAACCGAATGTGTCGTTGGGGGCGTTGCGCTCCCAGACTGTTATGTCGGCGTCTGGATCGATTTGCTTGATCAATGAAGAGAAGTACAAACCCCCTGGGCCCGCCCCCACTACTGCTATTTTCACTGGCTCATTTCCCTCTCTCAGCTTTCGACGTCCATAGTCTTGCGTATTTTTGACTATCGCCAATAGTACGATATATATCGTCGTGAGCAACCTTTTCCCGAAAATCACCGACAAACTAGGCAAGGATGACCCTATGACTACCCAATCCCCCCAAAAATCCGAGCGATTCACCGATCGGGTGGCCGTAGTTACCGGGGGGGCGGGCGGATTGGGAATGGCGATTGCGCGGGCTTACAGCTCCGAAGGTGGCCGGGTCGCGATTTTTGATGCCAACGCTGATGCCGTATCGAGCGGGATCGCTTCTCTGCAGGAGGCTGGGGTCTCACCCCAAAATCTCTTGGGCCTGCATGTTGATGTGAGAGATTCCAGCACCGTGCACCAAGCGATGTCCCAGGTCGCCGAAAATTTCGGTCGGATTGATTCACTGATTGCTGCGGCCGGCGGCAGCCTAGGTACGCCCACGAAACTGGAAGATATTACGCCAGAGGACCTCGACTTGGTTATCGACGTCAACATTAAAGGGACTTATCACTGCAGTGCGGCCATCGTTCCTTTCCTTAAAGCACAAGGTGGCGGTTCGATTGTTACCTTCAGCTCGATTGGCGGCAGGAGTACCAGTCCGGTAACAGGAATTCCCTATGCAGCGGCTAAAGCTGGGATTCTCGGATTGACCCGCAGATTAGCCCGGGAGGTGGGACCGGACAATATTCGGGTCAACGCAATTGCGCCGGGGTTATTCCTTACCGATCGACTCCAAGGAACATTTGACTCCATGAGCGAGCAGGACCGCAATGAAGTCCTTGATTCTATTCCCCTGCACCGCATGCCCGATCTGCGCGAATGCGTTGATCCAGTTCTCTTTCTCGCTAGTGACGCCGCTTCCTACATCACGGGAGTGGTTCTTGATGTTAACGGCGGAAGGTTCATGTCCGGCTGAGGAACGGGAGCCGAAATTCTTTTCCACCCGTTACGCCCCTGGGTCTCCAAATCAAAATAACCACCAAAGCAGCCGCGATTACCAGCCCTCGGACACCATTGGGCAGTGTGAATTCGATACTCCCCAGTGTGACTCCGCCTTCAAAGACGAGAAGTAGCTGGCCAATTGCCGTGACCAGAATTGTTCCCACGACGGCGCCCCACACACTCGAAGCTCCACCAATCACCAGCATCGCCAGCGTTGTGAAAGTGAATCCTAGATAAAAATCCCTTGCGCTCACGGCACCGGCATGGTGGGCGTACATTGCACCGCTGAGCGCCGCGATTC
>JAPKAV010000031.1 GCA_028825115.1 Candidatus Nanopelagicales bacterium | reverse complement strand
AAGACTGCAAAGAAAGCAGCTCCTCGCAAGGCAGCAAAAAAGACAGCCAAGAAGACTGCAAAGAAAGCAGCTCCTCGCAAGGCAGCAAAAAAGACAGCCAAGAAGACTGCACGTCGGAAGTAGACTCCCAAGGAAGTTTTACTTTTTAAAAAAGGACCCGCACTCTGTGCGGGTCCTTTTTCTTTAGTCGATTGCTGGGTCTAGTCGTCAAATTAGTCCTCGTCCGCATCAAACGCCGCATTGCGCTGTGAAGCATGTTCAATCGCTAGGTCCGCTTCTCCCTCGGTCACGTAGGGGCCCATCCGTTCAGAGTTCGCGCAACCGTCTTCGGGTTCTGACTTTTTATGTTCAAGGCAGTAGTACCAACTCATGTCTCTCCCTGTTTAATTTGGATCGTGATTACACTCATCAATATATGACAATTTGAGTGCCAGACTAACGGGCAATAGACTCTTCGCATGAGCCTGCGCACACGTCCACCATTGAGCCCCGGAGTTTTGGGTCCGCAAAAAACTGTTCCGCCATATATTACCCGCCCGGAATATGTCGGGAGGCCAGGGCCAAGCCCCTTTGACGGACCGAAAGTGCAAACCCAAGAAACAATTGCTTTGATGCAGGTTGCAGGCAGACTTGCGGCCAACGCCCTTGCAGAGGTGGGCAAAGCAGTGGCGCCGGGAATCACGACCGAAGAACTCGATCAAATCGGCCACGATTACCTGTGCGATCACGGTGCCTACCCGTCGACTTTGGGCTACCGCGGATACCCCAGGAGTTTGTGCTCATCACTAAATGAAGTGATCTGTCACGGAATTCCTGACTCAACCGTCCTCCAAGATGGTGATATTTGCAATATTGACATCACGGCTTTTATTGGCGGGGTGCATGGTGACACCAATGCCACGTTCCTGTGTGGAGACGTAGATACGGAAGCCCGGCTTCTCGTTGAGCGGACCAAAGAAGCCACAATGCGAGCGATCGCATCGGTTCGACCTGGACGGCCGGTCAACGTAATTGGACGTGTTATTGAAAGCTATGCAAAGCGGTTCAATTACGGAGTTGTGCGCGACTTCACGGGACATGGCATCAGCACTTCATTCCACAGTGGGCTAGTTATCCCGCATTTTGATGACCCCCTTGCGGATCAAGAAATGCTCGTTGGCATGACCTTCACCATTGAGCCCATGCTCACATTAGGAACGATCGCATTTGACATGTGGGACGACAACTGGACCGCGACCACACAAGACAAGAGTTGGACCGCACAGTTCGAGCACACACTGGTGGTTCGCGAAGATGGTGCCGAAATTCTCACTCTTGCAGACGCTACCCTCCAGACTGAGACCAAATGACTTGTACGCTTTCAATTGATGTTGGCGGTACCGGCATCAAAGCGCTGGTCCTCAACGACCATGGCGAGCCGATCTCCGAGCGGAGCCGAGTCGAAACCCCCTACCCATGTCCGCCCGAACTCTTTCTGGAAACGGTTCGAGAACTTGTTGCCGAACAACCCCCATTCGACCGAGTGTCAATGGGCTTTCCTTCCATGGTCCGCGACGGCCGTACTTTGCGTGTCGTTCCCTTTGCTCGAGCAGTTAAGAGCGGGGCTCGCGACCCGGAGCTCTATGCACGCTGGGACGGGTATCGGCTCCAGCACGGCATCAGCGAAATGTTGGGCGTCCCAGCCTTGTTGATTAACGATGCCGACATGCAGGGGTGCGCGGTAGTCACGGGTGAAGGCGTGGAGCTTGTCATCACTCTCGGAACAGGTGTAGGGACCGGCCTCTTCCTCGAAGGTCGCCTGCTCCCCCACCTGGAACTATCGCAAGGCGAGTTTGGGGGTGACAGCGTGGACATTGCTGTTGGAGATGCGCAACGCAGGGAAGTTGGCAATAAACGTTGGCGGCTACTAGTGACTAAAGCACTGACCGACTTTGACGCCAAAATAATCCCTGACAAAATTTATGTGGGGGGTGGCAACTCAAAGCACTTACGTCCAGAAGACTTGATTGACGGCTGTGAGATCGTCCCCAATACCGCAGGGCTCCTCGGTGGAGCGCGCGCGTGGGAGCTGGCAAAATGACCCGCTGGCTCAGCGACGTCGAACAGGTCTCCTGGCGCGCTTTGCTCGACGTGATGCGATGGCTCCCCGATCGATTCAGCCGCGAGCTCACCAAGAACCACGGATTGTCGCTACCTGATTTTGAGATTCTGGTCAAGCTATCTGAAGCACCGGAGGCTCAAATGCGCATGAGTCATCTTGCTGAGCAGACACTTGCCTCACGCAGCCGACTCTCACACGCCTGCGACCGCCTCGAAAAGAGCGGCTTCATCACGCGCCAAGCCTGCGAAGCTGACGGCCGGGGCTACTGGGCGGTACTCACGGACCTGGGCTGGAAAAAACTAAATGCAGCAGCAGCAGATCACGTGGAAAGTGTCCGCTCCCATCTGGTTGATCTGCTCACTCCAAATGAATTTGCCGAACTGGGTCGCATCGCGCTAAAGGTCTCGAAGCATCTGCAGGACGTTAATGACACTAGCAACGACTAGCTCGACGTACAGATTGCAAAATCATGACCGCGCGTATCTGTTGACCAAGCCGAACTGATTTTTGTCTGATAATTCCGCCACATCAGCTCCGGCTTGTAGATCTCTGAGGCGGTCCAGTCCACGGCTGCGGATAGGGCCATCGTTAGTGCAACGATCAAAGTGACGGCGACTTCTATGGAACCAATCCCAACCCACAAACCGTAACGAGTGCGAATCCATCCGTTGACTGTCGCGCCGAAGTCTTACCACGTACGAGAGCCTGCGGAGTGTTGGACTAGATCACCACTACCATCACAGACTCCCGATCGTGGGGTTCTAATGGTTTTGATGGTCGGACACAACAGTCGTCAAATGAGACGCGCGGCCCAAGGCGGTTCCATATTTTGGGCCTGTGTTTCGCGGATATGGGTACATTTTGCGTACATTTAGGTGAGAAAGCCTCCTCGATTGTTGCTGTTGGGTTTGCGCCATGAAAGTCCCCAAGTAATCACAGATCTGTAAAGATTTCCTGTGTTACTGTCTTGTTTATTAATCTCTGTAGTAGGTCTTTTTGTTGCCGTGTGTGCTGTTGCTTCACTTCTTGTGGCCGGTGCTGGGGTGAGTCCGGTGTCAGCGAAAACCATTAATGGTTGCGTGATTAAGGCGAAGACTAAATGCGTGAATGCGAATCTGAAGGGCGCGGACTTAACTGGCGCGAACCTGACCGGTGTGAACTTGACCGGCGCCAGCCTTTATAACGCGATTTTAGTCGATGCGAATCTCACTAACGCGGACCTAACTGGCGCGGACCTCACTAACGTGAACCTTTCTGGGGCAGACCTCACCGGCGCCAACGTCGTTGGTGTTGATTTCACAAATGTGAACTTTGCGAATGCTAACTTGACGTTGGCTAATTTCAACGACACCACTCTTGTCGGAGTTACCTCTGGTGGGGTCATCTTCAATGAAGATCCGACGCAAGAGGGTGGGAACATGACGGTTTATGGCGGATACGTATTTGGCGAAGGAGTGAATCTTGCCAATGTAGATCTCACCGGGGTCTTGAAGCCTGGTTTGTACATTCCAGACTTAAGTTTCGCGAACCTGACCGGCGTGGACTTGACCAACGTGGCCCTGGAAGGCGCGACCCTGACCGGCGCGACCCTGACCGGCGTCACGTGGTCGAACACGACCTGCCCCGACGGGGGACTCTCTACTTATGAACCCGCCTGTTAGACAAGGAGTGTGCGGCTGCAAGTCACGGTGCGAGTACTTCCCTGACTAAGTCCAGGTAGCCAGATGCTCGTGGGTCATCCATGTTCACGCGTTAAATTTACCGCTTAACACCGACGTTCCCATCATTCATCGAGGTGCGTTCGTTCGTTCCCAGTGTTGAGTCGAAGTCTTCTTCATGTATTACCCGGCTTAAGCTATCCGAGAACCCGCAGTTTCAAGTTGGCTTAATCGGACGCACTGATAACGGAGGTGCAGCGCAAATGGGCTGCACCCCCGTTATCACTATTTACCCACACCAGAAGTGATAAATGCCATGACGGCATTGCCTTCGGCGACCGCATCAAAACCTTGTGATTCGGCTCGAGTAATTGCACTGTTGAGAACTCCCCAACAAAAAGCCGAGTACTGACGAACGTCGGGAACTTCTAGTTCGGTAAGCGCCTGGACAAGTGGTGCTACTAGTTCATGGTGCATAGAAGTTACCTGCACCCTGCGGGCCTCTGGTAATTCGACAGACCCGGCGGATTTCACCAGAACATGGCGTCCATCTTTCACATATCCCAGGACGCCACGCACCCACGTTTCGATTCGGGCAAGTGGCTCACTTTCCGCTTCCACCATCGGTGATATTTTATTTACCCAGAGAGCCATTTCGCCAACCAGGACATCAGCAATAAGGTCTGCTGCGCTCGCGTAATACTCGTACACCGCGGGGCGAGAGAGTCCGACTTCCGATGCAACCTGGGCGACCGTGAACGGAGTTCCCGAGAGCATGAGCTGTGTAGCGGCCGCCAAAAGCGCGTCACGCCGCGCTTCCCGATGTTCGGCGATACTCGGAGCGCTAATTTTAGGCACGGCCTTATTGTGCCTTAAGAGTTTCCTTTCCACATTTAAATCAAGTGACAGATTTTCGGTGAAATTTTAAACGGGGTGCCGCTGTGAATAGTCCCCTCCCCCTGGATTTGATCTCAGCCGGAAGGAACTACGAATTCAAAGAGCTAGGCAGTAACCGGAGTTGACTGGTGCGGGTCTTGCTGTGTTGGCGCAGTAGCGCGCGCTGGCCGATTTGCCTGGTGCCCGCGAGGCCCTTGCTGGCGCTGACCATTTGCTTGACCATCATTCCCACCAGGCCCTTGCTGGCGCTGACCCGAGGATTCGTTGATTTTTGTCTGCAATGAATCACCAATCCATGCCTCAAAGATATCCGCGTGTAAGGTCGATGGGGCCCCGCTAGCGAGCGTGATGCCACTTCCACCCCTTGCCTGCTGTGGGTACTCAACTTCAACACTGACCCGAAGGACTCGCACTGGCTGGGTGCTTGGGCATTGGGATCCACCCATACCCACGCGTTCAGTATTTACTCGGTGCGACCGGTGATCCGCGCTGTCAAGACTAGTTCCATCCCAACACTCGCCGAATATAATTTCAGCCACTAGATGTTCACGACCGGTACAAGTGGGTACGTTCGCTGCACTGCTTGTATAGATAGGGCGCTGGCCACGAACTTGGCATCCCCACCGGGCGGTGTCATCGCTCTTACCGGTCAGAGCCATGAAGCCATTGGGGAAGGCGGTGACCCCCCCCCCCACGAAGTGCGCCATAGCGAACCTTTACGCGTAGTGGATCAACTCCTATTCCATCTTGATAGAGGGCGGGGACCCAGTAGGCAGAAAGATTATTGGGATCTTCACACGTGGAGTTTCCCGCCAAAAGCGAGGCCCCCGTTGAGTTTTCATCCGTTGTTGTGTTACCAAAGAACTTGTGTGAGTGACTCATCATCTCCTTACCAGGCATAACGATCGGGTCTACGTTGTCCGTATGGCTAAATTCGCAACGAACTGCGAAGCCACCTCCGCCTCCACCCCCATCGTGTCGTGCAGGAGTGACTGCATGGGCACTCCCTGCCACGAGTGTGGCAAATGCACAACTACTAGCCAGTGCCGCAGCGACAATTTTTGACTTCGTTTTCATGTTTTCTCCTCTACGAGTTGACCGTGCGCACGCTAGAAGAGTGAACTGAGAGCATTCTAAGCTTTGACTGTGAAATGGCTGTGAATAAATCTCTCCAGACTCCGTTTACACATTTCCATTTCTGCGGCAGGGATTTGTGGCATAAAAAAATTATGTCCAGCGAAAAACATCTATGAAGAAGGGAACGAGCCGGTCTGTAAGCCGGATCCTGTATCTGAGTTAACAGATGATGATCATCCATCTGGGACTGCTGTTACCAGCAGCCTCGTGCGGTCTACCAGCAAACATGAGGCGAGCAGCCCGTCTGCTTGGGCCGGCAAGCCGACCCTTTTGACCTTGCTTCGGGTGGGGTTTACCAAGCTGATGCAGTCACCTGCACCACTGGTGGTCTCTTACACCACCGTTTCACCCTTACCAAGGTTTCCCTTGGCGGTCTGTTCTCTGTGGCACTTTCCCGCGGATCACTCCGGGTGGGTGTTACCCACCACCCTGCTCTATGAAGTCCGGACTTTCCTCGACACTTACGTGCCGCGATCATCCGACCGACTCGTTCCTGACACAGGCTACGCCGTCGGTGGTCCGGGGGAATCGCTGGCTCGATTTTCCGATTAGGCTCTACGCGTGATCTTTCTCCTGCCACCGAGTGAGGGCAAAACCCTGCCAAGCAAAGGACCCAGGTTCGCCTCGACGAAATTGGTATTCCCAGAACTTAGTGAAAAGCGCGTGCGCTTAGTAAAAGCCCTTGAAAATTTTTGCGCGATCCAGCCAGAACTTGCCGCCAAAGCACTCGATCTTGGCCCCAAACAAAATAATTTACTCGCGATTAATGCCGCATTAATGAAGGCACATTGTGCTCCCGCGATCAAGATTTACACGGGAGTTCTTTACGACCACTTGGGGTACGGCACCTTGAATGCACCCGCACAGGCACGAGCTGACTTATGCATCCTGATCTCCTCAGCTCTCTTTGGATTTGTAACCCCGGCAGATCCGATCCCGGCGTACCGACTCAGCGGAGGATCAGTAATTCCTGCCATCGGTTCTCTGGCCGTTTACTGGAAAACTGCTCTTCTCGAAGCACTGGCCCAACGTAAGCATGAATTGATTCTGGACCTGCGGTCTGGGAGTTATGAGAAACTCTCCCCCGTCAAGCTTATGGATCAACCCATTGTGAGTGTGAAAGTCCTCACCAGAGTCAATGGGGTTCTCAAGCCGGTCACCCATTTCAACAAAGCCACGAAAGGCGATCTGGTGCGCGCAGCCTGTCTCTTTTCTGGTAACTTTCCCACTAAGTTCGAACGACTCGGAGATTTCTTCACAAAATTGGGATTTACGGCCGATTTGGACACGTTGACTCCCGGAATACCTACATTGCAGATAATTACGAATTAGTTCACAGCGAACCCACAGGTTCATCTCAGAGTCTTCCCAAGATTGCATGTGACTCTATAGCTACTCAAGAACAAGATGCACACAAATCGCATCCCGATCCAAAGGAGCTCTAATGAGCGCAAATATGAAATGGGTTACCCGAATGGGGGCCGGCGCAGGTGTAGCCGCACTCGCCGTTGGCGCACTCGCTGGCGTGGGTAACGCTGTTGGCACGGCGGATAAAGAAGGTGACAAAGACAGAGGCAAAGGCTCAGTCGCAGCTCTCGTCACCGATGGCACTTTGACATCTGAGCAAGCTACAACTGTCAAAGATGCAGTCAAGTCGGCCCGCCAAAAAAACCGGGCCGATCGCCTAAAGACTCTTGTCACGAACGGGACGATCACCCAAGCTCAAGCTGACGCACTTTCCAATAAAGGTGGCCTGCGGACCTTGATCAAGTCCGGTGACATGACTCGTGAAGAAGCAAAGGCGCTGCATAAGCAGATTAAAGGTACGGACAAGCCAGACGCAGACTCAACATTTGCATCCATAATGAGCGGACTCGTTGCAAAGGGAACAATCACCCAGGCTCAGGCAGATGCAATAATCGAAGCCAAGGTGGCAAAAAGAGATACGGTCAAGTCGGCCCGCCAAGAAAACCGGGTCGATCGCCTAAAGACTCTTGTCACGAACGGGACGATCACCCAAGCTCAAGCTGACGCACTTTCCAATAAAGGTGGCCTGCGGACCTTGATCAAGTCCGGTGACATGACTCGTGAAGAAGCAAAGGCGCTGCACCAAAAGATCAAAAGCGCTGTGGGTGGCACCAAAAGCTCAGGTGCTTCCGAGTAATTGTTTAAAATATCAGATTCGTAACGACTAGAAAGTGGAAATATGCAATCGCCTTTAGTCTTAGTAGTAGATGACGAAAATGGCGTTCGGGATTTAATTGTTGATGCCCTGAGCCTAGTGTCCATCAAGACGATTACAGCCAACCACGGCATGCAAGCATTGACTTTGATTCGCGAAAATCCCATTGACTTGATTGTGCTCGACGTCAACATGCCGGTCATGGATGGATTTGCCGTTTTGGAAAAATTACGATCATCAGGAAATAATGTTCCGGTCATTATTCTTACCGCGCGCCTTGACCGTGAGGACATCAAAAAGGGTTTTAACTTAGGTGCCGACGACTTTGTTCGCAAGCCCTTCGGAATTGAAGAATTAACACTCAGAATTAATGCAGTTCTCAAAAGATCCACCACCGAACTAGCAGAGGCTTCGGGTTTAAATAACGGCACGCTCTCAATGGATATTGAGCAGCACTTAGTAGCTATCGAAGGTCAAGAAATTAATCTTTCGGCGACTGAATTCCGTCTTCTGCAACTCTTCTTGGAAAACCCCAACAAGGTTCTGAGTAAAGACCAAATCTTGAATGAACTGTGGGGCACAGATAAGTTTGCTGACCGTAATGTTGTTGAGACCTACGTCTCCTATTTGCGTAAAAAACTTGGAACCGCCATTAGTCTGCGCACAATTCGAGGTGTTGGATACCAGTGCATGAGTGCACAGTGAGCGCGGGCACATCGTGAGCTTGCGTTTTCGCATTACATTGCTGACCGCCGTGCTGATCGCCTTTACGTCAACAATTATTGGCTTTGCTACCTACATTACGGTTTCATCCGTTCAACTTGATCAAGTAGATGCGACTCTTAAAGCAAGTCTGGCCAATGTAGACATAAGTCCCCGGGGGCTGCCTAACGATTTTCGGGCAGCGCAAAGAAAAGAAAGAGCACGGATAGATGACTTACTTCGTCCCGTTGCATTTGCAGGGGTAAACTCTCGGGGGGTTATTACGGAAGTTCGCCTTTCGGGACTACCTCAAGATCCAGATCCATTTCCCACGATCCCAGAAAGCTTGCTCACCTCTGGATCAAAGAAAATAGTAAGTTTCGTCGATCCTGAAACCACTGAAAGTTACAGACTTGCATCGCGAAGTTTGCGTCGTGGTGGAACGGTCATTGCGCTCACGTCACTGTTTGATTACCAAAATTCCTTAAACTCAATTGCCTGGCGCACCTTGGTAATTGTTCTGTTCTCTACCCTTGGTGGTGCAATTATTGCGTGGTTTACCGTACGGCGGTCGTTTCAACCGGTCAATAAAATGGTTCGCACGGCCGAGGAAATAGCCGCCGGTGCCACAAATCAGCGGATGCCCGAAGGGGCCCCCGGAACAGAGCTGGGTGTCCTGAGCGACTCCATGAATTCAATGGTTGATTCGCTCACACTTTCCATGAAGCAATTGGAACAATCCGAAAATCGATTGCGCACATTTGTGTCTGACGCGTCCCACGAAATTCGCACCCCCCTTACCGTAATTCGAGGCTATATTGAATTGCTCGTGACCAATGACGGAAATCTTTCACACTCAAGAAGTGATTTAGAAGCTCGCGCGCTGAGTCGGATCAACTCTGAGTCATTGCGCCTAGAGAGATTAGTCACTTCATTGTTGGCACTTGACTTGGCCGAAACATCCAGCACATCACCCGAGGAGTTCTCTCTCACATCACTCATCAAGGACTCATTTGGAGATCTCGCTCAATTGTCTCAACGCCCGATTGAACTTGACTTGCAAGACGTATTAATGATCGGAACTGAAGAGGGCTGGGCGCAGCTTCTGGCCAACCTCGCTCAAAATATTTCACGTTACACATCGACCGATGCGCCCGTTGGTGTTCGCCTTAGACACACCCATAAAAGCGGTGAAAGCTGGTTCACTCTCACCGTCGACGACGGTGGCCCAGGCATTCCGATTCGCAGCCGAGAAATGATTTTTGATCGCTTCACTCGACTAGATCAAGCCCGGGATTCAGCCTCGGGTGGTTTTGGGCTTGGCATGAGCATTATTAAATCGGTTGTTGTGGCACATCAGGGCGAATTAGCACTCGATGACAGTCCGCTCGGTGGATTGCGCGTGGAGATTTCGGCCCCCACTAGACCCCGTCAGCCCTGAGTTCGCGCAAGTGACTCGCTTCCGCAAATGACAACATGCTGGAGTTTCCATCTGGGAACCAGGCCAGTGATGTGAGAGAACATGGGGGTAACTCCATACGAAACATTGACTCAAACGGAGCACCCATTGCGATGCAGGTCAACAGTTTGGTCGGTGATACATGGGAAACAATCAGCACTGTTTGGGCCCGAAATTGCTCCACCACAGTCGTACGACCACGGTTTACCCGTTCCCGGCACTGGGAAAGGGACTCCCCGCCAGGCGGTGCCACGTTTGGATTCGCCAGCCATTCGTCGAGCTCTGCCGGCCAACGTTCACGAATATTTGCCAAAGTATGGCCGTCCCAGTCGCCAAATGAGCACTCAGCGAAGTCGGCGTTCTCGGTTACTGGCAATCCCGTGGACTCGGCCACAATCTGGGCAGTCTGTCGGGTGCGCAGCAGTGGCGAGGAAATTATGTGTGACACGACCCCACGAGCCTTCACTTCGGCCGCAAGTGCCTGAGCCTGAGCGATCCCGATCGGGGCAAGAGGCACGTCCACTCCACCAGATCCGCTGAATCTTCTATCCAGTGAATAACTCGATGCCCCATGGCGGGCTATCAGCGTTGTGACAGGGGTTCCTAAGTCCGCCCAACCAATCATCACATTTGGTTGTGATTGCAATGTGTCTTCAGTAGTTTCGCGCGCTTGCAATTCCTGCACAGAGTCCCAGGGATCCTCGCGTGCTATTCCGTTCATTTCAGAAATGTACCGACGTTTAATGCGCACTGGGGTGCTTCCATCAAACTGGTCTAATGCCTCATTGACTAGAGCATCTGCCGCGCGGTTTTGTTCGCGTGGCACCCAGGTATATGTAACCTGGCCGGCCGGGATTACCGCGCGCGCCACTTTAGCGAGATCCCGCATGTCCGGATGTTTGATTTGCCAACGACCCGACATTTGCTCAACCACCAACTTGGAATCAAGTCTGACTTCAATACATGCATCCGCGGCAATCTCGACGGCGGCTTGTAATCCCGCAATTGCCCCGCCGTATTCGGCTACATTATTTGTTGCAGTCCCCACTGACTCGGCAATTTCAACAAGCACCCGGCCGGTAACGGAATCGCGCACAAGTGAACCAAAAGCTGCCGGACCGGGATTGCCACGACTACCTCCGTCAGCTTCAACGATCAGATCACGTGACATGAACTAAATTCCTGAATCAGCGGTTCGGATCAAAATACAGCGACATTCTTCGCACTGAATTACCGTCTCCAGTGTCGCTATGCGAATCACATTGAGCTCTTGGGGTGGAATGGTGAGTCGGCAACCCTCACATTGACCACGGTGTAATTTGGCAGCGCCCATACCTTCATGCCCTTTACGAATCTTTTCGTACAGCGCAAGAAACTCAGGGGGCATGTCAGCTGCGAGTCGGTCACGTTCGGCATGAACGTCGACGAGGTCTGCGGCCAAGGTTGCTAGTTCTGCATCTAGGGTCGCGCTCACAGTTTCGAGTTGCTGTGCAAAATCAGTTTTCTGTTGGGCAAGCACCTGCACTGCCGCTTTGGCACCCTCAACGCGTTCCATAACTTCAAGTTCGACGTCTTCAAGGTCGAGTTGACGCTTGGCGAGTGACTCAAGTTCATGTTGGAGGTTGGAAAGCTGCTTGGGGTCGTTGATCTCACCGGAATCAAGCATCTCTTGATCTTTCGTGATCCGCAGACGAACTACATCAACATCACCATCAGACTTTAGTGCTTCTCGTTGCAGGTCACTCAGAATTACTTCGGAGGCAATGTGCTGGTCGCGAGCCCGAGCAAAACCGGTTTCGAGTTCCTTTTTCTGCATAATTGCCGGGAGCGTGGACCGCTTGTATTCGAGTTGGGCCGCTTCAGTGTCTTTCCCTTGGACGGCAAGAAGTTGCACTTGGATCTGCGGATCAATGTTCAATGCAATCTCCTAATAAAGCGGCTTGGACGGCTCTTGAGTTTTCAGTCGCGGGAGGAATAGTGTCTGGTCCACGGATCCGTTCGCACTGCGGAGACCAATGTACTCACACTGCTTCCCAGTTCGCTGTGCACCAAGGTGGCAACCGCCGGCACCCACGGCCATTCGGTCGCAAAATGGGATGCGTCAATCAGCGCGCATTCTCCCTGCGGGTGGTCTTGGACTCGGTGGTACTTCAGGTCCGATGTGACGTAGACATCGGCGAGAGCGGCTGCCAACGGAAGCAAGAAATCACCCGATCCCCCACACACGGCGACCATGTCGATTACCTTGTTGGGGTCGCCCGCAACCCGAATTCCACCCGCGGTGCTGGGTAGGGACGCGGCGACCTGTTCCGCAAATTGTGCCAACGTCAAAGTTTTGGGCAGCCGACCAATGCGGCCAGCTCCGGTAAGTGGCGTGGCACCGGGCTCAATGGGTGCGCATTCAACTAAGCCAAGTGCGTGCGCAAGAGCGTCGGACACTCCAGGGTTAGCGTGGTCGGCATTGGTGTGGGCGTTGAAAAGGGCGATTCCATGCGAGATCGCGTCATGAACAACCTGCCCACCTAATGTGTTGCAAGAAACGCCATGTACCCCGGTGAGGAAGAGGGGGTGGTGGGTGACCACCAGATCCGCCCGGACCTCTATTGCCTCATGGATCACTTCAATTGTGGGGTCGAGCGCAAAAAGTACCCGAGAAACCGTGGCTGCGGGGTCTCCGCAGATCAAGCCAACACTGTCCCAGGCTTCCGCCGTGTCCGGTGGGAAGTGTCGCTCGAGCAGATCACACACATCAAAAACATTAGCCATATTGACAGGTTACCCAGCGGGGCTGCCTAGCCAGCCAAGCAGGCTGGGTCATAGAGGGACTCCGGAACCATGGCATCATTGGGATATGTGCCATCGCCATAGGTGCCACAGACTTCTGCCGCACTCTTAGGAATCCAGAACTGGCCTTCAGCTTCAAAAATCATCATGGTGGGCGCTCCCATTTGACCTTCACCTGGATCTGCTGCTGCATAAGCCCAGCCGTCTGCGCACTTGTAGTCGGTGACCACGTAATCGGCGAAAGTGGGGTCCCCGGTCACCGCTTCTGCGATTGTCGTGTCATTGCACTCCACGGTGCCACCGACAGAAGAGTCACTCGAACAACCTGCAAGAACGAGGGAGGCCGCTCCCACAAGAGCAATTCCGGCCACTGCAATTTTCATGATTTACCCCTTGCGGTTGCGTGCGCGCGAATGTTTTTCCCGCTGCCCAGATGATACGGCCAGTAAACCTATTTTCTGAGTAATGAAACCTAGCGCTAACGCTGATTTAACCCCTGTCGTGAGGTGAGGAGATAGACCACAACCGAACACGCGATCGCCACCAGGATCAAGGCCCCATAGGAGCCAAGCATCGGACCAAGTGCGTGCGAGAGCGTGAACCCGACGACAACCATTACGACGCCGATCAGCGCTCGTAGGACACCGGAAGTGCGGATCATCAGAATTACCGCGAATGCTCCGATCGAAATCATGATCATCCCGCCCAACCAACGAATATCAGTGAGATCTGCGATAGCGAACCCGAGCGTCAATGCGATAAAGGCCAAAAATGCTGGGATTGCGCGCAAGTCGACACCGTCATATTTCATAATTAACATTGTTTTAAGCCTACCGATTAAGCAATGCCAATCTACGCATCGAACCGTTTCTGAAAATACTGGAATGTTTTGTGCTGCCGGGGAGCGATGACTGGCGCGGCGGTGGCCTCCTGTAATCTTTTGGTTTCCGGGCGAGTAACTCAGTTGGTTAGAGTGCATCCCTTACAAGGATGAAGTCGGGGGTTCGAGTCCCTCTTCGCCCACCATCAGTACCACCTTTTGCCATCTGCCTTGTGGACCCTCTCGGCCATTGCTACTTTAAGTAACGTACATTTAAAAGATGAGAAATCCCCGGCAATTAATCGCCATGGCTGGTGCCGTTGTTATCTCCTTGACTGTACTGGCCACCGCACACGCTTCTCCTGCTCCAGTATCGCCCCGCATTTACGGTGGGACGTTGGTTCCCGGGAATCCTGGTGTTGCTGCTGTCGCGATCTTCGATGGCGTCTCATGGGGCAAGAGTTGCAGCGCGGTGGTGTGGAAGCCAAGGGTGCTGCTGACCTCGGGACACTGCGTGACTGTTGCAGGGGGCACAGCCAGAGTTCCTGGATTGGCAATCTTCCCCCCGGGAGCGCGTGCCGTGCAATTCAGCAATACCGGACCGCAGGGGGCGAGCCCCGTGAACGTGATTGGCATATGGACACCGAGTGGGTACGTCAATGCATCAAGCCGGGTTGAGCCAAATGACTTTGCGGTGCTTCAACTTGACCAAGATCTTGGTCCCAGCATGTATTCCCGATTGGCAACCTCGGCAGAGATGTCACGCTGGGCATCCACTCTTTATCCCGGAACAATCATGGGTTACGGACTGAACAACCCCGCTGGACGCGACGTTCTTCCAGTTGCAGCCGGCATTCCAATTGATCAATATGATGCAAGTTATTTCCTAGGCCCAGTTTTCTCCGTGCAGCAAAACGCGTCCGTCGGTGTCTGCAGCGGAGACAGCGGCGGTCCAACTTATGCGACTAACGCCGTCGGTGAAAATTTAGTCCTCGGCGTGAACTCCGGGTCAGCCGGCGGCTGCGTTAGCGGCTTTACCGGTGCGTACTTGATGGTTGGCTTCAGTGCAATTGACTATCTCGACCTAGTGAACCAAGCTCTAGTAGCCGCCGGTTATCCCAGTATCCCCTCAGCACCGACAAATATTGCCTTATCAGCGGTCAATAATTCGGTTATAGTGAATTGGCAGCCGCCCGTAACCTCGCCTGACACTGTTGTCAACTACGAGGTGTTCGATGCCACCGGAGCCGTCGTCTGTGCCGCTTCGGCGCTTACCTGCACGGTCACCGATCTACCCGACGGTGACCACATTTTTACCGTCCGCGCCCGCAACGCACAAGGGGAAGGGAATGCACTGCCGGCGAGCATCAGTGCCGTGACCACTGCGCCCACTCAAATGGCTCCACCTACCCTGACCAAGAAAAAGATCAAGTTTCGCACTTTGGCCGGGACCACCTCCGCGGTGGTGGACCAATACCGGGTTGTTGATGTCAAAGGAAGGCGGATCTGCACGATTAAAAACTTCAACCCCAATGCCAGATCCCTGTCTTGCCCCTTCCCCAAGAAGACCGGAACTTATCGATTCCGGGTGATTGGTGTGACACAAATGGGACAAACTCCACACTCTGGCATGAGCCGGAAAGTTCGGATTTCATGAAGGAAACTCACCCCCAATAACATTTACATAACGACTATGTCGTATTATTGATTTACCGGACACCCCGGGGATAGTAATACGATAAGGAACGTGATTTAGATGCAGAGATTCGGACAAGTTCTCAGCCAGATTTTCAACTCGGGCTCAGCTCGCTCATTCCAGCAAGAGTGGAGTTTTCAGCGGTCACAGGCAATGAGCCCTTCGCACCGCGACGAAATTGACGCAATTTTTCGCCGCCACCAAAGCTGACTTAGTTCACACTCAGATCATAAAAAACTCGCAAAGACCACTTTGCGAGTTTTTTTATGCCACACATTCTTTGGATCCACACCCTCACCGGTTCACAGGAATCGGTGACCCTTCGAGAGGAGCATTAATTCAGGTGTTAATCCGATACGCGGCCGGAGCATGAGCTGGTACATAAGGATTCTTCGGAGCAACCGGTGTCACTTTTTCGTACTGCGAACCCAGCGTGGGACGAATGTCCGCCTCACCCCGATTGGGCCACAGCGCCATGGCGCGTTCGGCTTGAGCCGTAATGGTCAATGACGGATTTACACCCAGGTTTGCCGTGATGGCCGAACCGTCCACCACGTGAAGACCCGCATGCCCAAACACCCGGTGATACCCGTCAATCACTCCACTTGCACTATTACTTCCAATAACGCACCCTCCCACAAAGTGCGCGGTCAATGCGGCATCGAAACATTCAAACACACTTCCCCCTGGTCGACCGTCAATGATCTCCGCAGCCCGCTCAACCACGTCTTGGGCAATCGGGATGTAGGTGGGAGCAGGGGTCGATTTTGCGGCCACCGTACCCAGTGACCAACGGCCAACACGATTCCGCTTACCTTTGAGTGTTAACGAGTTGTCCACAGTTTGCATGACTAAGGAGATCACCGTTCTCTCACTCCAGGATCTCACGTTAAGCGCCAAGGCAACGTCTTTTGGATTTTTAAGCATCTCCTTGATCCAGATCGCCCAACGTTTCTTACCCAGTTGCGGTCGAGTCATGATCGTTTGCAATAGACCCATTGAATTAGAACCTTTTCCGTAACGCACCGGTTCAACGTGGGTCTGCGGATCAGGGAAAAAACTTGAAGTGATGGCAACCCCTTCGGTGAAGTCGGTCGTAAAAGTGTCAGACACGGCTCCCAAGATTGATTCAGAGTTGGTTCGCGAGAGCGTGCCCAATCTCGGTGAAAGGTTGGGAAGCACTGCATCATCTTTCATGCGGTGCAAGAGTTTCTGGGTGTTGTAAGCGCCAGCGGCAAAGATGACTTCGCTTGCGGTGAAACTGCTCTCGTTCTTTGTTCCGGTTTTACGCACTGAGATCCGATAACCATCCTGTGACATGGGTTCAACTTTGTATACGGTCGACATCGGCATAACTGTGGCGCCTGCTGCCTCAGCCAACCCAAGGTAGTTTTTGGGCAACGTGTTTTTCGCGTTGTAGCGACAACCAGTCATGCATTCACCGCATTCAATACAGCCCGTGCGCTGGGGACCGACTCCACCGAAATAAGGATCCGGGGACTTCTTCCCCCGACCTTCGCCAAAAAAAACTCCCACGGGCGTAAGCCGGAAAGTCGTGCCAACCCCCATGTCCTTGGCGATTTTTTTCATGACCAGGTCAGACGGGGTCGTGGTGGGGTTTTGGGTCACACCCAACATGCGTTGAGCTTGGTCGTAAAAAGGGGCGAGCTCTTCTTTCCAATCGGTAATCTCACTCCACTGCGGATCTTGGAAAAACGAGTCGCCGGGAACATAAAGTGTGTTTGCATACACCAAACTGCCACCGCCCACACCTGCGCCAGCAAGGATGGTGACTCCTTTGAGCAGATGGAATCTTTGGATCCCAAAGAATCCAAGCTCTGGCGCCCATAGAAAATTCTTTAGATCCCACGAATTCTTTGCATAGTTCTCTTCGGTGAAACGCCGACCTGCCTCGAATACCGCAACCGAATATCCCTTTTCGCTCAACCGCAATGCCGATACCGAGCCACCAAAACCTGAGCCAATAATTGCCACATCAAAGTCGGGACTTTGCTGCTCTCTGGCCTCGATGGTCACAGCAAAACTTTAGAACAGAAACAGGGTCAATGCGCTCCGTTCGCCGAAAACCAGATGGCGTGTTAATATTTAACCACCTTGGGGAGCTTGCGGGATCGGCAGGCTGAGAGGGCAGTAGCCACTGCTTACCCACAAAACCTGATCTGGGTAATGCCAGCGCGAGGGAGTGGAAATGTTCCGTTTTATTGCTGTAATCATGTCTGGTGCGGTCGTTTTAACTGCCTGCTCCAGTGCCACCGACTCAGACACTGGGGCGCAACCAGCCCCAGATTTGCAGACCGTGCGCATGATCACTCACGAGTCATTTGTGCTTTCCCCATCTTTTGTTGAGGATCTACTCGAG
>JAPKAV010000030.1 GCA_028825115.1 Candidatus Nanopelagicales bacterium | reverse complement strand
TGACGGTCAGTGCTTGCTTTCCGCGGCGTCCATCGACAATTCCAAAATCAAGTTTTGTACCTGGCTTTAAAGCAGTAACGCCATTTGGGAGCGTAGAGACGTGCACAAAGACGTCTTCGCCTTCATCGCTTGAAATAAAACCGAAACCCTTTTCAGTGTCGTACCATTTAACTGTTCCTGTTGGCACGGCTCCCCCCTCACTCTCATTCTTGCCCAATCAATGTGTGATTGCCACTCCTTCTGAAGTGCTTCCTAGGCTAGCGCAGGCCAGGTTCGGTTCCAGATCTGGTGGTCAGGTCAGGAGGCCGTAGGCTAGAGTATCCCCGAAACCTTGGAGAGCGTCACTGTTGGCCGAGCCCGGCAAGTAATTGCACTGGATTCGGTCCTCGCGCTCTATGGGATCTTCACCACTTCGGTTGCAATTCTCACGGAGCAGCTCACAATGTCAGCAAGTTCGAGGAGAGTATGAGCACTAACCGTCCACGAAGCCTCGCAGATTCATTGCGGGGACGAAGTGAAGTTGAGCTTACGGAACTTTTTTTGGGCCGCCCTGACCTGGCCCACCCTGCTCCTGCCGATATTTCCAGTTTGGCGAGACGGGCAACCGCGACTCCATCCGTCAGCCGAACTCTCGACATTTTGTCTGCCCCCCAACTACATGTCCTTTTCACTCTACGCGAAAACTCAATGAGTAGCTCCGAGCTCGCCGAGTCAGTGGATCCCCAAGTAGCCGCCTGTCTTGATGCCCAAATAAAGGTACTGCTCAGATTGGGGCTGGTGTGGGGATTATCCGACTCACTCAGTGCCGTGACTTCCGTACGAGACACCCTCACCGAGGGCTACTCAGATGCTCTTGCTGTTCCCAACCTGCCAGAGTCCACGGGAACGACCCCGAAACAGGATTTGCAAATGCAATCCGGTCTTGCCGCCCACACGTTTATGTCTTTGGCACATGATGCTCTCTACATTTTCCGAACCACTCCCCTTACCGCACTTCGATCCGGTGGTATCGCGACCAAAGATGTTGATCAGTTAGCTGAATTTTTGGCTATACCTCTCAATGAGGCTTGTCTCCTAATTGAAGTTTTGTACCACGCCGGACTCATAGCTTTAACGACTTCCTTGCAGTGGGAAGTGACTACTAAATATGAAGCCTGGCGCAAGAAATCTAAAGAATCGCAATGGGTTGCACTCGCGCAAGCTTGGTTGGACCTACCCCTCATGGGAAGTGAGGGCAACAAGCCACTTTCCGGCACGGGTGAGTCCCCCACTGTCGGAGTCATGCGCTGGCAGACCCTGTGCACGCTCCGGTGGTGGAATGAAAACACCGATACGCCACCGACAAAGCACTGGAAGATTTTCGTCAAAACTCTCGATCACTTTCACCCTCGACGCAGGGGCTCTCGTCGCGAGGAAGTTGCTAAGGTCACCTTGCGAGAAGCCGAATGGATCGGGATTGCCCACGGTGAAATCCTCTGCGAAGCAGGGATCGGAATTACTACAGACGACGCCCCGGTTGCCGAATCAACGCTCAGGCTCCCCATTGAAGTCTCGCAATTCCTCATTCAGGGAGACTTAACCGTCATTGCCGCGGGACCACTTCCACTCGAGGTCGGCGAGAAACTTCACGCAATTGCCGACATTGAATCTCGGGGAGCTGCAAGCGTGTATCGGTTTAGTGTGGACACGGTCGAGCGAGGAATGCAGGCCGGCTGGAAGGCCACGGACTTCGCGGAATTTTTTGGGCAGTGGGTAAAAGGGGATATTCCACAACCCTTAACGTACCTGATTGACAACGCAAAGGAAATCGAATTAGGCGAGTCAGAGGCGGCACCTCGGACAGCAACCGCCGCCCGCCTTGGTCGTCATTCACGTCGCATTACCGAGCGTGAGGCACAACGTATTGCCAGCGCCTTGCTTAAGGGCGAGGTTACTGAGGTGACATCGACCGAACCAGAAGAAGTGTTTTCACTTAATACTTCTGCCCTGATTGCTCTTCTCAAAAGCGCCCAAGAGCACCACACCGGGGTCTGGATCGGTTACGCAGAAGCTGATGGCAGCACAAGCACTCAAATTGTCGAACCAATCCGGATGGGTGACGGAACCATGACGGCATTTGATCATGGCAGCGCGAATGTGCGCACATTTGCTATCTCGCGAATCAGCGGGATAGCTCCGGCTCAGATGAACGAGATTAACAACTAAATTTCGATCTGCTGTTTCCCAGTAGACATCTGCGCAAGATTCGCGGCAATAGGCTCAACGCCAATGCCTGGGCCTGTTGGCACGTGTAGTTGCCCATTGTCGAGCACAAATGGCTGCGTGACGTCTTCCTTGTAGTAACGACTAGATGCACTGGTATCTCCTGGAAGCGTGAAACCAGGCAAAGCTGCTAGTGCAATATTTGCAGCACGCCCAATTCCAGTTTCTAGCATTCCCCCGCACCACACAGGGATACTTTTTTCAACGCACAGGTCATGAATGTCGCGAGCAGTGAGAAAACCACCCACGCGCCCAGGCTTGATGTTGATGATTGTGGTGGCGCCAAACTCGATAGCTCCTTCGGCAGATTCCACCGACAAAATTGACTCGTCCAAACAAATTGGTGTTGAGAGTACTGAGGAAATCAGTTTGTGGCCGAGGAGGTCGTCCTCTGGCAATGGTTGTTCAATCAACAGCAAATTAAATTCGTCAAACTTTGCCAAGTGTTCGGCGTCACTTCTGCGATATGCCTGATTCGCATCAACCTGTAACAGAATTTCTGGCCACTCATTGCGAACTGCCCGCAATGCTTCTACATCCCAACCGGGCTCAACTTTCAATTTGATTCGGCGGTATCCCTCGTCAACGTATTGCCCCACTTCAGTGATTAATTCTTCAAGTGAATTTGGGATTCCCACGCTGACACCACAATCAACGCGATCCCGGACAACACCCAGAAACTCCCCCAACGAAAGGTTGCGCTCTTTTAGCCACAAATCAAGTAACGCTGTCTCAATTGCACTTTTCGCCATTGGGTTTCCTTGCGTTACCGACAGGGCCGCGTGAACTGAATCAGGTGCTGGCGTTGAGTTAAGTGCGCTCGCGCCAATTAGCGGTCCAAGATTGGGGATCAAAAACTCACGCATTACGTTAATGGCGCCGCGCGTGTATTCCGCGCTGTAACCCGGCCACGCCATAGTGACGCATTCGCCCCAGCCACTGGCTCCGCAATCTCCCACCGCTTCAACAAGGACAACGTCTCGAACACTTTGTGAACCGAAACTCGTACGAAAAGGGCGCACCAACGGAATCTCAAGGCTGTGAATTACAAACGAAATACCCATGAGTTCACCTAACCAATAAATCCAACACGTAGTCACCGTTTTCGGTGACACCGACAACTTCTCGCCCTGCAGAAAACTCTCGCATTAGGTCTTCACGCAATGCGTAGCGCCACTCTCGAGCAGCATCGGGGTCGGCGCTGCGTAAAGCGACAATGTCCTCGGGCGCTTCCACCACACTCTGACTTGCACCGAGTTTAGTGATTACTCCCAATTCTCCTCTGGCAGCGGCACGCGCTCGCTCACCACTCAGATCCCACCAAGCAAAAACCCGATCAGATTCCTCACCGACATTGATTGCATCTGTCATCGCACCATAAAAATTCGGCTCGTAGCCCCGGACACTGACCCCAAGATTAACCAAATTGAGTTTTGCGTTACGTGCAACGAGGGGATCAAATGTCCACACAATCGTGTCAATCCCTTTGCTCATCGCCCACCAACGTTGATGCGCCTTAATCACAGTACCAATCCGACGATTGCGGTATTTCTCGAGGACACCCGCCATGTGCGAATGCAAATGCACATCTTGACCCGAGTCAGTTGTATGTAGACCAACGATTGCAAGGGCTGCTGCAACTGGTTCATCATCTATATAGGCTGCTGAGCAGTACCCACCCGAATGCGTGATCGCACGCAGCAAATTTGGTGTGACCTGGGTTCCGCCCCCGAGCGGTGGCCACACAAGATCAAATATTTCCTGGGAATCGCGAATTTCTGAAGCCAGGCTGAGTGAACGAATTTCGATGCCCGCACGGGAGCACCCCTCTTGCCATGTGATCGCTGCCTCAGCGAGAATCTCAGGGGCAATATGCTCAATCACCTGACAACCGTACCCACCGCAACCAACTTGATGATCAAGGAGAGTCCATGGCAAAGCAATCTGGCCTTCCAGTCATGTTACAAACCCTTCAGGCACTTGTGGAATGTGAATCACCCACAAGTGATTTGGAGTCTGCGTATACCGTGACCGCTTTAGCCAAGGAACTCAGTTCGGCCTGGCTGCCTGGTGAGTCACGCATTGAGGTGCACGGGGGTCGCCCGGTCTGGCGCTGGGGCCCACATCACCCTGAAATCCTGCTGTTGGGTCACCTCGATACGGTGTGGCCAATCGGAACTTTAGAATCAATTCCTTTCGCAATCAACGGTGATCGCCTGACCGGTCCCGGGGTTTTTGACATGAAAGCTGGCGTGGTTCAAGGCTGGGCTGCAATAAAGGAATCTGGGATCACAGATGCAAGTGGTATTGGCATGCTGCTCACCACCGACGAGGAAACCGGGTCGCACTCATCTCGCGAAGTCATCTCGCAAGCAATCACGAATGCCAAAGCTGTGATAGTACTCGAGCCTTCACTAAATGGCGCACTAAAGACCCGTCGTAAGGGCACATCGAACTACTTCATGCGTTTCCATGGTGTCGCATCACATGCTGGTCTTGATCCGGATCGGGGTGTCAATTCACTGATGGCTGCAGCCGAGTTCATTTTGGCGACCCAGCAGTGGGGTAGCAAAGAGCATGAAACCTCAGTTACACCGACAGTCAGTAAGTCAGGAACAACAACCAACACGGTCCCCGATCTTGCCGAAGTCCACGTTGATGTTCGTGCCTGGAATCGAACGGAGCAGGAACGCATTGACCAGGCGGTCCGCGCATTCACTTCAACCCTGCCGGTCGCAATTGAAATTATTGGCGGAATCGACCGCCCGGCAATGGAAGCAGCCATGAGCGCCGAACTTTTCACTCTTGCGAAAAACCTCAATCGCGAACTCGGATACCCCGAGCTCACCGAATGCGCCGTGGGTGGTGCCAGTGACGGAAACCTGACCGCCGCCGCAGGAATTCTCACAATTGACGGCATGGGAGCTGCGGGCGATGGTGCCCACGCAGACTTCGAGTGGGCGTCAGCGAGTGCAATGCCCCACCGTGCCGAACTCCTTGAAAAGATATTGATTGAACTAATAGCTGAAAATGACTAGTCCCGCCAAAAAAGCAATTCGGCCTAATCGCGAACAAATTTTCCAAAGACGAGTCCGGCAGCCGCCTCTTAGGTCACAGCGCGTTAAGATTGCCTGTTCACCAATACCAATCTGAGAGCAGGATATGACCGACGGACCTCTAATCGTTCAAAGCGACAAAACCATGCTCCTGGAGGTGGACCATCCCGATTCAGTCGCCTGCCGAAAAGCGATCGCTCCATTTGCTGAACTGGAGCGTGCGCCCGAGCACATTCACACCTACCGACTCACCCCACTGGGTTTGTGGAATGCGCGTGCTGCCGGCCACGACGCAGAGAGCGTGGTTGACACTTTAATTCGCTACTCACGCTACCCGGTGCCAAATGCTCTCCTAATCGACGTGGCGGAGACCATGTCTCGCTACGGACGCCTACAAATCAATACCGATCCGGCGAATGGGTTGATCCTGCAGGCCATTGATGTTGCCGTCCTTGAAGAGGTTCTCAAAAGTAAGAAAGTCGCCCCGCTCCTTGGAATACGCATCGACGAAAACACTGTTGTCGTTCACCCCAGCGAGCGAGGCCACCTTAAACAAGCGCTGGTAAAACTGGGTTGGCCAGCCGAAGACGTCGCCGGTTATGTGGACGGTGAACGCCATGCAATTTCACTTAAAACGGACTGGAATGCACGTGAATACCAAGTTCAAGCGGCTGACGGTTTTTGGCATGGTGGATCCGGTGTCGTCGTTCTTCCCTGCGGTGCCGGGAAAACGCTCGTTGGTGCGCTAGCCATGTACCGGGCGCAAGCGACCACGCTGATCCTGGTGACGAACACAGTGAGTGCCCGTCAATGGAGAGACGAACTCATCAAGCGCACCAACCTCACGGCCGACGAAATCGGTGAGTACTCGGGCGCGAAAAAAGAAATTCGCCCAGTAACAATTGCGACCTACCAAGTGATGACCACAAAACGCGAAGGCATCTACACGCACTTAGAAGTCTTTGATTCCCGCGACTGGGGTTTGATAATTTACGATGAAGTTCATTTACTTCCCGCTCCAATCTTTAGGTTCACCGCAGATATTCAATCTCGCCGGCGTCTTGGATTAACTGCAACGCTAGTGCGCGAGGATGGTCGCGAATCCGATGTCTTTTCGCTCATTGGACCAAAGCGTTATGACGCACCTTGGAAAGAAATTGAAAACCAGGGTTACATCGCGCCGGCAGACTGTGTTGAGGTTCGCGTCACCATGCCCGAGCCAGACCGAATGGCGTATGCCGTTGCCGAGCAAGAAGACAAGTACCGCCTGGCAGCTAGTGCAGCCGAAAAGATTGAGATCGTCGAACAAATCGTACACACGCATGAAGGTGAACAAATTTTGGTGATCGGTCAATTCCTTGATCAGTTAGCGGAACTTGGCGCACACCTTGGCGCTCCAGTAATCACCGGCGCAACTAGCGTGAAGGAGCGTGAACGCCTCTACCAACAATTCCGAGTCGGTGAAATTAATCTCCTCGTCGTCAGCAAAGTCGCAAATTTCTCCATTGACCTCCCTGAAGCAACGGTTGCAATTCAGGTCAGTGGGTCATTTGGGTCACGCCAAGAAGAAGCACAGCGACTGGGACGTATTTTGCGACCAAAATTTGACGGTCGAACGGCACATTTCTATTCGGTGGTTACCCGCGACACTTTAGATGCTGACTATGCCCAGCACCGGCAACGATTCTTAGCCGAGCAGGGTTACTCCTACCGAATTATTGACTCCGCAAATCTGTCAACCGGCAACTAGCACTGGATGGTTCATTCGCCCTCGTTCGAAGGTTGGTAAGTCATGGTGGTTGGCCGAGTCGAAATATCATCAATAAGGCTTCTGCCGATACGCCGCAGCAATTTGGCTCTCCCCATCAGACTTCGCTAACGGTTAACATCGCATCAATATCGATGTTCAGATTTTCGACCGTACCGATACCGGGCAACGGGATATGAACCCTGCCAAAAGCAGCAGAACCCACGAGTTCAACTTCGGGCTGAGAAGAATTCGCAACAGCGGTAATCGTGAGTGAAATGTCGACGTCCAGTTCCCCTGCTTGTGCAATCCCGGAGACGTCATAAGCATTACCGTTATGCGGTCCGGAGCCCTGAAAAACCAAGTCATGGGCGTTGTAGCCACCGATGAAAGTTCGAGCCGCAGCTTCGGTGAAAAAATTCCCGGTCTTTAATTTGTCCAGAGCCAACACCAAATTCATAGTTGCAATGGAGTCAACGATATGTAGTTGCCCCGATCGGACCGGGGCCTTGATCTCCACATTAATTAAACTTGAGTCACCGCTTTTAAGGCGCACATCTGCACCATCAATTGCCAAGAACGTGAATGAGCCCTGCAATTCCATATTCGTAACCTACCGGTCAGCCAAGCGCTTCCCATTTGGGCAACGAGTTATTATTTATGAAGTCGCGAGCAGGATTCTATTCTTAGACATAGAGGCCAGTGCTGCCTCGATGTCATCGGAGTTATTGTAAAAGTGCGGGCTCACACGCACGTTTCCGTCACGGCCAGAAACCACAACATCATCTTGCGCCATGGCATTTACGAGTGCGCGCTCATCTGTTGATACGACCGCCAACATCGCGCCATGCTCCCCCGGGCCATCTGGCGTTGCACAGATTCCACCCAATTCACTCACACCTGCACGAAGTTGCTCGTGTAATTGACTTGATACAGCCCAAGCATTTTCCACACCGACCTCGAGTAAGAGCTTTAGGCCAGCCTGAGCTGCATACAAACTAGGCACGGTGGGTGTTCCCGCCTCAAATCGTCGCGCGTCTTTCGCCGGATCAAATTTGTCAATTTCCATGGAGTGAATGTCGCGCGCCGCAAACCAGCCAGTGGTAGTCGGGACAAACTCAGAAACTGTTTGGTTGTTAACTAGTGCAAAACCAACTCCAGGGCTGCTCAACATGTATTTCAGCACTCCGCCCACCATGAAATCTGCACCGAGCTCTTCAAAGTCAATTGGCACAGCACCAGAAGTTTGATAAGCATCAATGAGAACTGGGACACCTTGGTCATGCGCAGCCTTAACAATCGCCTTGATGTCGTTCACGGCGCCATTTCGATAGCAGCCGTGCGTTACTGAAACGATTGCAGTGTTGCCATCAATCGCTGCTGCGATTCGCTCAGCAGGCAAACGATTGTCAGGATCCGCGGCAATATGTACGACTTCGGCGCCGTTCCTTTCCTGGGCATGCCAAATATGACCGATGGTAGGGAACTCGAGTGAAGTTGTCAGCACTTTTCTCGGACCTTTTCGAAAATCAAAGCAACTCGCTATCGCATTGACTGCTGCCGAGGCACTAGTTGTGATCGCGACTTGGTCTGGCTGAGTTGTGAAAACTTGGGCAAGCTGATCTCGCACGTCTTCTTGGATGCCAACCCACGTTTCCCACAAGGAACCAAACTCTTCTAGCTGATCAAGATAAAGTTCGTAGGCTGCTCTTACTTCACTGGCCAGTGCTCCTTGTGAACATGAGTTTAAATATGTTTTGCGCTCGAAAACTGGAAAGTGATCTCGCCGAAGCGCTCCAATTTGATTGACCTTCAAGATGTCCCCTTCTGAGAACTTTGATCGCTAACTCCGGCGTCATTGTGGAGTATATTTCCGCACTTGGCAACCTGCGGTACTGGGCATTGGTAGGCGGGTGCAACTGGAGCCTCGACAGGTTTCTGGGTGATGCGGGTAACGGATGAATTGTCCACCCGCATTCAACGATTCGTTATCAATTCCCACCAACTGAGCTAATGGACGTGGGCCAATGCACGATTTGGGTAAAAAGTAGGGGAGCGGCTCGGATTCCGAGCTGCTCCCCTACCGGGTTTTAGGTGGACTTGCTGCAGTCCATGTTTACTGGGGCTTCTCTAGAAGTCCATGCCGCCCATACCGCCCATGTCTCCACCTGGCATAGCTGGTGCAGACTTTTCTGGCTTGTCAGCAATAACAACCTCGGTCGTGAGGAACAGGGCTGCAATTGACGCAGCGTTCTGCAGTGCTGATCTGGTGACCTTGGCAGGATCAATGATTCCAGCCGCGATCATGTCGACATATTCACCGGTTGCAGCGTCGAGCCCTTGGCCTGCAGGTAGTTCGCGGACCTTCTCCACGATAACTCCACCTTCGAGTCCAGCGTTCTCAGCGATCTGCTTGAGCGGCGCGCTCACAGCAACGCGAACAATGTTTGCACCCACTGCTTGCTCTTCGGTGAGGCCCAATGCATCGATCTTGCTGCCCGCGAGCTTCATTGCCTGAATAAGCGCAACTCCACCTCCAGCCACAATGCCCTCTTCGACAGCAGCCTTCGCATTCCGGACTGCGTCCTCGATGCGGTGCTTGCGCTCTTTGAGCTCAACTTCGGTGGCTGCGCCGACCTTGATAACTGCAACGCCACCGGCTAGTTTTGCCAGACGCTCTTGCAACTTCTCTCGGTCGTAGTCGCTGTCACTCTTTTCGATTTCAGCACGAATCTGGTTTACGCGACCCTGAATCTGGTCAGCATCTCCGCCACCTTCGATAACGGTGGTCTCATCCTTGGTTACAACGACCTTGCGGGCAGTGCCAAGGAGATCCAAAGTGGTGGTGTCGAGCTTGAGACCAACTTCTTCACTGATGACTTGGCCGCCCGTGAGGATTGCGATGTCCTGAAGCATTGCTTTCCGGCGATCGCCAAAGCCTGGGGCCTTAACTGAAACGCTCTTGAAAGTGCCACGGATCTTGTTCACAACTAGCGTTGCAAGCGCTTCGCCTTCAACATCTTCAGCGATAATCATGAGTGGCTTGCCGCTTTGCATTACTTTTTCAAGAATCGGCAGTACGTCTTTCACTGCTGAAATCTTGGAGTTTGCAATCAGGATGTAGGGATCCTCGAGCACCGTTTCCATGCGCTCAGTGTCGGTAACGAAGTACGGGGAAATGTAACCCTTGTCGAAGCGCATGCCCTCAGTCAGTTCCAGCTCGAGACCGAATGTTTGGCTTTCTTCAACGGTGATTACGCCTTCTTTGCCGACCTTATCCATTGCCTCAGCAATCAGGTCGCCCACTTCCATGTCGCCGCCGGCCGAGATCGCTGCTGTTGATGCGATCTGCTCCTTGGTCTCCACGTCCTTTGCCATCAAGAGCAGTTCATCGCTCACGATTGCTACTGCACGCTCAATGCCCTTTTTCAAACCCATGGGGTTTGCGCCAGCGGCTACGTTGCGTAGACCTTCGCGGACGAGTGCCTGCGCGAGGACGGTCGCCGTGGTAGTTCCGTCGCCTGCGACATCATCCGTCTTTTTAGCGACTTCCTTGACCAGCTCTGCGCCGATTTTTTCATATGGATCTTCAAGATCAATTTCTTTAGCAATGGATACACCGTCATTGGTGATCGTGGGGGCTCCCCACTTCTTCTCCAAAACAACGTTGCGTCCTTTGGGGCCAAGGGTCACTTTGACTGCGTCAGCGAGCACGTTCATTCCGCGCTCAAGTGCCCGACGGGCTTCCTCGTCGAATGAAATCATTTTTGCCATGAGGGTATTCCTTTCGGAAACTGCCGTAATTAGGTTCTCTGAGTTGTCACTCTCATGGGGAGAGTGCTAACGGAAAAGTTAGCACTCTCGGGGTGAGAGTGCAAATCCATGGGGGCATCGGGGCCCAGATCCGTTCAAAATGCCAACTAAGTCTGTTCGCGTGCTCGGGTTTTGGCCGGCTGGTCGCGTGGCTGAGGTCGGCATTGCCCCGAACTGCTAATGAGCCACTTCACGGGCGATACGGTCCGCTAGGGAATTATCGGCGTTTCAACCGGGGCCGGCGTCAGCGCGGCCACTGCCTGGGCCCGGGCCGCGGCGAATGACTCGCGGGATCGGATGGCATCCCCGCCACGCGTACTGTCTCGCCACGCCCCGGAAAGTGCCTGGGAAACCTGACCCCACTCCGAAATATTGGGGTACGCCGATGCTCCGAGGGCCGCCGAGCCAAATGCAAGGAGCACCCGGTCCGGAGAGGCTGCTGCCGCACGAGAATTGGCGGGCAGCCCAACGTAAGGCGAATTTTTATAAAATGTTTTTTGGGCTTTGGTGGTTGTGATCTTGTTGGTAACGATGTCCCGCGACGCAGGTAACACTTTATGCACCTTGGCGAAACTCGTGACTGCGAACCCAATGGACTTCATCAAAGGCGCCGCATAAATTCCTTTAACAATCGCTGGCACTTGAGTGATGCGATACCGGAAATTCATTGTCCTCAGGGTTGTAATTTCTTCAGGTCCTGCGAGCCAAAAAGGGGCGCGGCCGCTCGTGAATGCGTTGCGTGCTTCTTCGGCGGTCACACTTGAATTGATCAATCCGCTTTTATTCCACCGATTTATTTGACCTTGATTCTTCACGAACCTCTTGTTATCAATCCCGATCTTTTTTGGGTTGTAGCTGCCAGAACCAGTGGTTCCAAAGGCGAATCCACCCAAGCCGGCAAAGAGCGGGTAGGTTGCATAGGCATCGCCCTCAATCCCCTGAGGAACTGCGAAGGCAATATCTGCTTTACCGACAGCAACCGTCTTCAGAGCCAAAGTGGAAAGCTTCTCGAAGGTTTTGGGTGCATTTGGAATCAAATCGGCGTTCGTGACAAGCGCCAAGTTCTGACGCTGCATCGGCATTCCAAAGAGTGAATCAGCCACTCGGAAAGTACTGATTGCGATCTTGGATTGATTCCGTGAGGTTTCCGACGTAATTTCAACGGGAGCAATGAGCGCGTTGGCGGCCAGTTCCCCGACCCGACCTCCATCAATCAACACGATGTCGGGTGCGTTGGCAGGATCAGCGTTTTGAAGGTCAGCCGTAATAGCTGACATGTCGTGAGCCTGCACATCAATTGCACGCTTTTTGTAACCCTTTGCGAACAGAGCCTGCGCTGCCACTTGATACTCGGCACTCACCCACACCACAATCGCCCGTGGTGCTGCCTGAGCGGGGGTAGCTAGCAGTGGCGCAGCAATAAGTGCGGCGACAAGCGTGACTACAGAAAGTCCTTTAGTCAACCAACGGGGTTGATGCTGCACGAAGATTCTCCTGTCCACACGGTAATTAAAAGGCCTACAACATCAGACTAAAACGAATTTACTGATAAACAAAATGTTAAAGCAGCGTGCGCGTGTTTCTTCCAAATCCACATACCGGTAACTCACGAGGAACTAGCTGATATTTGAGCGATTTGCGCTGCGGGAGGCCTGCCTACTTGAGCGCATCCGGCGCAGCCTCTTCACCATCATGGGGTCAAATTCCAAAGCTTCTGGGGTGTCGATCAACGAATTGATCAACTGGTAGTAGCGCGTGGCACTCATGTCGAAAAGTTCACGTATAGCGGCTTCCTTGGCGCCGGAATACTTCCACCATTGGCGCTCAAAGCCAAGAACCGCCTGATTGCGCTCGGAAAGCCTAGGGCCAGAAGTCTCTGGATTCGAACGAACGCTTGTGGACTCGTACATTAATTCTTCCTCCAACGACCCAAAACCTTCGCGGATCTCCTCTTCGAGATCCCTATCGTATTCATCAAATGACATGATTGTCATTCACCCCCACACATTGGGCCATATTTCGCGGATATCTTGCACATTCAACTTAGTTGCGCCCTCGAAAACGCAAGAGAACCCACGAGAAAGCGTAACCCAACCCGTTGGTGGCCCAGTGAAAGCCCATCGGGGCGATGACACTCCCCGAAAAAATCCTCATTAGCGTGAACAGAACACCAGCAAAAGTGGTGGTGACCACACTCGCAACCACCGCAAGGATACTTCCGCGACGACCCGAACCCATCACACTCCCCAAAGCTGGATTCTCCTCATGGGTGCCGATGCTGGGCAAAATATGCCACAACCCAAAGGCAATTGCTGAAATTACAATTGAGGTCGTCAGGTCAAAGCGCCGGGCAAGCATCGAAAATAAAACTGCCCGAAAAGCGATCTCCTCTAACAAGACCGTACCGAGCGGCACTTCGACCAGTGATTGAAAAAGCACCCTCCCTCCCGACAAAGCCCCAATTCGCTGGTCGGCAAAAGCTTCTCGCGTCTTTTTAAACGCGGACCCAATCAGGTAAATCAAGGTGACAGCCGCGATCGAAACGCCCGCCCACACCAAACCAGGAAGTAAATAAGAGAAACCCAAACCCATATCGGTGAAGTCACTCCCGTCAAGGAGCCCAATTGCGAGCAAAACCACCGATCCAACAAAAGCCCACAGCAAGTAATGCGTCTGTGGGGCAATCCGGTTATTCACAATATTGAGCACGATCAGGGTTACGCCAACCAGCAACAGGGGCCACCAGGGCAAGCCCTCGACTTGAACCGGGTAGATAGCTCCAGGGAAAACTAAATCCACAGCGATACCTGCAACCGAGAAACTGTCATCACAGGCGTGAGTCTACGTCCGATGGCGCTGGCCTAGAACCTACGAGAGACTAAGGGGATGGATGCGCTAGCAGAGTTCGTCAGTGAGGCATACGCCTCTCACCGAGATCTCAACCTTGATCCACCACTTGCCCGAGATAAATACTTGCTACCGACAGATTTATTAGGCATTCCCATCGCCTACTTGGCTGGCAACTCATTGGGTTTGCAACCAAAATCAACCCGGGCCGCGCTCGATCAGGAACTCAATTCGTGGGCAACACTTGCCGTCCGCGGACATTCACATGGGGCACACCCCTGGATGGCATATCCGTCGCTCCTAGCAGAAACATCCGCCGCAATCGTCGGGGCTAAGCCACACGAAATCGTCATGATGAACAGTTTGACAATTAATTTGCACATGTTGCTTGCCAGTTTTTATCAACCACGTGATCAACGTCGAAAGATTATTATGGAAGATTATGCGTTCTCCTCAGATTCCTATGCAATTCGCTCGCACGTTGCATTTCGTGGCGGGGACCCCGACGAAGATGTTATTCGACTAAAACCACGTAAGGGTGAAGAAAGTCTGCGCACCGAAGACGTCATCACTGTCTTGCGTGAGCGCGGTGAAGAAATCTCCACGATCTTGTTTGGCGCCGTCAACTACTACTCGGGTGAATTCATGGAGATCGAGGCCATCACCGCTGCCGCCCACGAGATTGGTGCCTACGCAGGGTGGGACCTTGCCCATGCGGCGGGAAACATCCCCATAAACCTGCATGATTGGCACGTTGACTTCGCCGCCTGGTGCTCCTACAAATACCTCAATGCGGGCCCGGGTTCAGTTGCCGGAGCGTTCATCCATGAAAAGCATCATGCGGGCGCGCTACCGCGGCTCGAAGGTTGGTGGACGAACAAACCTGAAACTCGATTTATGATGAATCCTGTGGTTGACCCTCTGGAGACTGCTGATGCTTGGGCGGTCTCCAATCCGTCGATCCTCATTATGGCTCCTGCCCTGAGTGCCCTCGAACTTTTTTCTGATGTTGGCATGCCCGCGATTGGTGCTCGTCGCTTGCAACTCACCCAGTACATGCGCCAACTCATTGCCGCACTCGACACCCAGAACCGGGTGCACGTAATTACGCCAAGTGACCCCAATCGTCATGGCGCACAACTTTCGATCCGGGTGCCGATTGAACCCTTCGCACTCATTGAACGTATGTACCAAAATCATGGCGTACTCGGTGATGCTCGAAACCCGGACATAATCCGGCTTGCACCGATTCCCATGTACAACACATTTCATGACGTGTGGCGGGCAATCACCGCATTGTTTCTCGAGCTAGACGCGCAATAACACTCGCTCACTTGATCCTGCTTCAACTTTTTCATGTGCCGTCACTATTTCGTCCAATGAAAAATACGAAACCGGGGGCATGTTTAACTCGCCATTACTTAGTGCCTGATTCACACTTTCCACAGCGGCCCAAAACTTTTCTTTTTGCGCGTTGTAAAGCATCATGAACTCAATGGTGATTGTGGCACTCATGAGTAATCGTCTTGGCAACACAGGATCAACACCATCTGCTGCGTAGGAAACGATTTTCATCCCGGGTTGTGAAATTGCTATATCAAGTGTGAGGTTTTCAGCTAAATTCACTTCAACAATCCGAGAAATCCCATTCCCGACCAATTGTTCAACAGCACCAGGCTTGCGGTAATTCACAACCAAGTCCGCACCAGCTTCGGTCGCAATCTGCATTTTTTCATCGCTGCTCACGGTCGCATAGACGCGAGCACCTCCCCACTTAGCTAACTGCACGGCTGCCCGACCCACAGCGCCCGCTCCCCCGCTCACCAAGACTGTTTCACCAGCTATTGGTCCATCAGAAAATAAACAGTAAGCGGCAGTGACCGCCGGGACACCTAAAGTTGCGCCAAGTTCCAATGGGACCGAGTCCGGCAATGGCTGCGCAAAATCATTCATCACAACGCAGTACTGAGCCGCCGTGCCATAACGATTGCCGCCCGCCGCGAGCATTACCCACACCCGCTCGCCAACCCGGCCGGGATCAACACCGTCTCCCACAGATTCAATGATTCCGCCGCCATCATGGTGGGGGATCTGAAATCCATCTATTACCCTTGGGAACGAACCGCTGCGCGCCTTAACGTCAGTTGGGTTGATTCCCGAAAATGTGAGTTTCACCAGCACCTGTCCCCGTTCGGGAGTTGGCGCCTCGCATTCACCGATTGTCAGTACGTCTTGTGCTGTTCCCATTTGTTCATACCGGGCGGCTCGCATGACAATAGTTAACCGCAGGGGGTGAACATCCGTCTCGCCGCCACCACACATAATCGAAAAGTGCTAGCCGTCATGAACGCGTGCGGAAATTCGGTCACCCAACCGAGGTACGGCCCGCGCCACGATCGCGCCGACAAGTGCCGCAGGGACAAGGGTCCACGTCCCCATGAGGAAACCAAGTACCACGCCCAAGGAAATTGCGATTGGCCATTTCATGGGAGCCGTTGCAATAACTGCCGCGATGACTCCCACAACTATTGCAGCTGGAACGGACGGACCGCCATCAATTACTAAAGCAATGAGTAGTCCCGAAGCTGCACCCACAAACATTGCTGGGAAAAACGGACCACCGCGAAAACCTGCGCCGAGGGATACTGCGTAGGCGATTGTTTGCAAGGCAATGATGGTGGCAACCGTCGAGGCTGATGTGAGAGTCGCAAGATCAGTAATCAGATCCTCGCCAGATGTAGTGATATAGGTAATCGATTGACCTGTCCAGGCTTGCATGAGTAGTGCTGCAGCAGCAATGATCAAAGCCGCGCCGACCAAGATGGGTAGATGTGGGCCAGCATGTGAAGCTCTGGCGATTAAAGCGGCGACAAGTCGGGCAACTGTGACCGCCAGTGTTGCGATGAGCGCAACCAAAACCGCCCATCCGAGTTGATCGGCTTCGATTGCAGTGGGGGCGCTGCCCAACTTCATGCTCCCACTCATAATGGGTTCAACAAAGAGAGCAAGAATCCCGCCTTGGTGCTCCTACACCGACCAATTTTGTCACCACCTTTGATTCGGTGATTCGCGTCCACTTCGCTGCGATTCCACCAATCACTGAACCCGTCGCCACCAAAGCGACCTCCGGTCCAAGCACCACCCCACCCCACAGCGACGCAAAAATTGCCAGGATCGCTCGGAGATACTCCTTGGGCGTCAGGCCGCTGACCTTGATCCCACCAATGGGGGAGTGCCCACTGTCCCCGACAAACCTACGGACTCCATAGACAAGCACAGCGGCAATTAACAAAACTCCAATCACGTACCACGCTGGAGTCTGCGTCCGCGTGCCCGGAATGGTCTCCCACACGAATCCGATTCCGACATTTACCAATTCAAGAACTGCATAACCCACTGCCAGACTGACAAGCCCTGCCACAAGCATTGCGGGAAATGGGAGTGCACGTGTCCGCGAAACTGATCCACTCGCATTCATGGACGCAGCCAACCATGCGGCACTGCGATTCGCGGAGGCACCACGCGCAGGTACAGAGCCAAAAGCGGGCGGCCTCGCAACTATGTTCCGAAATTATTTGGGATTTCTTGTATCCAAAATGCCGCGGGTGGGCGAGTAACAATGGAAACCGTTAGGGACGAAAATGCTTGACCAAGTTCAGTCAGACCGGGGAGAAGGAGTTTCCAGCGAAAAAAGGGGCAAAAGGATGACGAAGAGTTATGGCTACACGGAGGGGGACAACACCAATAAGGTACGTTATGTCGGCAGCACGCCCCCTTAACTCAGCTGGCCAGAGTGCCTCACTTGTAATGAGGAAGTCTGCGGTTCGAATCCGCAAGGGGGCCCAAAGGCTAAACCTCCACTTCGGTAGGGGGTTTAGTGCCAGTATAAAAATGGGGCTATTCGGCGGAAAAATTCGGGATAAGTCAATAATATCGCATGCCACCGATACCGATGCGTTGGTTTGCGATTAGTTTCTGGCCCGAAACATGTCCTGCAACACGATTGATGCTGCAACTGATGCATTAAGGGACTCATTGCCCTTAGCCATCGGAATATTGACCAACCAATCGCAGTTTTCCTTGACCAGTCGGGATAAACCAGCACCCTCAGCCCCAATCGCAATCACAACGGGGTCCCGCCAAATGTCAGCCCTTATTTCCTGCAGGGGGGTTGATCCTTCGGGTGCAAGTCCGATCACGATGAAGCCCGATTTTTGCAGTGAAATGAGCGAGCGGCTCAAATTTGTCACCTGCGCGACCTTAATCCTTGTCAATGCACCAGCTGATGACTTCCATGCAGTCGCGGTTACGCCCACACTGCGTCGCTCAGGAAGCATAATTGCCTCCGCACCAAAAGCGGCAGCGGATCTGGATATCGCTCCCAAGTTGCGCGGGTCAGTTAATCCATCACACGCAATGATGCAGCGAGCGGTTTCAATTGATTTGAGGTCTGCATATTTGTAGTCGGGAACTGTAAGAACAAGA
>JAPKAV010000005.1 GCA_028825115.1 Candidatus Nanopelagicales bacterium | reverse complement strand
CGCCTAAGAAGGTTGCGCCTAAGAAGGTTGCGCCTAAGAAGGTTGCGCCTAAGAAAGCCGCGGCCGAAAAAGTAGTGGTTGAGGCAGTGCCAGCGGTAAAGACGGTCTTCGAGAAATTAGTCCCGGTGACAACCCGGCCCGCGAGAGGAAAAAAAGCCGACGGAATCGTAAAAGTAATTTCTCCTCGAGCATCGGTAATAGCTCCAATTCTCACTGTGCGTGAGGATGAAAGCCCGTGGACTAAAGTTGAGCGGAATAAAGTGCGCAAGTCGCTCAATGATGACGAAGTACGCCTACTTGAAGAGATCGCGACGACCGAACAGGGACTCGCGGATCTGATTCTAGACTCAGGCGATGGCGCGGGCGATGATCAAGCCGATACCGGGACAAAGACATTCGAGCGGGAACACGAAATGTCGCTTGCTAATAATGCTCGGGAAATGTTAGAGCAGGTGCGCCAAGCACTTGAGCGCGTTGATGACGGGACTTACGGTATCTGCGACGGCTGTGGCAATGGAATTGGGAAGTTGCGTTTGCAGGCATTCCCACGAGCAAAACTCTGTATGTCATGCAAGGTGGCGGAAGAGCGCCAGTAAGCGCGTCTCGGAAATTACCTGTGAGCACTCGCGTAGAGTGTGAGAGTGACCGATCCCAATGCAACAGCGCACCATCAACCGTCTCGGCGAAATCGTCGTGAACTTGCAATTTTCGGGGCCGTCACGCTTGTGATTGTTGGGCTCGATCAGCTCACCAAATACTGGGCACAGCAATATTTGCTTCCACGCAGGTTGTCGGGTGAAGACCCGATCGAGTTGCTTGGCGGTTTCCTCAAATTCACTTACACCGAAAATACGGGGGCAGCCTTTTCCATAGGTACGGGCATCACCTGGCTGTTCACATTGATCGCAATTGCCGTTGTTGTGGTTATTTTTCGTTATGCGTTACGGCTGGGAAGCCTTCGGTGGGCGCTTGCTCTCGGCGGGATACTCGGTGGTTCATTGGGAAACTTGATTGACCGCATGTTTCGCTCACCAGGCCCATTCGAGGGTGCGGTTGTTGATTTCATCCAACTTCCTTATTGGGCAATTTTTAACATTGCAGATATGGCCGTGGTCATTTCAGGAATCGGCATGGCGATTTTGTTGGTTCGTGGGGTGCCGCTTGATGGAAAGCCAGAAGTGGCTGGCTCCCAGTTGGAGACAGACCTGTGATTCGTGAGTTCACAATCCCGGAAGGTCTTGCCGGTGAACGGGTTGACGTCGCCTTAACCCGACTGCTGGGTCTGAGCCGCTCCGCTGCCGTGGCACTGATTGAGACTGGTGCAATCTGTGCTTCTGACCGTTCATTGGTCAAAAGTGATCGCGTGATTGAAGGTCAAAAGATTGATGTTGATCTAGATATTTCACCAACAAAGCAAACGATTAAGATCATTGCCGAGCCAGTTCCAGGGATGCAAATTATTTACGATGACTCGGATCTAGTTGTCGTTGATAAGCCACCTGGGGTCGCAGCCCACCCCAGCCGCGGTTGGGAAGGTCCGACAGTGATTGGTGGCTTGGCTGCGGCCGGGTACACAATTAGTACGTCAGGAGCTCCAGAACGAGAAGGTATCGTCCACCGACTTGATGCAGGGACTTCTGGGCTCATGGCCGTGGCCAAAAACGAGATTTCTTACTCGCGCATGAAAAATCTGTTCCGGAATCGGGAGGTGCGCAAGCGCTACCACGCGGTTGTCCAAGGACTACTGGATCCACTTGTGGGAACAATTGACGCTGCCATTGGGCGTCATCCCGGTCACGAGTACAAGTATGCAGTCACCATGGGTGGTAAGGCTAGCGTCACCCACTACGAAACCTTGGAAGCATTTCGGCATGCTTCATTAGTGCAGGTGCAACTGGAAACCGGGAGAACCCATCAAATTCGGGTGCATATGTCAGCGATGCGTCATCCAATTGCCGGGGACACCATGTACGGTGGAGATCCGGTTTTAGCGGCTCGATTAGGTCTAGATCGCCAGTGGTTACACGCGGTTGAACTTGGATTCGATCACCCGCGGACGGGTGAAAAAGTTGAACTGAAAAGTGAATACAGCGAAGACCTCACTCGTGCTCTAGGAATTTTGCGCGATGCTTGAGAGCTAAATTCTGCATCTTCCCCTTATGCAGTGGTCCGGCAGATGGTTTTCACGGAAATTATTGGCAGGCAAGTCGTAGATTGATAAGGGTGATGGCGTGGGTGCAACGGATAGAGGTGGCGACTTTGTCCACCTGCATGTTCACACCGAATATTCGATGCTTGATGGCGCATCGAAGCTAGATGAGCTTTTTTTAGCGGCAAAAGAACAAGGCATGCCCGCTATTGCCATGACCGACCATGGCAACCTCTTTGGCGCATATGACTTCTGGAAAAAGGGCAAGGCGCACGGTGTAAAGCCAATAATCGGGCTGGAAGGTTATTACGCCCCCCAGGGCCGATTTGAGCGTTCTCGGTTTGATTTTGGCGGTGGTTTTGACGAGGGAGCTCCCGAAGATCCTGGGGCTGGTCGCGGTAAGCAAAGTTACACGCATATGACCCTTTGGGCAGAGAACACCCAGGGGATGCATAACCTGTTTCGCTTGTCATCCCTAGCCAGTATCGAAGGCTACTACCACAAGCCCCGCTTTGACCGGGAACTTTTAGACCGCTACGGAAAAGGCTTGATCGGGACAACCGGTTGTGCGAGTGGTGAAGTGAATCGCTGGTTACAAGCCGGTCAGTACAAGAAGGCACTCGCGGCGGCCGCGGACTATCGTGACATTTTCGGTACGGGAAATTTCTTTGCCGAGATCATGGATCACGGGTTAGCAATCGAGCGAAACTTCATGCCCGACTTGATCAAGATCGCCAAAGCGCTCGATTTGCCATTAATTGCAACCAATGACATGCACTACATCCATGAGGGCGATGCCGATACACATGATGTGTTGCTATGCATTGGAACCAGAACGACTCTTGATGACCCTAAAAGGTTTAGATTTGATGCGCGTGATTTCTATTTGAAGTCTGCCGCGCAAATGCGAGAGCTATGGAGCGAATTCCCTGAGGCGTGTAACAATACGCTTCTTATCGCGGAACGGTGCAATGTTGAGTTCAGTGAGGGTGCGAATCTCATGCCGCGCGCTGACATTCCAGCCGGTGAGAGTGAAGAGTCATGGTTGGTAAAGGAAGTCGAAATTGGTCTAGCGCGCAGGTACTCAGCAGGTGTACCTGATCCGGTCCGGACCCAAGCCGAATACGAATTGGGTGTCATTGCACAAATGGGATTCCCGGGGTATTTCCTCGTTGTCGCCGATCTGGTGAAGCATGCGAAAACTAGTGGGATTCGAGTTGGGCCGGGCCGAGGCTCGGCAGCGGGCGCCATGATCGCATACGCATTGGGCATTACCGATCTTGACCCGATTGAGCACGGGTTGCTTTTTGAGCGTTTTCTTAACCCTGAGCGAATCTCAATGCCTGATATTGACATTGACTTTGATGAACGTCGCCGCGCAGACATGATCCGGTACGCAACAGAAAAATATGGTGAAGAGCGAGTCGCGCAGATTGTTACTTACGGTTCGATCAAGGCGAAGGCGGCTGTGAAGGACAGTGCTCGGGTCCTGGGTCTGCCGTATTCGGTAGGCGAACGGATCACGAAGGCCATGCCGCCGTCGCTCATGGGCAAAGATATCACGCTCAAAGGTGCGTTTGATCCGGAAGATTCTCGTTACTCTGAAGCGGCCGAGTTCCGGGCGCTTTATTTAAGTGATCCGGAGGCGAAGACGGTAGTTGACACGGCCAAAGGCTTAGAGGGTCTTAAACGACAGCCGGGGGTGCACGCCGCGGGCGTGATTTTGTGCAGTGAACCACTCATGGACGTGATTCCGGTGTGGAAGCGCGAACAAGATGGCGCAATAATTACCCAGTTTGACATGGGTGCATGTGAGGCGCTCGGACTACTGAAAATGGATTTCTTGGGATTACGCAACCTCTCAGTTCTTGACGATTGCCTAGAAAATATCATGCGTAATACCGGAGTCGAGGTCGTGCTGGAAACACTCGGCCTTGACGATGGCCCTGCCTATGAGCTGCTGTCCCGCGGTGACACATTGGGTGTTTTCCAACTTGACGGTGGACCCATGCGTTCGCTTTTACGCTCCATGGCACCGGACAATTTCGAAGATATTTCGGCAGTGCTCGCGCTGTATCGACCCGGCCCTATGGGTGCAAATGCCCATAACGATTATGCAGATCGAAAAAATGGGCGCAAGCCGGTTGTCCCGATTCACCCTGAACTTGAAGCGCCCTTGGGCGAGATTCTTGGGGACACCTATGGTCTGATTGTTTATCAGGAACAGGTGATGGCGATTGCTCAATTACTGGCCGGATACTCGTTAGGGAAAGCGGATTTACTGCGCCGTGCAATGGGCAAGAAGAAGAAAGAAATTCTTGAGCAAGAATTCGTCCCGTTTAGTGAGGGAATGCGCGAGCGTGGATTCTCAGAACCCGCTATCAATAAATTGTGGGAAGTCTTGGTCCCTTTTTCTGATTACGCGTTTAATAAGGCGCATACGGCTGGTTATGGATTGGTGTCGTATTGGACCGCCTATTTAAAGGCTAATTACCCTGCTGAATACATGGCGGCGCTTCTCACTTCGATGGCTGATGACAAAGAACGCTCGGCGATCTACCTGAACGAGTGCCGACGAATGGGGATCAAAGTGTTGCCCCCAGACGTAAACGATTCTGATGCGAATTACACACCGCGCGGGAGTGATATTCGCTTTGGGTTGACAGCGATTCGTAATGTGGGAACCAATGTTGTTGAGTCGATTATTGCGACTCGAAATAAAGTGGGGCGATTCGCTGACTTCCATGACTTCATTGCGAAAGTAGATATTGCAGTGTGTAACAGGCGGGTAGTTGAGTCATTGGTGAAAGCCGGCGCATTTGACAGTTTGGGGCACACCCGCAAGGGCTTGAGCGGGGTGCACGAGCAAGTAATTGACGCCGCAGTTGACATCAAGCGTTCCGAGGCGATCGGCCAGTTTGATCTATTTGGAGGGCTAGAGGAGGGTGGCGGGGAATCACTGATTGAGCGCCCCGTTATTGGAATCACTGAATGGGAGAAGTCGCTCCTGTTAGCGCACGAACGCGACATGCTGGGACTGTACGTGTCAGATCACCCACTTTTTGGTATGGAAAGTGCACTCGCACAACTCTCAGATCGAAGTATCGCCTCCGTTCTGATCGATGAGCATCTTGATGGCCAGGTGGTTTCGTTAGGCGGTCTGGTGACAAGCGTGGTGCGTAAGACTACAAAAAAAGGTTCAGCGTGGGCGATCGTGACAATTGAAGACCTTGAGGGAACTCTAGAAGTCATGGTGTTCCCGGCCTCGTATGCATCCTTTGGAACGCTGTTAGTTGATGACTCCATTTTGGTTATTCGCACCAAGATTGACCGCAGCGACGAAGACGGAATTAGGGCAATTGCACTTGAAGTTATTGCGCCCGATCTATCCGGAGCCCCAGCAGGTCCGGTTCGACTCACCATGGCTGCCGCGCGTTGTGTCCCACCGCTGGTTGCGCGATTGAAAACTATTCTTGCCCAACACCCGGGAACCACCGAGGTGCAGTTGCACCTCAGCGGTGGGACGTCGACCACGGTGATGAAACTTGATGACATATTCCGAGTAACACCTTCCCCGTCACTCTTTGGTGATTTAAAGGCGCTGTTAGGTTCATCATGCCTGATGTAGTGAATTCGGATTTGGGAAAAACCCCGGCCCGAACACGCAAAGCAGTAACAGTGTTCATTACCGGTGTGGTTGCTGGCGGACTCTCAGGTGCCGCACTCGGAGTCCTGTGGTGGTCCTTGGCCCCCAGAGTGTCAGTGGTGGTGACACCGGGTCGGGTTGTGCCCGAAGGATTCCAACCCCAGGAATATTTCGCGGCCAATATTGCATTTGGGGCAGTAGGCGCGCTTGCCGGCGTATTTATGGCGATCGCCCTGGTATCAATGCGCAGGGAGCATTTGTTGGCGAGTTTGGTGGCGGCCTTGGCATCTTCGGCTGTGGGATCTTGGGCAATGTGGTGGGTGGGTTCGAATTTGGGCTTTGTTGATCTGGAAAATGTCGAGTTTCCCGATTCAACGGTCCTAGATGGCCCACTTGAAGTCACTTTGCCTGCCATGCTTTTAATGTGGCCATTGGGGTCAAGTCTGGTGATTGCGATTATGGCTTTTGGCGACTTCGTGTCGGAGCGCAGGCGCAGCCGAAGTCACTCAGCGTGAATGTGCGCCATTAGCGCGTCGAGAGCGTGCATGAGATCGGCAGGGGCAATGGAGATTTCGAGCCCGCGACGACCGCCACTGACATAGATGGTTTCAAAGTTTTCAGCACTCGAATCAATTACCGTCGCAAGGTGTTTCTTTTGCCCAAATGGGCTGATTCCGCCCAAGACGTAGCCGCTCATTTTCTGGGCGAGCGCAGAGTCCATCGGTTCTAAGCTTCGGACGCCAACCGCTGAAGCGAGCCGCTTGGTACTGATTTTTCGTGAAACCGGGGCGATCGCTACGACGGCCATTTCCTTATCGCCGAAAAGAATAGTTTTGAAGACTTGATCCTCGTCAACCGACATCCGAATGACAGCTTCTTTGCCGAAACCAGTCACGGCGTCGCTCTCGAATTTAAGCAATGTATATGGAACACCGGACGAATCTAAGGCAATTGTTGCCGGAGTGATCGCCAAGGCCTTCATCGTAGATTGATCCTAGTTGGACGAAAAGTTATCAGTCAGAAGGTCAATCGCAGGCAAGGCGCCGAAATGTTGGATCAGGCTGGTCTCACGCCGCAGTAACGTGCGCACTAGTTCAAGCCGCGACTCGGCTGTTTCTGCGCCCAGAAGCGCCTGACGTTCATCGGTTGGGAGCAAGATGGCCGCGGTGAGGAGGTAACCGACCACCACCGGGTCTTTTGGGAGCTCTTCAAATATCGACACATCGCTATTGAGTTCACCCGAGAGAGCAGCTCGGTAGGCGGCAAATTCACTGAGCGTGCTTTTGGTAAGAAGGGAAAGTTCCGCTGACTCCACGGGAACGGGCTCGGGGAGCCACTCAACGTCCGCGCTCAAAAGGGGTGAACTGGTATCCAAAGCCTTGACGGTAAATCGACGAGCACCCGTTGTGACGATGTCGTATCGGCCGCCTTCACTCGGGGTAACTTCGCGCATAACGGCCGAGATGCCGATCGGGTGAAGTGCGTCTATCCCCATTGTGGTTACATCGTGGCCATCTCGAATCGCAACGACCCCAAACTCACGTTGCTCTTCATCGGGGATTTCAAGAAGCTCCTGGACCATCAATCGGTACCTTGGTTCAAAAATATGCAGCGGGAGCACCAGGCCCGGTACCAAAATGGTGTTCAGGGGAAAGAGCGAGATATGTGAAGTCACGGATATAGGGTAAACTGATCTACGTGATTCGGCGCATCGATCTTCGGGCGAGTGACGCTGGCGGGGTGTCTGTGACCAACGTGGTGCCTCGAGCAGCCATTAATGTCGCTGACGCCTCAAAAATAGTTGCCCCAATCGTGGAAGATATTCGGGAGAACGGGGCCGAGGCGGTAGCTCGCTGGTCTCTCACGCTGGACGGCATTGCACCCCCATCGCTTCGTGTTCCTGCCGCAGAACTTAAAAAGGCGGCGGAGAATTTGGATCCGGCAGTGCGGGCGGCGTTGCTGGAATCAATTCGCCGAGCAAGAATCGTGCACTCAGACCAAGTCCGTGTCGAAAGCGAAACCGAAGTCGTGGTGGGCGGGACTGTCACCGAAAGGTGGATTCCGGTTGACCGCGTGGGACTTTATGTGCCCGGTGGCCAAGCCGTTTATCCGAGCAGCGTCGTCATGAATGTTGTGCCAGCGCAGATTGCGGGAGTCGGTTCCATTGCTGTTGTCTCACCGCCGCAAAAAGACTGGGGGGGTTGGCCGCACCCGGTGGTCATGGCTGCTTGCCACTTACTCGGCATTGAAGAGGTGTATTCCGTCGGTGGCGCACAAGCCGTGGCAATGTTGGCTTATGGCGTGACGCTCCCGACAGGGGAGTGTCAGCGGGTGGACCTGGTAACCGGGCCCGGAAATGTTTACGTAACGGCCGCGAAGCGCGCGTTACAAGGTGTTATTGGCATTGATTCTGAGGCGGGACCAACGGAGATCCTGATTTTGGCGGATGACACTGCGGACCCCGCGCATGTTGCGGCTGATTTAATTAGTCAGGCTGAACATGACGAACTTGCTGCGGCTGTTCTGGTTACTGACAGTGAGTCCTTGGCCCAACGGGTAGAAGCTTCGCTAGCGGTACGGGTGCCTCTGGCGAAGCACTTGGAGCGCATCGAAAAGGCGCTTGGTGGAACGCAAAGCGCTATAATTTTGGTAGACGATCTTGAACAAGGTTTGGCGGTCGTTAATGACTACGCGGCCGAGCACCTAGAAGTACACGTTCAAAATGCGCGCGAGGTGGCGCGCAGAGTCACACATGCCGGTGCCATTTTTGTCGGAACGTACGCCCCCGTATCTCTAGGTGATTACTGCGCTGGCTCGAACCATGTTTTGCCCACCGCCGGTTCAGCAAAGCACTCATCGGGCTTATCGGTGCAGACCTTTCTGCGCGGAGTACACATCATTGAATACTCGCGAGAGGCTTTAATTGAGGTGGCCCCGCACGTGCTTGCTCTGTCGAGCGCTGAGGACCTGCCTGCTCACGGGCAAGCGATCTCGGTTCGGACCGAGAAGTGAGTGTGTGCGGATGAGCAAATTTGAGTTACCGCTTCGTGCCGACTTACAGGGGCAATCGCCGTATGGAGCGCCGGTCGACCGGGTGCCGGTCCGGCTTAATGTAAATGAAAACCCGTATCCTCCGAGCGAGTTAGTGGTCGCAGCGATTTCAGCGGCTGTTGGCACAGCGGCCCGTGAAGTAAATAGGTACCCCGATCGCGACGCTGTGGAGCTGCGGGCGGTCCTAGCTGATTATCTGAATCACGAATCCGGGATGAAAATTGCACCTGAGCGCATATGGGCGGCAAATGGTTCTAACGAGATTATGTCGCAATTGTTCAGCGCGTTCGGTGGGCCAGAAGCAACAGCATTGATATTTGAGCCCACCTACTCAATGTATCCGGGGTATGCCCGAGATTCGTTTACTAAAATGGTGGCTATTCCTCGGCGGGCTGATTTCACCGTTGATATTGAGTTAGCAATCGGGGAAATCACATTGCACGCGCCCAACCTAGTAATTCTTGCTTCGCCCAATAATCCAACGGGGACTTTAATTGAACTCGTCGAAATTGAAAAAATCGTGATTGCCGCTCGGGAAGTTGGGGCTTTAGTGGTTATTGACGAAGCGTACGCAGAGTTTCGCAGGGAGAAAAATGCAACGGCGTTGAGGCTGCTGGATACCTATCCAAACGTGGTCGTGTCTCGAACCATGAGCAAAGCATTCGGTTACGCGGGTGGGCGACTCGGTTATTGCGCTGTGAGTGGAGAAGGGATCGTTCGGGCACTCAAATTGGTACGATTGCCCTATCACCTCTCTTCGATTTCGCAGGCGGCAGCAATCGCCGCACTGGCATTTGCACAAGAGTCACTTGCACGTGTTCATGTAATCACGGAGGGCCGTGATTACATGGCGAGTGCCTTGGCGGACTTGGGGGTGCGGGTTGCCCCCAGTGATGCCAATTTCTTGTACTTTGGGGAGTTCTTGGATGCGCATCTGATCTGGAAGTCGTTACTCGAACAAGGAATCTTGGTTCGAGAGACGGGTCCTTCGGGTTGGCTCCGAGTCAGCATCGGCACGCCCAGTGAGAATGACCAATTTATTCACAGCATGAGAGCGATAGTCTGAGCGCAGGAGGAAAAAAATGACCAGAATGGCACGGATTGAGCGAGAGACCAAAGAAAGTATCGTTCTTGTGGAGTTATCACTTGATGGCACTGGGCACAGCACAATTGAGACCGGGGTACCTTTCTTTGACCACATGCTGGCCCAACTTGCAAAGCACGGTGGATTCGATCTGCTGGTGAACACCAAGGGTGACTTACACGTGGACGCCCATCACACGGTTGAAGACACGAGTTTGGCACTTGGTCAAGCAATCAATCAGGCTCTGGGCGACCGGGCGGGACTCACACGCTACGGAGACGCGCTCGTTCCACTGGATGAATGCTTGGTGCAAAGCGCGATTGATCTGTCAGGCCGCCCCTACCTGGTGCACACTGAACCAGAACTCGTTGAGCTCATTGGAACCTATGACACAACGTTGACCCGCCATATCTGGGAATCGATTGTGGCTACATCGCAAATAACCCTGCACGTCAATGTGCTTTCCGGGCGTAATGCCCACCACGTAGTCGAGGGGCAATTTAAAAGTGTTGCCCGATCGATGCGCACCGCTGTTGCGCTAGATCCGCGGGTAGTGGGAGTGCCGTCAACTAAAGGCACGCTGACAGCATCGCAGTAAAGAAGTAGTTTTCTATGACACCGACCGTAGCAGTCCTTGACTACGGATTTGGCAATGTGCGTTCAGCGGTGAGAGCGGCCGAGCACGTGGGCACCCAGGCGATTCTGAGCTCAGATTTCGATACATGTCTCAATGCTGATGGTTTGATTATTCCTGGGGTGGGAGCGTTCGCGGCGTGCATGCAAGGAATCGACAAAGTACGTGGCGGTTCACTCGTCGATGCAAGATTAATTGCTAACCGCCCGATACTGGGAATCTGTGTCGGTATGCAAATCATGTTTGCACAAGGAATCGAGCACGAAATAAGAACCAGCGGGCTTGCGCAATGGCCAGGTGTGGTCGATCGGCTAGTTTCCCCGATCGTGCCACACATGGGCTGGAATAGTGTGACACCTCCGGCAGAATCAATGCTGTTCGCCGGTGTCGAGTCAGAGTGGTTCTATTTTGTGCATTCATATGCGGCCCAGGAATGGGTCTTGAGCGATACCGATGCCTACCAGCGTCCTCCGCGTGTCACCTGGAGCGAATACGGGACCCCTTTCATCGCGGCGGTCGAGAATGGACCGTTATCGGCGGTGCAGTTCCATCCGGAGAAGAGTGGTGACGCGGGGCTAACTCTGATCAACAACTGGGCCCGGACCTTGGTCTAGAGTGGGGGCATGAAATTCACCCTCCTGCCCGCTGTTGATGTAAAAGATGGCAAAGCTGTCCGCCTAGTTCAAGGGAAAGCTGGAAGTGAAACCGCGTACGGTTCACCGCTTGATGCAGCTTTGACATGGGTTGATCAAGGTGCAGAGTGGATTCACTTAGTGGACCTTGACGCGGCATTTGATAGCGGCAATAACGCGGAATTGATTTCCCAAGTTGTGAAAAGAATCGGGCGAGATGTCAAAGTTGAACTTTCGGGAGGAATCAGAAGTGATGATAGTTTGAAGGCCGCTCTTGCCACGGGTTGCACTCGAGTAAACCTTGGAACCGCCGCGTTAGAGGATCCGGACTGGACCGAGCAGGTGATCGCCGAGCACGGAGAACGAATCGCCGTTGGCCTAGATGTCAAAGGGCACACCTTGGCCGCTCGGGGTTGGACAACCGAAGGTGGCGATCTGTGGGAGACCATTGGCAGGCTTGATGCAGCCGGTTGTGCCCGTTACGTACTCACCGACGTGCACAAGGACGGCACGATGCACGGGCCTAACTTCCATCTTTTGAAGCAAGTCACGGAGTCGACTACAGCGCGGGTGATTGCTTCGGGTGGAATCTCGCGGCTAGAGGATCTACATAAGTTGGCCGAAATGAAGGGAATTGAAGGCGCCATCATTGGTAAGGCGCTCTACGAGCAGGCTTTTAGTCTCTCTGAGGCGCTAGTCGCGGTGGAAGGTCGATACGACCCCTATCAGTGGGGACCTCCTCAGCCGTGACATTAACCGCTCGAGTGATTGCCTGTCTCGATGTTGACGCCGGAAGAGTCGTCAAAGGTGTCAATTTTGTTGACGTTGTTGACGCGGGAGATCCAATCGAACTGGCATCTTGGTACGGGGCGGCCGGAATTGATGAACTGTTATTTCTTGACATTACGGCTTCGAGTTCAGACCGCGAAACAACCCTTGAACTCGTGCGTCGGAGCGCGGACCAGGTGTTTGTCCCGGTAACTGTTGGCGGTGGGATTCGCAGTATCGAAGATATTGACGCGCTCTTGCGCGCCGGGGCCGATAAAGTGTCCATCAACACCGCCGGGATTGCACGTCCGGAACTTTTGCGCGAAGCGGCCAATCGCTTCGGCTCACAATGCATTGTGTTGTCACTAGATGCGCGCCGCGAGTCGGATCAGCCAAGTGGGTTTGGGGTGACGAGCTATGGTGGCCGGAAATCTACGGGACTCGATGCAGTCCAGTGGGCTAAAGCGGCTGAAGATTACGGGGTCGGTGAAATATTGTTGAACTCGATGGACGCGGATGGAACCAAGTCCGGATTTGATCTCGAACTCATTCGGGCAGTTCGCGCGGCCGTCGACGTTCCCTTGATTGCTAGCGGTGGTGCAGGTGTCGCGAGTGACTTTCCGGCCGCAATCAGGGCGGGAGCACAGGCGGTCCTGGCTGCGAGTATTTTCCATTTTGGCGAGGTCTCGGTATCAGAAGTCAAAGATGCGCTGAAGCACGATTCAATCCCTGTGCGCCTTCCCACTAAGTTGGTGTCGTGAACCAGGTGGAGGAATTTATTTCCGGTATTCATTTTAATGCACAAGGGTTAGTTCCCGTTGTGGCCCAGGATGCCACAAGCAAAGAGGTTCTCATGGTGGCCTGGATGAACGCCGAGGCGATACATCTGACCATCGACTCTGGCTGGGGAACCTATTTTTCGCGTAGCAGAAACAAGATTTGGGTGAAAGGCGAGGAATCAGGAAATCGTCAATCAGTGCGCACCCTTCAGGCAGATTGTGACCAAGACACGCTTCTATTGAGCGTAGATCAAAGTGGTCCGGCGTGTCACACGGGGCATGACTCATGTTTTTTTGGCGAAAAGATTAATAAGTAGCTCAAATGGCGTCAGACACCCCAGATCTGGAGCAGTTTCGTGCGCTCGCTCGGAACCAGCGAGTCGTAGCAGTTTCTCGAACACTCTTGATCGATCATGTCAGCGTAATCGGTTTATTTCACGCCATGTGTGGGGACCGAGCCGGAACGTTCCTCCTTGAATCCGCCGAGGCCGGTGTTCAGTGGTCTCGTTACTCGTTCATTGGGGTCAATAGCGCAGCGATGCTCTCTGAGTCGGCGGGAAATGCGGTGTGGAGTGGGCGAGTGCCAGAAGGGTTGCCGCACAGTGGCCAGGTGCTGGATGTACTTGAGGCGACCTTGAGGCAATTGCATACGGAAAAGTCCGCTGTACCTGGCGTTGGCGATTTTCCGTTCACGGGCGGACTTGTTGGATACCTGTCCTACGACATCGTGCGCAACTGGGAAGAAATTGGTAATTCAACACATGATTCCCTGAATATTCCTGATCTAAGTTTTTTGCTCACATCTGATCTCGCGGTAGTTGACCATCTGACGAGCACCGTCACTTTGATTGCTAATGCAATCAATTTCGATAATTCACCCGAACGAGTTGATCAAGCGTACGCTGATTCGCTCGCCCGGTTAGGTCAGATGCAGCAGTCAATTTCCCATTTCACGCCAAGTGGGGCTGTCGCCACTCCTGAGTCCGATCCACAAATGCAGTTGCCTCCGCGTGCGTCTAGCGAGGGTTCATATCTAGCGAACGTGGACACAATCAAGGAGTACATTCTTCGAGGGGACGCTTTTCAAGTGGTGCTTTCGCAAAGGTTTTGCGTGCCGACTACGGCAAGTGCATTGAGTATTTATCGAATTCTGCGATCGACAAATCCGAGCCCCTATATGTACTTGATCAGGGTCCCGGATCCTCAAGATTTCAACCGGGTTGCGTGTGAAATTATTGGGTCATCACCGGAGGCTTTAGTGACAGTTCGTGATCGTCAGGCAGTGGTGCATCCAATCGCGGGAACGCGTGGTCGCAGTGCCGATTCTGATCGCGATCGCGAGCTAGCCCAGGACTTACTCATGGACAAAAAAGAGCGGGCCGAACACTTGATGTTGGTGGACCTAGCCCGGAACGATCTTGGGCGAGTGTGCACCCCCGGTAGCGTCAATGTTATTGATTTCATGCACGTTGAGCGTTATTCCCATGTCATGCATTTAGTGTCCACAGTGACGGGTGAACTCGAAGAAAATCAAAATGCGTATACCGCCCTTCGGGCAACATTCCCGGCGGGCACGCTTTCAGGCGCGCCTAAGCCACGGGCAATGCAAATCATTGAAGAACTCGAATCTGAACGACGGGGACTTTATGGCGGATGTGTCGGTTATTTTGACTTCGCGGGTAACATGGACATGGCGATTGCGATTCGTACGGCGTTGCTAAAGAATGGAACTGCGCATATCCAAGCTGGCGGAGGGATCGTTGCAGACTCCATTCCGGCCAGTGAAAATGCCGAGTGCGTAAATAAGGCCATGGCTGTGATTCGAGCTGTGGGATTAGCTGAAGAGCTTGAGGATTAGTCAATGAAATCTGATCTGTCACCGGCCAGAAAATACTTCGTAACGATGGTTCTGCAAATAACATTCGGCGGCGCTCTGATATGGATAGGTAGCTTGACATGGAGTTCGGTGCCAGGAGAACTTGCTACACAGGAATTTATCGGGTCAGATGTGGATTCATCTGTTTTCGCGGTAGGGGCAGTTTCTTTAGCGGTGGTCATTGGGGTCTTAGCAACCAGAACGTGGGGGCGAAGGATTCTTGGTTCGTTAGGGGCAGTGATTTCCATTATGGGAACCTATTCTCTGATCATGTTGGATGCAGACGCGCTAAATTCATTGTGGAGGGTTGCTCTCGCGTTGAGCGTTGGCCTATTTGTGACCAATTTGGTGATCGCTGTTTTTTCAAAGAAATGGCCAACTCTAGGTGGCAAGTACTCGCGTTCTGCTCCCGCAAAAATGAACACGTGGGAGCTACTTGATGCTGGAGTGGATCCCACTGCTGACGCAACGCCAGATCCAGCTGATTCACATGATTAACTACGCTCATGAATGACCAACACGAGGATCATGGTTCTACACCCGCCGCTTGGACTGCCGTTGTAATCATCACTTTGGCATTCACTGTGGGAACAGTCGCACTCATTTTGTCAAATTGGCCATTGTTTTGGGCGGGAGTGGCTCTGGTATTTGTTGGTGCAGCGGTGGGAAAGGTCATGGCCCTAATGGGTTTGGGCAAAAAGCCGGCTAGCGCGTAAGTCCGGAATGGTCCACGGTGACCCTATGAGAGTACTAGTGGTCGAAGACGAGTGGCCCATTTCGGATCTCATCGGCGTATACCTCGCGCGCGAGGGATTTGAAGTGCAGTCCTGCTACGATGGAGATTCTGGACTTTCGGCTGCACAAATTGAAAACTTTGATCTGATAATTCTCGATGTCGGTCTGCCCAAAATCGATGGTACTGAGATTTGCCGCCGGCTGCGTGCGGCAAATGATTGGACGCCGATTGTGTTTTGCACTGCACGTGATGACGAAGTAGATCGGGTGCTAGGTCTTGAGTTGGGGGCCGATGATTATTTGACCAAACCGTTCAGCCCCCGCGAGCTCGTGGCGAGAGTTAAAGCGATTGTGCGCAGGTCTGCTTATCAGGTGAATGCAGGAGAATCCCTCGAAGCTGACGGTGTGAGTGTAAATCTTCGGACGCGGCGTGCCTCCCATAATGGAACCTCATTAATTTTGACCGCAACAGAGTTTGACTTAATGGCCTATTTGATGGCCCGACCGGGGCGGGTGATTGAGCGCTCTGAATTACTCGAAAATGTCTGGGGCTACTCGGAGGCGTTGGGGACCCGGACAGTTGATGTTCATATTGCTCAAATAAGAACAAAGCTTGGGCCGAATGCGTCCATTCGTACCGTTCGCGGGGTTGGATATTCGTGGGAAGCGCCAACACATGACGACGCGTAAATGGAGTATCGTCACTCTTCTGGTGTTGTTGACCAGCGCAGTTGCGGCCATCGCGATTGTGATTGCGGGGCTGGTGTCCTATCCACTTGTTGTTTCTAGTTCACAAGAGGTTGGAGCAAGAAATCTTGCGCAATTGGCTAATGTCACCGCTAATGCAATTGACCAGCGGGTGCCAGGGGCGGGAGTAGGGCCGGCTCTTATTAAAACTCTACAGCGAGAATCTATAACCGCTTATTTGATTCCCAGGGGCACATCAAATCTTGAGGATTTACCCTTTGATTTTTCTCAATCGTTTGTTGATCAACTCGATAACGGCGAAGATATTTCTGGGCGGGTCTCATCTTCAGATAGCGAGTACCTGCTGGAGGGACGTCCGCTGAGCGCGGACGGCTCAGTAATTCTGATTCAGCCGATCTCGGTTGCTGGGGCCAGCGCTGGAACGATTATTTGGCGGCTGGCCGTGGCACTGGTGATCGGGTTAATAATTGCGATCCCGTTAGGTTTTTTTGCCGCTCAGCGTTTGGCCAAACCCCTTCGGCGAGCGCGTGCCGCGGCGATATCGATGGCTGGAGGTCTTCGAGGCGTTGAGCTTGAATCTGAGGGTCCCAGAGAAGTTGATGAGATTTCAACTTCACTGAATGCCCTTGATTCGGCGTTGACAACATCCGAAGCCAGACAGCGAGAATTTTTGCTATCGGTTTCCCATGAATTTCGCACACCGCTCACCGCGGTAAAGGGTTACAGCGAGGCGATCTCCGATGGTATCCTTGAGGGCGATCAGGCAGTTGACGCCGCGCGATTAATTTCATCCGAGTCAGCTCGACTCGATCGGCTCGTCAGCGATTTATTGGACTTGGCCAAACTGGGAGCAGTCGACTTTACTATTTCTGCGGTAGCCATTGACCTGAATGATTTTGCAAACGAGGTGTGTCAAGTCTGGGAGTATCGCTGCAAAGATTTGCAGGTGAACTGCAAGTGTGAAATCTCGGTACACGGCGAGTTTGTCGGTGACCCGATCCGGCTTCGGCAAATTGTCGACAATCTGGCCGAAAATGCCTTGAGGCTGAGTCCCAGTGGCAGCACTTTGGCAATTCGCATTGAGCAATTGGCGAATTCAGTGGTCATCGAGGTGCGGGATTCCGGTCCCGGATTGAGTGCAGACGACCACGAAGTCGCTTTTCAACCTGGTGCGCTATACGAACGTTACCGGGGAGTGCGGCCAGTCGGCACAGGCATTGGTTTGGCCTTGGTGGGGCGGCTTGCCCTACGAATGGGTGGCACTGCCTTGGTGGGAGCAGCGCCTGAAGGAGGCGCATTTTTTCGGATAGAGATTCCCCAATACGGGCAGCGGCAAAGTATTTCTGTCAACGAAAAACACCGCAGCGATGGGTCGGTTCATCATCCAGTTCTTAATCAGGCTCCTAATTGGGATGCGTAGTGTGGTGCGGCTAGGGTAAGAGCGTGACGGTCCTAGACGACATAATCGCCGGTGTTCGCGAAGACGTTGCCATGCGAATGGCGCTCACCACCCTTGATCAGTTAAAGCAGCGCGCACTCCAGATCCGTGAGGCCCAGGACGTACAAGCAATTCTTAGTGGACCTGATGTGTGTGTGATTGCGGAGGTGAAGAGATCAAGTCCAAGTAAGGGTGTACTCGCGCAAATCCCGCACCCGGGGTTGCTCGCTGCAGAATACGAAGCGGGTGGCGCGCACGTCATCAGCGTTCTTACCGAGGAGCGTCGCTTTGGCGGAAGTCTGACTGATTTGACCGAGGTTCGTGCAGCGGTCGATATTCCGGTTTTGCGCAAAGACTTTGTGATTGGGAGTTACCAGCTATGGGAAGCGAAGGCGTACGGAGCGGACATGGTGTTATTGATTGTGGCAGCTCTTGACCAAGAGGTTCTGATCTCCCTCATTGAACGAACTAAGAGCTTGGGACTCACTGCACTCGTGGAAGTTCACGACGAGGAGGAAATTGATCGTGCCCTTGGAGCTGGGGGCACGGTTATTGGGGTCAATGCTCGGAATTTGAAAACCCTTGAGGTAGATCGATCCACGTTCAGCCGGGTAGTCGAAAAGATTCCCACGTCCTGCATCCGAATTGCCGAGTCTGGAGTTAGGGACCATCATGATCTTATGAATTATGCTGATGCAGGGGCAGATGCGGTTCTCGTTGGTGAGTCACTGGTGGTGGGAGGGAACCCTCGGCAGGCGGTGCACGAACTTGTGACCGCCGGGGCGCATCCTTCATGTCGATCTCGGGGCAGGGCATGAGCACGACCCAAGCCGACCTCGAGACTCATCTTTCAGGTCACTACGGTCCCTACGGCGGTAGGTTCGTGCCGGAGGCTCTCATAAGCGCGCTGGATCAATTAGATGCAGCATTTCGCGCCGGGATCGCTGATCCCGAGTTCAGTAGCCGGTTAGTTGACCTGGAGCGGGACTACACGGGGCGACCATCGCCTCTGACTCGCGCACGCAGATTTGGCGAGCATTGCGCAGGTGCGCGGATTTATTTCAAGCGCGAAGATTTGAATCACACCGGGTCTCACAAAATAAATAATGTATTGGGCCAAGCGCTCTTGGCCCAGCGGATGGGGAAAACGCGCATTATTGCTGAAACCGGTGCTGGTCAGCACGGAGTGGCGACGGCAACTGCTGCGGCACTTTTGGGCCTACAATGCACCGTTTATATGGGTGCCGAGGACACCAGACGCCAGGCACTCAATGTGGCACGAATGAAAATCCTCGGTGCGGAGGTTTTTTCTGTTGCCACCGGCAGCATGACCCTCAAGGACGCCATCAATGAAGCAATGCGCGACTGGGTCGCCTCCGTGGACAGCACACATTATGTGTTGGGAACGGTAACGGGCCCTGCCCCCTTTCCCGAGATGGTGCGCCACTTTCATTCGGTGATCGGGCGCGAGTCACGTGAGCAGATTTTTGCGGTTGAGGGACGTTTGCCTGATGCGGTAGCAGCATGTGTTGGTGGCGGATCAAATGCCATGGGACTCTTTAGCGGCTTCATTGATGACCCCGACGTTCAACTACGGGGATACGAAGCCGGCGGGGAAGGGGTAGACACCGGTCGGCATGCCGCAAGATTTGCCGCAGGGACACCGGGCGTATTGCACGGTGCCCGCACCTACGTTATGCAAGATGAGTGGGGGCAAACAGTGCCGTCGCACTCGATCAGTGCAGGCCTTGACTACCCAGGGGTCGGACCTGAGCACGCTTGGCTACACGACACGGGTCGAGCGATCTATGAAAGCGTCAACGATTCTGAGGCAATGGATGCTTTTGCCCTGTGCTCACGCTCGGAGGGGATCATCCCTGCGATTGAAACCGCACATGGCTTGGCCGGTGTGATTCGACTCGGCAAGGAACTGGGTCCAGATTCGGTGATCATCTTGAATCTCAGCGGTCGTGGAGATAAAGACGTTGCTACAGCCGCCCGTTGGTTTGGAATCGAACTGGAACACAGTGAATTTGGGGCCAGCATTGAACTGTCCGAAGGGCGTTAACCTGTGAGCCCAACCGGCGTCGGCCGAATCGGCTCGGTATTTGCCGAAGCGAAAAGTGAGAATCGGGCGCTGCTGATTGGCTACCTACCGGCTGGATTTCCCACTTTAGGGGAATCTGTTGCACTTGTGGAAGCAATGTGTGACGGGGGAGTTGACCTGATCGAGGTGGGGCTCCCCTATTCCGATCCTTTGATGGACGGACCCGTGATTCAACAGGCGGTGGACCAAGCATTGAGTAACGGCGCAACTCCACAATCGGTGTTAACGGTAGTTAAGGCGGTTTCCGATCACGGTGTAGTCCCGGTCGTCATGAGTTACTGGAATCCCATTGAACAATTCGGGATTGAAGCATTTGCCCAGGAACTCCGACAGGCTGGTGGGGCTGGGGTGATCACACCCGATCTCACAATTGAAGAGGGCCAACCGTGGATCGCGGCAGCGGGCAGTCAAGAGCTGGCGCCTATTTTTCTGGTCGCACCCTCTTCTACCGATGAAAGAATCAGCCGGATCGCTCAGGTGACTCAAGGATTTGTCTATGCGGCGTCAACCATGGGTGTAACCGGGGCGCGGGACCGGGTAAGCAATATGGCACCGCAATTGGTAGCCCGCGTCCGTGCGTCCACCGACCTACCCATCGCGGTAGGTCTGGGCGTGTCAAATGGTGCCCAGGCCGCCGAGATCGCCCAATATGCGGACGGGGTAATCGTCGGGTCCGCCTTTGTCACAGCAGCGAACACTGGTGGTGTCGCCGCGGTGCGCGAGCTGGCGAGAGAACTTGCTGGTGGGGTACATCGGGCTCGCTAAGGGCCTTCGCATATTCTAAGACTTCAAGTTATGCGTGATGAGCCATGAAAGTGCGAAGAGGAGTAAGAGCCATGGGTGCAAAGAACCGACGTGAAAGGGCTGCAGAGGCGCGGGGAGTGGCACAAGCGAGTGAAAAACGTCGCGAGCGCACGGTTCGCTTTATCGGTGGAACGACAGTGGTGGTGATTATGGCCGCAATTATCGGGGTAGCGATCTTTGCAAGTAGCAATTCACCATCGAATGACGCAAGTGGATCACTCAGTGGAATCGTTCAACCCGATCCAGAGGCAGCTTTGCCGGCAGGCGTCTTGGCGGCCGACTCGACAATGCCCTTTGGGGTGCCTTACGGCAACGGTAGCGCCGATGTGCCGGTGCTTGAGATTTGGGAAGATTTTCAGTGCCCGGCCTGCGGCGCACTGGAGGAAGTAAACGGAGCAGGAATTGAGGAACTGGCAGAAGAAGGCCTAGTTCAACTTATCTACCGACCTACCGCTTTTCTTGACGCCAACTTAGGAAATGATTCATCGCATCGGGCCATAGGTGCATGGGGTTGCGCGATCGACGCTGGAAAGACCATCGAATTTCATAATTCGGTCTATGACAACCAGCCAGCAGAAGAGGGCGTTGGGTTCACTGACGAGGAACTCGTGTCATTTGCATCAGGGTTGGATTTAAGTGATGACGATCTAGCGGCCTTCTCGCAATGCGTCACCGACGGCACCTACCTAGCGTGGGCGGCAAACTCAAACCAGGAATTTTCTACCTCTCAAATTGGTGGAACTCCTTCTGGTTTTCTCAACGGTGAAGACGTTGGCACCGAAGTGTTGGCAGATCAGGTGGCGCTTGCCGACTTAGTCGCGTCAAAGTCTTAGCGACTGGTTGCTTCCTACATGTTGACTTACATTCCCAGCCCTGAGACCGGAGTATGGGAGTTAGGCCCGGTCCCTATCCGGGCATACGCCATGTTTATCGTGCTAGGGATAATCGTTGCCGTCGTATTAGGAAATAAGCGCTACGAGGCACGTGGTGGTCAGCCAGGCGTTATCACCGACATCGCCATTTGGGCGGTTCCATTTGGAATCGTTGGGGGTCGTCTCTATCACGTCCTCTCCGACTGGCAAATATATTTCGGCGAACAAGGTCGAGGATTCGCGGCAGCACTTCGGATCTGGGACGGCGGGTTAGGGATTTGGGGAGCGGTAATGCTCGGCGGCGTAGGCGCCTGGATCGGTGCTCGTCGCAGTGGGGTTGCATTACCTCCGATCGCGGACGCGATCGCTCCAGGGATTGCACTCGCCCAAGCAATTGGACGTCTGGGAAACTATTTCAATCAGGAACTTTTTGGGTCACCCACGACATTGCCGTGGGGACTGGAGATCTCACTGGCAAATCGACCCAAGGGCTTCGCAGAATACGCGACATTTCACCCGACGTTTCTTTATGAATCCTTGTGGCTGGTCGCACTTGCGCTAGTGGTGATTTGGGCTGACCGAAGATTTAACCTTGGGCACGGGCGAGTTTTTGCATTGTACGTACTTCTCTACACGCTAGGACGAGTGTGGATCGAAGCACTTCGAATTGATCCGGCTAATCAAATTCTAGGAATTCGGCTTAACGTGTGGACGTCAATCCTGGTTGGTCTAGGTGCTTTGACCTATTTGGTGATTTTGAGTCGGATTCGCCCCGGCCGGGAAGTCATGGTTGCTCCAGTTGAAGAAATCGAAGTAGAACCTGTATAATAATGATCTCGGGCCAACGTCGTCCCGGAATTATCTGCAACGTGTTGTTATGCGCTTCGCGCGCTCAACTTCACGTTGGAGATCAGTCCGCGTAATACTTGACGTTGAAGGAGTATGAAGATGGCGATCAGTCTGCAGCCGAGAGCGCAGGGTTTGTACGACCCGGCACGTGAACATGATGCATGTGGCGTGGCATTTGTAGCTACTCTGACGGGGATCCCCAGCCACGACATCGTGGTGAAAGCTCTCAAAGCACTGACTAATCTCGAGCACCGAGGCGCATCCGGTAGCGAACCCGACAGTGGTGACGGGGCTGGGATCTTGTTGCAGGTCCCCGACCTATTCTTGCGCCAAAATGTCGACTTTGAGCTACCCGCAGCTGGCGGATATGCCGTAGGCACGGCTTTTTTTGATCAGGGCCAAGCGACACTCGCTATGGGAGCGCTAGAGGAGCTTGCTCGCTCAGAAGGCTTAACCGTTATCGGCTGGCGCCAAGTACCCACCGATGACTCAATGATCGGGGCAACAGCAAAGAAATGTAAACCGGATTTCTGGCAATTGTTTATCACTGACTATGTGTCAACCGGAATTGAGCTTGACCGGGCAGTTTACGGTTTTCGCAAGCTCGCCGAACATGATTTGGGCGTGTACTTCTCCTCCCTATCAAGCCGCACATTGTTATATAAAGGGATGTTGACCACCGGGCAATTGTCTCCGTTTTTCCCTGACCTTACGGATCCTTTAGTGCACAGCGCATTGGCTCTGGTCCACTCCCGTTTTTCCACCAACACATTTCCTTCGTGGCCACTTGCGCACCCGTTTCGGCTTATTGCCCATAACGGTGAAATAAATACGGTCCGAGGAAACCGAAACTGGATGACCGCGCGCGAGGCCATGTTGACTTCCGATATTTTGCCTGGAGACATGACGCGCCTGTTCCCGATCTGCTCACCGAATGCGAGCGACTCCGCATCATTTGATGAGGCTCTAGAGCTCTTCCACCTTGGTGGTCGCTCACTGCCCCATGCCGTTCTTATGATGATTCCTGAGGCGTGGGAGAACAATCTCGACATGTCGCCGTCGCGGCGCGCCTTCTACGAATTCCACGCAACGATTATGGAACCCTGGGATGGTCCGGCAAATGTGTGTTTTACTGATGGAACCATCATTGGTGCCGTGCTAGACCGTAACGGCCTTCGGCCTGGGCGTTTTTGGGTGTGTGATGACGGGCTTGTTGTGCTGGCTTCTGAAGCTGGAGTGCTTGACATTGACCCCGGCACCGTTGTCCGCAAGGGCAGATTACAGCCAGGAAAAATGTTCTTGGTTGACACTGCAGCGGGACGAGTGATCGAAGATGAAGAGATTAAGGAATCTCTTGCTGGGGAGCACCCATATCAAGAGTGGTTGACCCACGAGTTAATCCATCTTGAGGCGTTGCCTGAGCGGGAGCACATTGTGCACACGCGAGATTCTGTGGCCCGTCGCCAACAAACTTTTGGGTACACCCAGGAAGATTTGCGACTCATCATCGAGCCAATGGCGAAAAGCGGTACCGAGGCGATTGGCTCAATGGGAACTGACACGCCCATCGCTGCTTTGTCTGATCGTCCGCGCATGCTCTTTGATTATTTTAGCCAGCTTTTTGCACAAGTGACAAATCCACCACTTGATGCGATCCGTGAGGAAATCGTGACTTCGTTGGGCAGCATCATCGGACCGGAGGGGAATCTACTTGAGGCGTTGCCGGGGCATTGCCGTCAAGTTGTGCTGCCATTTCCAGTCATTGATAACGACGAACTTGCCAAGATTCTGCACATTAATGCAGATGGACAACTGCCCGAGTTCGCTGCGGCTCGAATCAAAGGTCTTTACAACGTGTACGGCGGTGGAGCTGCGCTGGAGAAGCGCATCCTTGAGATCTTTAATGAAGTTGATGCTTTGATTCGTCAGGGAAAGAGGTTTATTGTTCTCTCCGATCGCGAGAGTAACGCGAGTTTGGCACCAATTCCATCGCTGCTGCTGTGCGCGGCAGTGCACCACCACCTGGTGCGCACCAAGAACCGCACCATGATCAGCTTGCTCATTGAAACGGGCGATGTTCGCGAGGTACACCATGTCGCCCTTTTGATCGGTTACGGTGCTGCGGCGATTAATCCATATCTCACCTTAGAAACTGTTGAAGATTTGGTGCGCCGCAATGTGATTTCAGACATCACTCCCGAAAAAGCCATGCGCAATGTGATCAAGTCGTTGGGCAAAGGACTACTCAAGGTGATGTCCAAAATGGGAGTGTCAACGGTGGCTTCCTATCGTGGGGCTCAGATTTTCGAGGCGATTGGCCTTTCGCAGGAATTCATTGATGCGTACTTCACCGGAACTACTTCGCAACTAGGCGGAGTGGGGATCGAGGTGATTGCCGACGAGAACGCTGCTCGACACGCTGATGCCTATCCGGTGTCCGGAATCTCGCCGTCGCATCGGACGTTGCGCGATGGTGGTGAGTATCAATGGCGTCGTGAGGGGTCACCGCATCTATTTGACCCCGAGACGGTGTTTCGATTGCAGCACGCCACACGGTCAAAAAGGTTTGATATTTTTAGCGAGTACACCGGTCGAGTCAACGACCAATCAGAACGTTTGATGACCCTGCGGGGACTTTTTGAGTTCAATTCCGATCGGCCGGAAATTCCCATTGATGAAGTTGAGTCAATTAAGAACATCGTAAAAAGGTTCTCAACTGGCGCGATGTCTTATGGATCTATTTCAGCTGAAGCCCACGAGACCCTCGCGATCGCCATGAATCGTCTGGGCGCTAGGTCCAATACGGGCGAGGGTGGGGAGGATCCTGAGCGGTTTGTGCCCATGAGTAATGGCGACCTCAAGCGCTCGGCGATTAAGCAGGTCGCTTCGGGGCGATTCGGAGTCACGAGCGAATATTTGGTAAACAGTGATGATATTCAAATAAAGATGGCACAAGGGGCAAAGCCAGGCGAGGGCGGTCAGCTGCCGGGCTCCAAGGTGTATCCGTGGATCGCAAAGACGAGGCACTCAACCCCAGGGGTAACCCTTATTTCGCCGCCACCGCATCACGACATCTATTCCATTGAAGACTTAGCTCAGTTAATTCATGATCTCAAGAATGCCAACTCCGATGCACGTATTCATGTGAAGTTGGTGGCCGAAGTTGGAGTGGGAACAGTCGCTGCTGGAGTTGCTAAAGCGCATGCCGATGTGATCCTCATTTCTGGGCATGACGGTGGCACCGGTGCTTCGCCACTCACATCGTTGAAGCACGCGGGTGCGCCGTGGGAACTGGGTTTGGCTGAAACACAGCAGACATTGCTGCTCAATGGTTTGCGTGACCGAGTAGTTTTGCAAACAGACGGCCAACTAAAAACCGGACGGGATGTGGTAATCGCCGCGCTTTTGGGCGCTGAAGAATTTGGCTTTGCAACAGCGCCACTGGTAGTTATGGGTTGCATCATGATGCGGGTATGCCACCTAGATACTTGTCCGGTTGGGGTGGCGACCCAGAACCCAGCCTTGCGTGAAAAGTTTTCTGGCAAGCCGGAGTTCGTTGAAACATTCTTTGAATATATTGCCCAGGAAGTGCGTGAGTTGCTCGCAGAATTGGGTTTCACCTCACTCGACGAAGCAATCGGTCATATTGAAACTCTCAATCTGAATAAAGCCATTAAGCACTGGAAGGCGGATGGCCTCGACTTGGAGCCGATTTTGCATGTTCCTGACCTGCAGGGGAACGGGCATCGACGGCACATGAAGAATCAGGAACATGGCTTAGAACATGCGCTGGATCAGGAGCTCATTCGGATGAGTGCCGATGCTTTAGAATCAGGGCTTCCCACCAAGCTTGCCGTGGAAATTCGAAACGTGAATCGGACAGTTGGAACCATGTTAGGTAGTGAGATCACTAAGCGCGGCGGGCTACCGGACGGCACCATCGACATTTCCTTCACCGGTTCAGCGGGTCAAAGTTTTGGTGCTTTCATTCCGCAAGGACTCACACTTCGACTGACCGGTGATGCGAATGATTATGTCGGAAAGGGACTCTCCGGCGGTCGAATAATTACCCATCCGCACCGTATTGCGCCATTTGATCCCAGTGAGAACACAATCGCTGGAAACGTGATCGGCTACGGCGCAACCTCGGGTGAAATGTTCTTCCGAGGCCATGTAGGTGAGCGCTTCTGCGTGAGAAACTCTGGCGCGTACGCGGTGGTTGAGGGAGTCGGAGATCACGGCTGTGAATACATGACCGGTGGGAAGGTGGTCGTGTTGGGACCAATTGGTCGCAACTTTGGTGCAGGCATGTCAGGTGGGATTGCGTACCTGCTCGACCTTGACCCGACTTTGATTAACCACGACTTGGTCGAGCTCAATCGACTCGATGAGGCAGATTCACATGAGCTCTTTAAATTGGTGTCAGCTCACGTCGAACACACGGAGTCGAGTCGTGGAAGCGATCTGCTTGCCGCCTGGAGTGCGGCATTGACCCGATTCACAAAAGTGATACCGCGGGACTACAAACGTGTCCTTGAAATCGAAGCCGATGCACTTAGCCACGGTGAAGATCCGATGCTGGCAATCATGAGCAGGATTTAATAATGGCCAAGATGTTGAGGAGTTATTATGGGTGATCCGCGGGGCTTTCTCACAACCGACCGAGAGCTACCCAAGCGCCGACCGGTAGATATTCGGATTCGGGATTGGCGCGAAGTCTACGAAGACTTCGATGCCCGAGATGTTGAACTCCAGGCTGGCCGATGCATGGATTGTGGCATTCCGTTTTGCCACGACGGTTGCCCGCTGGGCAATCTGATCCCCGAATGGAATGAATTGATATTTGACCGGGACTGGGGGCAAGCAATTGAACGTCTTCATGCAACAAATAATTTCCCAGAGTTCACCGGAAGGCTGTGTCCTGCGCCGTGTGAGTCCGCCTGCGTTCTTGGCATCAATGAAGACCCCGTCACCATTAAGCAAGTGGAAGTCTCCATTGTTGACCGCGCATGGCAAGCCGGTTGGATCAACCCTGCGCCACCGGAAAGTCTTTCTGGTCGCACGGTCGCCGTGATTGGCTCGGGTCCGGCCGGGCTCGCCGCTGCTCAACAATTAGCACGGGCCGGGCACACGGTAGCTGTGTTCGAGCGCGCGGACCGGATTGGAGGCTTATTGCGATATGGAATTCCAGAGTTCAAAATGGAAAAGCATCATCTCGATCAGCGACTAGGCCAGCTCGAAGCCGAAGGGGTTAAATTCCGCGCGGGAATCGAGATTGGGGTTGATCTGACCGGTTCGGATTTACGCCACCGCTATGACGCGGTCGTGATGTGTGTTGGCTCAACCCTCGCTCGAGAGCTTGAAGTCCCTGGCCGTGATTTTGATGGAATCTATCAAGCGATGGAGTTCTTGCCCCTGGCCAATCGGGTGCAGGAAGGCGACCTAGAGAAGTCCCCCTATGACGTTGCTGGGAAACATGTTGTGATCCTGGGCGGTGGGGATACCGGTGCTGACTGTCTGGGCACCTCACACCGACAAGGGGCGGCCAGTGTGACCCAACTTGAAATCATGCCTAATCCCGGTGCTGAACGCAGCGAAAGTGCGCCGTGGCCGACCTATCCCATGATTTATCGGGTTTCGAGTGCACATGAAGAGGGGGGAGAAAGACTTTTCTCGATGTCAACCCAAAGATTCTTGAGCGAGGACGGTCAGAAGCTTTCGGGAATAGAACTTGCCGAAGTGGAGTTCGCGAATGGGAGTTTCGCTGTTATTCCCGGTACCGAAAAAATTCTCAAGGCGGATGTTGTCCTGCTCGCAATGGGTTTCACCGGGCCAGAACCCGCCCCCTACGTTGAACAGCTGGGGCTCGAACTCGATGCGCGGGGCACTATTAAGCGTGACGCAGATTTCTTTTCGGGGACGCACGCAGTGTTTGTTGCCGGTGATGCCGGCCGCGGCCAGTCATTGATTGTCTGGGCGATCGCCGAAGGGCGAGCGGCTGCCGCATCAGTAGACAAATTCTTGATGGGGTCGACCAACCTGCCCCGTCCCATCTCAGCATTTGATCGACCGTTGGTTGTGTGAATCTTTCTTGGAGAGCGTTATTGTCGGAACGACCCATGTCTAATCGGTTACCGTAGGATACGGGCATGAGAAGAGCAAAAATCGTTGCAACCCTTGGCCCAGCTACTGCAAGCGCGGAATCTATCTTGGAGTTGGTCACAGCGGGCATGGATGTCGCTCGATTGAACCTCTCCCATGGAGATTATGCAGATCATGTGGACGCCTGCAAGTGGGTTCGGCAGGCCTCAGAAGAATCAGGGCGAAGTGTGGCGATTTTGGTTGATCTTCAAGGACCAAAAATCAGACTCGGGCGATTCTCTTCAGGGCCAGTTGAACTAATGGTGGGAGAGGAATTCATTGTCACGACCGAAGAATGTCCGGGTGACGCACATATGGTTTCCACAACCTTTACCGGACTACCGGGTGACGTCAACCCGGGAGACATGGTCCTCGTAGACGACGGCCGGATCGAATTGCAGGTAACTAAAATCGTTGGCCCACGGGTGTATACCAGAGTAATTGATGGTGGAATTGTCTCCAATAACAAAGGGTTCAATTTGCCCGGAGTAGCTGTGAGCGTGCCCACACTTTCGGAAAAAGATCGCGAAGATTTGCGCTGGGGGTTGGGTAATGGCGCCGACGTGATCGCACTGTCATTTGTGCGTTCTTCGGCAGATATTCATGACGTACACGCAATCATGGATGAAGAGGGAGTGCGACTCCCCGTCCTTGCTAAGGTAGAAAAACCACAAGCGGTAGACAACCTTGAAGACATCATCGCCGCATTTGACGGAGTCATGGTTGCACGGGGGGATCTTGGGGTTGAACTTCCACTCGAGATGGTTCCACTCGTGCAAAAAAGGGCCATCCAAATGTGTCGCGAGGCGGGAAAACCGGTCATTGTGGCAACGCAAATGCTTGATTCGATGATTACCGAGAGTCGTCCCACGCGGGCTGAAGTAAGTGACGTAGCAAATGCGGTCCTTGACGGGGCAGATGCGCTCATGCTATCTGGTGAGACAAGCATTGGTGCCCGACCTTCGCATGTGGTGTCGACTATGTCCACGATCATTGAGCACTTGGAAGAAGAGGCCCTCGACCGAATTCCTGCATTGCAGGACTCGCCGACTGGCTCGACTGCCCGAGCTCTTACGCACGCCGCGGTCGACGTCGCGAAGGGAACCGGTTCCTCTCATCTAATTGCATTCACCGAAACCGGTAGATCGGCTCGGTTGATCGCACGTTGGCGAGCCCGCACCCCCCTACTTGCGTTTACACCAAATCCTCGGGTCCGTAGCCAGTTATCGTTGACGTGGGGAGTTGAAACCTTTCTGGTCCCACAAGTAAGCCATACCGACGATATGGTGACGCAGGTTGATAAAGCGTTATTAGATATTGGGCGAGCGAGCGCAGGGGAGCGCGTGGTGATTGTTGCAGGAGTACCACCTGGTGTGCCAGGAACGACTAACGGCATGCGCGTTCACAAAATGGGAACCGCGGGGCGCGGTGGTGGTGTCTAGCGCCATCAAAAGGATCAGATAAGTTTAGGGTCACACATTTCAATCTAAATCACACACCTTTAAGACTCGTCCAGTGAGGCGGGGAAGGGCGAACACATGAGCGAGTCGTCACCGGGCGCATCCGCGGGCTCTTCCCGAACAAACAATCGGATGGTCGCCGATCCAGAGGATATTTCCCGGATGCTGCGCAGGCTTGCCCATCAAGTTGTTGAAAATGTGAAGGACGTCACGAATATTGTGATCATAGGCATTCCCACCCGCGGTGTCCCTATTGCCGAGCGACTGGCTAAAAATATTCGTGACATCGAAAAAATCAGTATTCCGGTGGGTTCGTTGGATGTCACCCTTTTTCGGGACGACCTGCAAATGCGTCCGTCCAAAGCCTTGGAGCAGACGCGCCTTCCTGCTGGAGGGATTGACGGAAAAACGGTGATTTTGGTCGATGATGTTCTGTTTTCTGGGCGCACCATTCGAGCGGCGCTTGACGCAATGAATGAGTATGGGCGCCCGGCGGTTGTTCAACTGGCAGTACTGGTTGATCGGGGACACCGGGAATTGCCTATTCGACCTGATTACGTAGGGAAAAATCTGCCCACGTCGTTGAATGAAAAAGTTTCCGTCCAGATAAGCGAAATTGACTCGGTTGATCAAATCGTAATTCAATCAACGACGGAGCAACTGTGAAGCACCTCCTCTCGGTGCAGGAACTGAGCCGGGCAGGCACACTGCGAATTCTTGACACGGCTCTCGAGTTGAACCAAGTAACCGATGGTGGCACCAAAATTTTGCCGACATTGCGCGGCCGAACTGTTGTGAATCTTTTCTATGAAGACTCTACTCGCACTAGGATTTCATTTGAGCGAGCTGCAAAAAGACTCTCCGCGGATGTAGTAACATTTTCTGCAAAAGGGTCGAGTGTTTCCAAAGGCGAGAGTCTAAAGGACACGGCACTGACCTTAAATGCGATGGGCGCCGACATGATTGTTGTGCGTCATCCTTCTCCTGGAGCGGCCCACAGGTTGGCGCATGCCGGGTGGCTGGAATCAAGTGTGCTTAATGCTGGTGATGGAAAACATGAGCACCCAACTCAAGCGCTCGGCGACGCATTTACTCTTAGAGCGCACCTGCGCCCGGGGGCAAAAGATTTCGCCGGATTGACAATTGGAATTGTGGGCGACGTTTTACACTCGCGGGTTGCGCGTTCCAATATTTTTCTTTTGGGAATTCTCGGTGCCAAAGTTATAGTGATCGGCCCACCCACCTTATTGCCTGTGGGCATTGAGAACTGGCCGTGTGAAGTGAGCTACTCCCTCGATGCTTACCTGCCTGAGTTGGATGCAATCATGATGTTACGGGTTCAACAGGAACGTATGAATGGAACTTTCTTCCCGAGTGAACTTGAATACAGCCGAACATTTGGTCTTAACCGTAAACGAGCCAGGGAACTGCCTGAGCACGCGATCGTGATGCATCCTGGACCGATGAACCGCGGTGTGGAAATTACGGCTGAGGTAGCAGACAGTGCGCAAAGTGTGATTACAGAACAGGTGGTCAATGGGCTCGTAGTGCGCATGGCAAGCATGTACTTACTGATCGGGGGAAATGTCAGTGTCGCTTAATTCATATTTGATTGTGGGTGCGCGGCCATACGGTGAAGAAGAACAAGACATTCGAATAATTAATGGGCGTATCGCGGAGATTGGCATTGGGCTTGACCCCGAAAATCTCGACGCGGTGCAGGCAAAAGGACGGGTCTGTCTGCCCTCATTTGTTGATCTGCACACTCATTTACGCGAGCCAGGGAGAGAGGACGCCGAAACCATTGCATCGGGTTCGCGCGCGGCGACTCTGGGTGGATTCTCGGCTGTATTTGCTATGGCCAACACAGCACCGGTTGCCGACACGGCCGGCGTGGTCGAGCAAGTGTGGCGAATTGGCCGGGAGAGCGGTTTAGTCGATGTGTTCCCCGTTGGAGCCGTAAGTATTGGGCTGCGCGGCCAGGCTCTTGCCGAGTTGGGAGCCATGGCTGGCTCAGCTGCCGGTGTGACCGTATTCAGCGATGATGGGCACTGCGTATTTGACCCCCTGCTCATGCGCAGAGCCTTAGAGTATGTAAAAACTTTTGATGGCGTTATCGCCCAACACGCACAGGACCCACGATTGACACAGGGTGCCCAGATGAACGAGAGTGAACTGTCGGGAATACTCGGCTTGACGGGGTGGCCCGCGGTGGCGGAAGAGGCAATCATTGCCCGCGACGTACTTCTTGCCCTTCACGTAGACTCGAGGCTGCACATTTGCCATGTGTCAACCGCAGGAAGCGTCGCAATAATCCGATGGGCCAAGAAAATGGGAGTGCGAGTTAGTGCCGAAGTGACCCCGCACCACTTGTTACTCACCGAGGACCTTGTTGCCGGTTTTGATCCGGTGTACAAAGTCAATCCACCGTTGAGGTCTCGAGCGGATACGCTCGCATTACGCGAAGCCTTGGTAGACGGAACAATCGACATAGTTGCAACCGATCATGCTCCCCATCCACATGAAGCCAAGGATTGTGAATGGGACAATGCGGCATTTGGAATGCTTGGACTAGAAACTGCACTGGGCGTGGTCGTATCTGCGATGAGAGATGTACCAAATTGGAATTGGCGTACCTTAAGTGATCGGATGTCGAGTACACCCGCAAGAATTGGTCGTGCAATCAATCACGGTCGACCGCTGGCCGTTGGTGAAAGAGCCCACCTAGTCCTCATCGACCCTGACCAAGGTCGCTTGGTAGTTGCAGAACAACTCGCATCACTGTCGGGAAATACACCGTACGCGGGCATGACCCTTCCGGTGTCAGTCACCGATGTTTTTTTCAATGGCATACATCAGGTCCAAGGTGGCGTGCTCAATGCATGAAAATTGGTCTACGGTGAGGCGATCGCCGATACGATCGCGCCTGTTATTGGGCCTTTTCACGATTATGCCGGATCTGAGAAAGACCCGTCGAGAAAACTGGAGTGGTTGTTAATACGTGCGCAGGTCATCAAAAATTGACGAAGTTACTCGAAAGTGAGATGAGTGTGTGATGGGCAGTGTGGCTAGGGCTGTATTGGTAATCGCAGACGGATATTCGCTCGTTGGTAAGGGGTTCGGTGCGTGCGGGACGGCCTTTGGTGAAGCAGTCTTTTTGACCGGGCAGACCTCGGTATCGAGATTGTTGCGACGGAAGGCACCGCCGAAATTTTGCAACGCAATGGTGTACCTGCGCGGGTGACCAGAAAGCAATTTGAGGGCGTAGGCCCGGGTGGAGAGCCGACAGCGGTGGATTTAATTAACGCCGGTGAATTGACCTGGTCATTAACACCCCGTATGGCATTGGCCCTTGAAGAGATGGATATGAAATTCACACCGCCGCGGTTCTTGGTGGAGTTCCATGCATCGCAATGGTGCAAGGGTTGGCTGCAGTAGTGCAGGGTATCGACTCCTTACTGCACGACCAGCAAGGTGTGAAGTCCATTCAAGAGCATGTACAAGGTATGAACTGGGACAACGTGTAGCGTGGTCCTATGAGCGTGGGTGCAAGTGAGAGTGCAACTTTGGGTGCGATGCAGGTACTGGGTGAAGTGCTTGATGTGCAGCGATCAGGTAACTACTTCCTCATGTCGGTAACTGCTCCCGGGTTAGCTGAGCGAGCCCGACCTGGGCAATTCGTGACCGTCGGCATGGGCGGCGAAGAAAGTTCGATGGTTCTTCGCAGGTCTTTCGCAATTCAAGGTGTGCAAGTTCGAGGAATGTATGGTGGAACGCTTGATTTTATTGTCTCCCCTGTGGGTAAGGGTTCGCAATGGCTGACTAAATTGCGGCGCCACGATCCCGTAAATTTGGTCGGACCATTGGGCAAACCGTTTACGCTTCCCACCAAACCCGTCACCTGCGTTCTTGTGGGTGGTGGTTACGGCGCGGCGCCATTAATCATGTTGGCGCAAGCTTTGCGTGAACGTGGTTGCCGGGTTGACTCGATTATTGGGGCATCCACCGAGGAAAAGCTTTATGGAAGTCTTGATCTCAAACGTGTATCAACCTCGTTGACTTTGGCCACGGAAGACGGCACGGCAGGAATCCGCGGAAGGGTGACTGACGGCTTAATTAATACCCTCGATTCATCTAAAGTTGATGTCGTTTACGCGTGTGGCCCGATGCCGATGTTGGCCAGTGTCGCCGAGGAGTGCACGACGCGGAAGATTTTTAGTCAGTGTTCGGTCGAAGAGTCCATGGCCTGTGGGATTGGTGTTTGCATGACCTGCGTGCTACCCGTAATCGGTGAAGACGGTGTAACCCGCATGCTCCGCTCCTGTGTCGAGGGCCCTGTTTTCAGAGGTGATCGGGTTCGCTGGGCCGACATTGGCACAATCCCAGAGGGTACTTGGGGTGGGGAGGGGCCGCGATCGTGACGCCAACCATAATTTCAACGGTCAAACCCTCACCTGAATCAACATTCGATCTGCGGACCCATTTGGGTTCACTTGAGTTGTCGTCACCCGTGTTGACAGCTTCCGGTTGTGCAGCGGCCGGACGCGAACTCGACAACTATTTTGACATCACTGCGATCGGTGGCATCGTCACTAAGAGCATCATGTTGGCACCGCGATCCGGCCGAGCAACGCCACGCATGGCGGAAACTCCGAGTGGCATGTTGAACTCGATCGGGTTACAAGGCCCTGGTGTCGAAAGTTTTCTGGAAACTGACCTTGCTTGGTTACAGCAGCGGGGAGCGCGCACTATCGTTTCCATTGCCGGTAGAACAGCTGACGAATTTGGCAAAGTTGCTGCCAAGCTCCGCGTCGCAGGAGGTTTCGACGCAATTGAAGTCAATATTTCTTGCCCCAATGTGGAAGACAGCGGTCAAGTGTTTGCCTGTCGGGCCGATATTTCCGCGCAAATAATTCAAACTGTCCGGCGAAATAGCGATAACAAGATCCCCATTTTTGCGAAGTTGTCGCCCGATGTCACAGACATTGTTGAGATTGCAACATCAGTATCGCAGGCGGGCGCGACTGGCGTGTCGGTGATAAACACGCTTTTGGGCATGGTCATCGATACGCAGACGATGCGCCCGGCCCTCGCGGGTGTGACCGGAGGACTTTCTGGCCCTGCGATCCGGCCAATTGCGGTGCGTTGTATCTGGCAGATCCGAAGCGCATTGCCCAATTTGCCCATTATTGGAATGGGCGGGGTCAGAACTGGCCAAGATGCCCTCGAAATGGTTCTTGCTGGTGCTAGCGCAATTTCTGTAGGCACTTCAATCTTTAACGACCCAGGGGCACCAATGCGAATTCAGAGAGAATTGGAGCAAGAACTACGCAATCGCGGCTTCGAAAGCCTCACGCAAGCTATTTCGTTCGCGCACAGAGAAGTGATTGAGGCCGTTATCGAAGACGAAATGGGTGAGTCCAAAGATGAAAGTGAACAGGACTGGGATTTCATCTCTGAATAGCCAGTGTGAAAAGGAAGGCATTTAATGGGAACAGCTCCAATTGCTGTGGCACTTGATGCACAAAAAATTGAAGTACTGCGAGAGTGGGTTTGGCAGACGCAGGAGGTTGTCTCCACGCTCAAAATTGGATTAGAAACTTTTTATCGCAATGGCGCAGACGCAATCGAGGTGGTCCGCGAGAGTGGTTGTGATCTGTTCCTTGATGTGAAATTACACGACATTCCTAATACTGTTGCGGGAGCTGCAGCAGCCCTGTCCCGGTATGCGCCAAAGTACCTAACCGTGCATGCCTCCGGAGGACCTGACATGATGCGAGCGGCGTGTAAGGAATTACCCGAGACCTTGGTTGCCGCTGTCACCGTGTTGACAAGCCTAGATGACCATGTGCTCGCCGAAGTGGGGATCTGCACTCCGGCACAGGACACGGTAGTACGGCAGGCTGCTTCATCCGTTGCGGCAGGCGCCAGAGCGATCGTGTGTTCACCACATGAAGTTGCTCGGGTTCGTGCGGAAGTGGGTGGCGGGATAATCCTGATTACCCCGGGCGTGCGCCCCGCAGGGTCGGTGCCCAGCGACCAAAAGCGAGTAATGACGCCGAAGGAGGCACTTGATTCTGGGGCAGATCTACTCGTAATTGGACGACCCATTACTGGCAGCCCGAATTTGAAAGAAGCCGCTGATGCAATTGCTCGAGAACTTGGTTCAGCATGAATGAGATAAGTCCTGACCAAGACCACATCGCACCACTGATCGTGGTATCGGGTCCATCCGGTGTAGGAAAAAGCACTGTGGTGGCTCGAGCACTTGAGTTGAACCCTCAGATGTGGCTCTCGGTCTCAGCGACTACACGGGCTCCGCGAGCGGGGGAACGTGAGAGCACCTCGTACTTTTTTGTCTCTGATCTGGAATTCACCCGGATGGTTGAGACCGGCAAGATGCTGGAGTGGGCGCAATATGCAGGAAATAAATACGGAACGCCCAGCGATCCGGTCCAGGCCAGTCGCCAAGCTGGTGTGCCAGTGATCTTGGAGATCGAAGTTCAGGGGGCCCGCCAAGTACGAGAGCGTGCACCGCAGTCGACTTTAGTGTTCATTGCACCCCCGAGTGTTGCCGAGTTAGACGCCCGGCTCAGAGGCCGAGGGACCGAAGACGAGGCGGCTTTATCGACCCGATTAAAAATAGCACACGAGGAATTGGCCGCGATTTCTGAATTTGATCACGTTCTGGTGAACTCCGATGTGACCCACACGGCCCAGGCTTTGCTAGAGTTAATGGCTGACCCCCGAAATGAGGATTCATGAACGCACGCCCTGAAGGCATTACCCATCCCTCCATTGACGACCTGTTGACCAAAACTGATTCAAAGTTTTCCCTGGTCAGCTATGCCGCTAAGCGTGCTCGCCAGATCAATGCGTACTACTCACAGTTGGGTGAGGGACTCCTTGAATACATCGGGCCGCTTGTTGAGACCCATGCGCAGGAGAAACCACTGTCGATTTCCCTTCGTGAGATTGACGCGGGGCTTTTGACTTCTGAACGAACATTCCCTGAATCACCGATTGCATCCGGCGGCACCGACAACGGTCTCGCTGCTGCAAGCGCCGAGGTTGAGCAGGACTAACTTGCCTCGGGTAATCCTGGGTGTATGCGGCGGCATAGCGGCATACAAATCGGTGGAATTGTTGCGCCTGCTCGTGCGAGCAGGACATGAAGTGAGCGTTGTTCCTACATCGAATGCACTGCGTTTCGTCGGTGAACCAACATTTGAGGCGCTCTCGGGTAAACCGATCAATACCAGCTTGTGGGATGGCGGTGGAAACGTAACCCATGTCGCAGAAGGAATTGGCGCGGATCTTGTAGTGATTGCCCCAGCAACCGCTGACTTTATGGCTCGGGCGACGCATGGAATAGCAAGTGATTTATTGTCCAACATTCTTTTGACCGCTACGTGCCCCGTGGTGCTCGCCCCCGCTATGCATACGCAAATGTGGGAACACCCGGCAACACGAGCCAATGTCGAGAGTTTGCGCAGCCGCGGTTACATAGTTCTCGAACCGGATACAGGTCCGTTGACAGGAACCGATAGTGGAAAAGGCAGGCTTCCGGCCCCACAAGAAATTTTTGATGCCCTGGAGGCCCAGCTCAATGCGAATACTGGCGCACTTGCCGCCCGGCACATTGTCATTAGTGCGGGCGGGACCCAAGAAGATTGGGATCCGGTGCGTTACATAGGCAATAGGAGTAGTGGCAAGCAGGGCGTCGCTTTGGCGAGAGCGGCACTCGCGGCGGGTGCGAGGGTAACCCTCGTTGCTGGGCATATGGACATTGATCCACCTGCCGGGGCAGAAGTGGTTCAAGCAAAAAGCAGTGCGGATATGCATAAAGCCCTCATTGACCTTATGGGTGGGCAACCCCATGGTGTCATCATGGCGGCCGCGGTTGCAGATTTTCGGCCCGCACAACAGGCAACCGCCAAGATCAAAAAGGCGCACGGTGGTCAGAATCTTGAGCTTGAGCCGACAGCAGATATTTTGACGGATATTTGTCGGCAGAGAGTTTTGGGAACATTGCCAATTATTATCGGATTTGCTGCTGAAACCTCGAGCAACCGCGAAGACTTGATCGCACTTGGATCCGGAAAGCTGGCGGCGAAAGGCGCAGATGCAATTGTGGTCAATAATGTGAGCAACGGCGAAATATTTGGATCAGAGAACACTGAAGTCCTGTTCATTGAACCTGATCATGCCGTTGCGCCAATCAAGGGATCCAAACTAAATGTGGGCCACGCTGTGGTTCATCGGCTTGCCCAGCTGCTGGATCAGGTAGACTCAGGTTCGCGCAAAAGTAAAATCTAGTTGCCCAAATACACTCGAAAATGAAAAGGGGAGTCCTGTGGCTCATCGTCTATTTACTTCGGAGTCAGTGACCGAAGGCCACCCAGACAAGATGGCAGATCAGATCAGTGACGCAATTCTCGACGATCTGATTCGCCAGGACCCTACGAGTCGAGTTGCGGTCGAAACAATGCTCACGACCGGGCAGGTGCACGTTGCTGGTGAAGTGACAACTGAAGGTTTCGCTGATGTCATGAGCTTGGTGCGGGACACCGTTCTTGAGATCGGATACGACAGTTCCGAAAAAGGATTCGACGGCGGGTCGTGCGGTATATCCGTATCTATCGGGCAGCAGTCACCCGATATTTCCCAAGGTGTCAATGACGCAATTGAGGAACGTGAGGGTCGCAGCGCCGATCCATTAGACCGTCAAGGTGCCGGTGACCAAGGGCTGATGTTTGGGTACGCATGCATGGATACACCCGAACTAATGCCACTACCCATCTCGCTCGCTCACAAGTTGGCCCAGCAGTTATCGGCTGTGCGTAAGTCCGGCCAGATGGGCTACTTGCGGCCGGATGGCAAGACCCAGGTCACGATCGCATACGACGAAAATGACCAACCCATTCACATTGAGACAATAGTGGTGAGCAGCCAGCACGCCGAAGGCGTTGATCTGGACGGAACGCTGTCGCCTGAGGTAAAAAAATTTGTGGTGGACCCGATCTTGGAAAATGTGGACTTGGATTCATCTAAAGTTCTGCTGCTTGTGAACCCCACCGGAAACTTTGTAGTGGGTGGACCTATGGGTGACGCCGGACTTACTGGTCGAAAAATTATCGTTGATACTTACGGCGGCATGGCTCGTCACGGCGGTGGCGCATTTTCTGGCAAGGATCCGTCAAAGGTGGACCGCTCAGCTACCTACGCAATGAGGTGGGTTGCAAAAAATGTGGTGGCGGCTGGCTTGGCGACCCGGTGTGAAGTTCAAGTGGCTTACGCAATTGGTAAAGCGCATCCTGTGGGAGTTTTCGTTGAGACTTTTGACACTGGTGTTGTGCCCGATGAGCAAATTCAACAGGCGGTCCTAAACGTCTTTGATCTTCGTCCTGCCGCGATAATTCGGGACTTGGAGCTCTTGCGGCCGATTTATCGCCCAACCGCGGCCTACGGTCACTTTGGTCGCATGACAGAAGGTGGACTTTTCACCTGGGAACGGGTGGATCGTGCAGATTTACTCGCGGCTGCGATCAAGAATTAGTTTCAGATTTCCCGCGGGTGATCAATTAGGCGCATATGGAAACGGGTGATCAGCTCCTCTTGCTGGCTGATCTACCGGCTGTGCGAAAACGAGCGCAAGTGCGTGAGAAGAAGATTATTGCCCCTGCTGGGGTGAATCCGGTAGCTCGAGTTCGGGTCAACGTTCCTGTGTCCCATCTTGATCGAGACTTTGATTATCTGGTCCCAGCAAGCATCGATTCGCAATGCCAGGTCGGAGATCGAGTCCGGGTGCGTTTTGCTGGAAAATTAGCCGATGCGATTGTTATCGACAGGATCATGAATTCAGAGTTCGCAAAGCTAGCTTTCATTGAGCGCGCAGTAGGTCCCGCACTCACTGCTGAGACGATTGAATTAGTACACGGTGTTGCCGAGCGTTATGTCGGAATGTTCTGGGATGTAGTACGAGCAGCCGTTCCCAATAAATCTAAGGCCGTCGGCGCCCACAAGATCGAGAGCATCGTCGATAAGGCACCCCAAGAAAATGATTCATGGGCTCGGTACGCGCGGGGATCAGAACTCATATTCAAATTAAGGTCGGGGGATCGGATTCGGGCAGCTTGGTGTAGCGCGCCGGCATCATCTTGGTGGCAGGAAATAGCGGCACTCGTTGATGCTGTTCGGGCGCACGACTCCGCGGCCGGAGTGATTGTTCTCGTCCCTGACGCCTCGTCCATTGAGCGGCTAGTGGCATTGATGACTGACGCTGGAATTATTTCTCATCACTTGGGTCAGGGCCAGAGGTATCAAAATTTTCTCGAGGTGCGTTCGGGGAGTGCAAAGATCGTGATTGGAACTCGGTCCGCGGTATTTGCACCGGTTCACAATCTAAAGGCCATAATTATGTGGGACGATTTTAATGATGCGTATAGTGATCCGCATGCACCTTATTGGGATGCCAGAGAGGTAGCTGCTTTGCGCAGTCACCAATCTGACTGCTCACTGATCGTCGGCGGCTACATTCGGTCAGTAGTAACAGCCTCATGGTGCGAGTCGGGATGGTGCGAAAGCATTACTGCCGAAAAGTCTGCCGTCGAGATCTTTCGCTCACATGTCCGCACGCTGACTGACACTGCTGTCGAGCGTGATCCACATCAATCTCGAATCCCACGATTGGCGTGGCAGGCCATTAAGGACTCACTTCCGGCTGGACCAGTGTTGGTATCTGTGGGTCGACGCGGATATATCCCAGCATTTTTGTGCACCCACTGCGGTGAGCGAGCTGTCTGCGCCTGCGGTGGAGCAATTCGATTTACACAGGCTGATCATTCCCAAGAGCAGGTACTGTGTGGCCGTTGCGGATCCGGTGGTTGGAAGTGCGCCTGTGGTGGAAGAAAAATCAAGGCACTTGCGATTGGCGCCGAACGAACAGCCGAAGAGTTAGAGCGGGCCTTTGCGGGGACACCTGTGCTGTGGTCACAGCAGCAGCACGTGATCGCCAATGTTGATGCGCAGCCGCGCATTGTGGTCGCAACTCAGGGTGCAGAGCCTTTTGCGGAAAATGGATTCGCCGCTGTTGTGATTTTGGATATGGCATCACACTCGATTTCCTTAACGGCCAGTGAGTCGTTGGCTCGCCGAGGGTTTTCAGCGGCCGTGAGGTCCAGGGTCGGCGCACCAGTTGTGCTCACGGGCGATCCGGGAAGCAGAGAAAACCAAGCTTTAGCCCGTTGGGATAGCCCATGGTTTGCTGAGCGTGAGTTGATCGATCGCGCCCAGGCTCATTTGGCGCCTTTGGCTCGAGTGGCACTACTGATCGGGGACCGTGATGCCGTAATGGACGTCGCCTCGAGTGCACAGGAAAAAATTCAAGCGCGATTGTTAGGACCGATTGAAGGAGATCCTTCACAAGTTTTTCTCATGGTGCCTCGGGCGCAGGGTAAGGCTCTGACCGAGGTTTTGACTTACATCATGCGAACTCGCTCGGCTGATCCGAAATCTTCATTTGTGCGAATCCAAATCGATCCGCGTGATTTCTGATGCGGTAGGTCATGTCCTACACTTGTAATATGGCGATCCAACCTATTAGAATTTTCGGCGACCCGGTTTTGCGGACCCCCGCTGCAGAGGTTGTGGATTTTGATAAGGAATTGCGCAAATTGGTGGCAGATCTCACCGACACTATGCAAGACGCGCCAGGCGTGGGACTGGCGGCACCTCAATTGGGTGTTTCCCTTCGCGTATTTACCTACTGGGTTGAGGAAGAGCTGGGTCACGTTGTGAACCCGACTTTGGAACTTTCCGATGACACAGAACTAGGGGAGGAAGGGTGTTTGTCACTTCCGGGACTCTCATTTGATACTGCGCGCTCGCGAAGTCTCATCGCAAGGGGTTTCAATATGCATGGTGAACCAATCGAGTTGTTTGGCGCCGATCTCATGGCTCGGTGCGTCCAGCATGAGACGGACCACCTTGACGGAATCATTTTCATTGACCGCCTCGGACCAGAGGAGCGAAAAGAAGCCATGAAGGAGATCCGGGCTAGTGAGTGGTTCGGGGACGACTTAGTCGTGAAAACAAGTCCGCACGCAATTTCGCACAAGTGGATGTAAATTGAAATTAGTTTTCGCTGGGACCCCCGATGTGGCGCGGCCAGCTCTGGAAGCGTTGATTTCATCTCAGCACGACGTCCTGGCCGTAATCACCCAACCTCCGGCCAGAGCCGGGAGGGGGCGTGAATTGCAACCAAGTCCGGTACATGAGTTAGCCGAAAAATACGGCATCAAGGTCTTGTACCCGGACTCGATCTGCGAGATTGATGCGGTACTTCGAGAACTACAACCTGACTCTATCCCCGTGGTGGCCTACGGCCAGTTGATCCCTGGGACCATGTTGGACATTCCCGCACATGGTTGGATCAACCTGCATTTCTCACTACTGCCGGAGTGGCGTGGCGCAGCTCCCGTTCAGCACTGCATTTGGCACGGTGACACAATTACGGGAGCTACAACCTTCCGAATCGAACAAGGAATGGACAGCGGTCCGATCCTTGGCCATGTAACGCAATTGGTGGATCCGAAGGACACCAGTGGGGCGCTGCTTGCTCGGCTTGCCGACACAGGGTCACACTTGCTGAGGCAAACCCTAGATGCTGTAGAAGCCGGAATGATTACACCAATTGCACAACACCACGATCAAGCAACTTATGCACCTAAGTTACAAAAGTCTGACTCCCGGATAAATTGGCAGCTTCCGGCTATTGAAATTGACCGTCGGATTCGTGCGATGACGCCGAAACCGGGAACGTGGACCACCATGGTGATAAGTGGACAAGAGATTTCGTTGTCAATCGGTCCCGTGTCCCCCAATCGTGATATCCAGCTTGATCCGGGAGCCGTTTTTATGATCGACAAAGGCGTATTCGTGGGCAGCGCGACCTATGCCCTGGAATTGAATCTCGTTAAACCACCGGGCAAAAAATTCATGTTGGGCGCAGATTGGATGCGTGGACTGCGCGCGGAAGAGGTGAAATTTTTCTAATGGAGGATGAAGCAAAGGAGCATCCCAATGGCGATCAGCCACGCATGGCAGCTCTAGAGTTGTTGCGTTTGGTGCGAGATGAAGGCGCCTACGCCAACCTAGCGCTTCCTCAGGTGTTACGGAAATACAAGCTAAATGGTCGAGATGCTGCCTTTAGTGTTGAACTTGCTTACGGTGTCTTGCGCAATCAAATGCTTTACGACGCGATGGCACAGCAATGTTCATCACGCCCATTATCGAACACAGAGCCGGAAATTATTGACATCCTGCGGCTCGGAATCCACCAGATCTACGCAATGCGGGTACCCGACCACGCGGCGGTGGACACTTGCGCAGCCTTGGCTCGAGTGACTGCCAAGGGCAAAGAAACGGGGCATGTAAAGGCGCGCGTTGGTTTTGTCAACGCGGTCCTTCGCTGCATCACTACGTCTGAGTTCGACGCCGAAACCTTGACCCTAGGAATTCGTTACTCTCATCAAGACTGGATTGTGCAGGCCTTCGAGGAATCATTAATGCGTAATGGGCTTCCGTTACCCGACCTGGAAAGACTCTTGCAATCAAATAACACTGCCGCACATCCGGTCATCGCGGTGCGCGAAGGCGACCAGGAGATTGAGGGGACTATCTCTGGGCTTTGGAGTAAGCAGGCACGAATTCTCACTGACGTAATTCCGCTCGAACTTGATCAGGTTCGCGATGGTAGCGCTATTGTTCAAGATGAGGGCAGTCAGCTAGTGGCACAGGCATTTTTATTGGCTGCCCCAACCGGGCCTGAAAGTGCGTGGCTGGATATGTGCGCAGGTCCGGGAGGAAAAGCTGCGCTGATTTCTGACTCGGTACCTTCTGGAGTCGAATTCATTGCAGTGGATCTACACAAACATCGAGTGGATCTGATGAGCAAGATCATTGGGCCTTCCGCGACGTTGCTAACCGGCGACGCGAGAGAGCGTCCTTGGGGTAATCGATTCTTTGACCGGGTACTACTCGATGCTCCCTGTTCGGGGTTGGGAGCATTGCGTCGCCGACCTGAGGCGCGTTGGCGCAAAACCAAGAAGCAAACACTCGAACTGACCGAGTTGCAAGAGGAATTACTATTTGCGGCCATCGATTCAACGCGAGTCGGCGGGATCATTGCCTATGTCACGTGCACGCCCTACTTGGAGGAAACATGGGCTGTCGTGGAGAGTGTTCTTCACGCGAGAGCCAATGTTCAACTCGAAGACGCAAGATCACTGTTCCCGGGAGTGAGTAATCTAGGAGAAGGACCATGTGTTCAGCTCTGGCCGCATGTTCATTCCACGGATGCCATGTTTTTTGCCCTGTTACGCCGGGTGTAGTTCAGTGCAGATAGTCTGAGAGCGTGCTGATTTCGCCGAGTGTTCTCAATAGCAATCTGGGACGACTGAGTGAAGAAATCTCAAAAGTGGAGGGTGTGGCTGACCTCATCCACCTTGATGTCATGGACAACCACTTTGTACCAAACCTCTCATTTGGGCTTCCCGTGGTTGCCGGCGTGCTTGCCCACACGTCACTCCCCGTCGATGTTCATCTCATGATCGACGATCCAGATCGGTGGGCACCAGCGTATGGCGAAGCGGGTGCGTATTCGGTCACTTTTCACATTGAGGCAGCTAAAGATCCTGTGACGCTGAGCAAAAATATTAGCGCTACGGGAGCAAGAGTTGCTGCCGCATTGAAACCAGGGACTGACCTTGATTCACTTGATGGATTGCTTGAACACCTTGACATGATTTTGATTATGACGGTGGAACCCGGATTTGGCGGTCAGGCATTTATGTACGACATGATGCCCAAGATAGCCCGAGCGAGAGAATTAAGCGGCGCTCACATGTGGATCGAGGTTGATGGTGGCGTCTCCCAAAATACCATTAAGGATTGTAAGGAAGCTGGCGCCAATGTTTTCGTTGCAGGGTCGTGTGTCTACTCCAACCCTGATCCGGCTCAAGTCGTGCGCGATCTCAAAGCTTTGGTGGAGTAATAATTGACCATCGACCCGCAGTTCATTTCGCAAGCAATCGAATTTGCGCAGCTCGGACCGTATTCATCCAATCCACGCGTTGGCGCCGTATGCGTGAAAGATGGAATTGTGTTGGGAACCGGCGTCCACCGTGGTGCGGGTACCGCCCATGCCGAGGTTGAAGCGCTGGCAAGTGCTGGTGCAGGAACTCATGAGGCGGATCTTTATGTTTCTCTAGAGCCGTGTTCACATTTTGGTCGCACTCCTGCGTGTACCCGATTAATTATCGACGCCGGAATTGCCCGCGTGTTTTACGCACAAGATGATCCGACCAGTGAGGCTGGCGGTGGAGCTAGTGTGCTGAGAAACGCGGGGCTCGAAGTCGTAGGCGGGTTCGATTCGGCGCTGTCGTCTGCATTAAACCGCGAATGGAACCATCGGATGGCCACAGGTATGCCGTTCGTGACATGGAAGTTTGCGCAGAGCCTTGATGGGCGCGTCGCCGCGGCAATTGGTCAACGCACCAAGATTAGCGGAATACAGTCACGGGGTTTCGTCCATGAACTGCGTGCGCGGGTCGGCGCAATTATGGTGGGGTCACAAACGTATCTGATCGATTCTCCGAGTCTTGTTGCCCGTGAAGTCGACGGTTCTCTCAAAGCGAATCAGCCACTGCGGGTGGTTATGGGCATGCGCAACGTCGCCCCGAAGGAGTTTCTGCAATTGGCAACTCGGGATCCCAAAGTTGCCCTCGTCGACTTAGCGGAGCGGGGTGTCAATCATCTCTTGTTAGAAGGGGGACCGACTCTGGCTGCCGCATTTGTTGAATCGGGCTTGGTGAATGAAGTGATTAGCATCACAGCTCCGGTCACGCTTGGAGCAGGGCCACGGGCGTTGGCCACAAATTCGCCATTTTTAGGCCGCGTTAAAATTACCTCAACTTTTACTTTAGGAGATGACCTTATCCAGATCGGAGAACTGGGATAGGCACTAGAGTTGAGTCATGTTCACCGGCATTGTTGAAACCACGGGTTCGGTGGGCGCAATAAGCGCCGGTTCAGATTCTGCTTACATGACCTTTTTGGCGCGCGGTGTGTTAGCAGATGCAAAGGTTGGCGCCTCAATTGCAGTCAACGGAGTGTGCCTAACCGTTACCGAATTTGATCAGGAAAGTTTTTCAGCCGACCTTATGAACGAAACACTCATGCGCAGTGCGATGGGGGAATTGAACATTGGTGATTCGGTGAATATTGAACGGGCAATGCCACTCACGGGTCGCATGGGCGGCCATATCGTGCAGGGGCACGTTGATGCCGTCGCAGTCGTGCGATCGATTGAGCCCAGTGAAGACTGGACAATTATCTCATTTGACCTATCACCCGAGATCGCTCGGTACGTCGTTGAAAAGGGTTCAATAACGGTGAGTGGGGTTTCATTAACGGTGGTCGCAGTGACGGAGCCTAGCGCGAAACACCAGTGGTTTAGTGTTTCGCTGATTCCCACAACGCTGAAAGATACAACATTGGGAAAACTTGATGTCGGTAGCCAAGTTAACCTTGAGGTCGACGCAATTGCTAAATACGTTGAACGCATTCTCGCGTTCGCACCACCGAAGGGGACCTCATGAGTGGCGGAAGTGCTCCACATTTGGACTTGAACGCGGAAGGTCTTCGCACGTGCATAATTGCCGCGCAATGGCATGAGGTCGTGCTGAACGGCTTAATCGGCGGTGCCACTCGAGCTTGTGATCAAGCCGGCTCTACGTATGAACTAATCCAGGTTCCCGGCGCATTTGAATTACCCCTTGGGGCCCAACTTGCGGCCCGAAGCGGGAAATTTGACGCGTTGATTGCCCTCGGCGTGGTGATTCGTGGTGGCACGCCACATTTTGAATATGTCTGCAGCGCAGCGACTCAGGGTTTGCTCCGAGTGGGCCTTGACAGCCAGATACCGATTGGGTTTGCCCTACTGACAGTCGATAGTGAGCAGGAAGCGCTTGACCGAGCGGGTTTTGCGGATTCCCCTCAAGACAAGGGATCAGAGGCGGTGGGGGCTGCCCTTTCCATGGCCTTGTTGGCGCGGGACACGTTCGCGCTGACGGGAAGCTCAAGTGCAACCGACTTTCGGTAGAGTTGTAGCGTGACGCACACGCCCTCGACGAAAACTTTTGAAGACCTTTATCTAGAGCTGTCTGGCAAACTTGCCTCGGGCGATGCCAATTCAGCATCAGTTCGCCTCGTTCAGGCGGGCACACATGCGATTGGGAAGAAGATCGTTGAGGAGGCGGCGGAAGTTTGGATGGCGGCGGAATACCAAGGCAAAGAAGCGTTGGCACTGGAAATTTCACAATTGATTTATCACCTTGAAATACTCATGCATACACATGAATTAAGCATTCAAGATATTTACAAGAATCTATAGACCCATTTTCCGAACCGAAGGGGCACGCCATGTTGCGGGTTGCAATCCCTAATAAGGGGCAATTGGCCCAGCCGGCTGCGCAACTTCTTAAGGAAGCAGGTTATCTGGCCTCACTTAATGCCAGCGCACTTACCGTAACCGACTTGGCAAACGAGGTTGAGTTCTTCTTCCTTCGTCCAAAAGACGTTGCGATTTATGTTGGCGCGGGAACCATTGACTTGGGAATCACCGGCCGAGACATGCTGCTCGATAGCGGAGCTCCGGCGCAGGAAATAATGCAGCTTGGCTTTGCTCCATCCACATTTCGATTGGCTGTCCCCAAAGGTTCTATGAGTTCACGTGCAGAGCTCAATGGCAAGAGAATCGCCACTTCCTATGAAGGCCTTCTACGCGCCTGGCTAGATCGGTTCCAGATTTCAGGCCAAATCGTTCGCCTTGATGGCGCAGTCGAAAACGCGGTAGCACTTGGCGTTGCCGATGCCGTAGCTGACGTGGTGGATACTGGCGCCACATTGCGTGCCGCCGGACTGGAATGGCTGGGGGATCCGATTTTAGAGTCGGAAGCGATTGTGATTCGACCTGAGAAATCCGAGAGGACGCAGTCACAAGAGACCTTTGTCAGACGGCTACATAGTGTAAACGTGGCGAGATCATATGTATTGGTTGATTTTGATATACCAAATGATCGGTTGCCCCAAGCGTGCAAGATCACCCCAGGTATTGAATCACCAACAATTTCTGCGCTGCAAGATCCAGCATGGTCTGCAGTACGTGCAATGGTTCTCAGCATCGATGTGCATCGCATTATGGATGAACTATTTGAACTAGGGGCAAAGGGCATCCTGGTAACCGACATTCAGGCGTGCAGGCTTTAGTCGACGTGAACATTTCGACGGAGTGGCAGAACCGTGAGTAGTTGCAGCACAGAAACGCCGGCCAAGATTGTGAAAACCATTGACCATGAATCAAAATAGTCAAGGAGCACTCCGGCAATTAATGGGCCGGCAGCAGCGACCGAGTAAGTAACAAAGAACGTCATCGCGGAGAGTCGAGCAGCACTGGCTGAATCCTTGCTGTACTCGCTGATCAGTCCGAGGGTCATTGCGAATGTGCCGCTCAGGAAAAAACCGAGAATCGAGAGAATCAGCCAAGGCAAGAAGTCGGGCAGCCAAGCCATTGAGATGAGCGCAATTGAAGTTGCCACGATCGCGATGGTAAATAGTGTCCGACGATGTCTTACCCGTACGGCTAGTGCGACGAGCAAGAAACCGGCCACAACCTGAGCGCTGGTGAAGAGACCAAAGAGCCATCCGGCATCCTCCTGGGTCCAGCCACGAGCTTGGTAGGAAGGCGCAATCCAAGCGAGTGAACTGTAAAAGATGATTGAGTTGAGGGCCATGCTCAGTGCCAACGCCCAGGCGATTTTGTTTCGCCATGGCAATTCTCGGATCCGTACTATCGCTGAGGGCCGATCATGGGCGGGGGAGTTGCGTTCGGTGTAGGTCCAGGCTGCCAGCGCTATTAGCGCCGGGATCGCCCAGAACGCCAGTGCGAGAGACCATGACCCAAGCCATTGTGCAATGGGCACGGTGAACGCCCCACCTAGTGCGGCCCCGACCATAAGGGCGGCGATCCAGGTTGATGTTGCCGTACCGAGGGCGTGGGGGAGCTGTTCCCTTACGATTCCGGGGATGAGTCCGGCGACAAATGCGATTCCAACTCCCGCAAGAAAAGCTGAAAGAAAGAGCAATTCGGGTACTGCTTCTACCGCTCGGAGTATAGTTGCGGCGCTTAAAGAGACCAGAGCCAAGATCACTAAGTGCTTGCGACCAAAGCGCATGGCCAGCGCGGGAACGGTGAGTGCGAAAATTCCCATGCATAAAACTGGGATTGTTGTGAGGACTCCTATTGTTGCGGAGCTCCAACCAGTAGTTGCGACAATGTCACTGGTAAGAGTGGGAAGGCTTGATAGGACGGGGCGCAGGTTCACGGCCACTAGGGCGACAGCGGTAAGCACCATCCACGATGGGGGCGCTTTTGCGGTTCCGGTCTGATTGTTTAACGCAGATGTCACGCGCGCATTCTCCCTTGCGTACAGTATCGATATGCACGAGCATGCCAAAAGCGGCGAAAGTGATCGTGGGCATGGGGCGAAGCTTGGGGACTTCCAGTCCAAGTTCTCACATGACCTGGGCGAGGTGGACCCGATGCTGGAGGTAGCGCTGTCAAATGGGGAAATTGGTCCCTTGTTGACGGCGCTCTCTTTTTCGCGAATTTTTATCGCACTTGTTGCCGAAACCGCCGGTCAGCCAAGTGCCGGGGATAAGAGCTCAGATATGAGCGTGGCGTGCTTAAGGGCAACCGATGGTCGGTTGGGACTTTTGGGTTTCACGGGTCTTGATTCGTTGGCAGAATGGAATCCTAGAGCGAGGCCGGTACCCATTTCTGCCCCCGAGGCAGCAGAAGCGGCACTTGATGAGAATGCGCAGGCGCTTATCCTTGATCTTGCGGGCCCGCGTGCAACGACTTTCACGTTACCCGACTTAGTGGCCCTGTCTGGACGAGATCAGCGAGAAAGAGCAGTTCACCTGTTACAGGGGCTCCTTGGCGAAGTGTGTGAGCTGGTGACTTTCTTTCAGCGTCCGGATGGAGTGTTGCAACTCGACGTACCAAATTCCATGTTGGAGCGTGTGCGCGAAATTGTTCAGACGAATTTTGCCCTACATAGCTTCGTGCCGGCAGGAATCGCGATGTACGAGCGGGAGAGATCAGGTGAATAGGCTGAACCCCGCTTCGACGGCGGGTATCTTGGCAATGTCTAGGCCTGAGGAATTGTCCTCATTCCTACCTGTTACCCTAAGTAGTCTTAGGTTTGGGGTGAGACCCAGGTCTGGCAAGCGGAGCGTCGGTTCCCACCAGAAGACAAGTCGATTTGTGCATGCGTGCACACAAGAGAGAGTCTTTCCGGTTAAGGCATGAGTCCTTCGGGGCGTCATGCTTCAGGATCTCCTAATCCTGCCGATTCCTCCGTGCGCGCTGCGCCGGAGGTTTTTTGGTGCGGGGGATCAGCAACGTAGATTTATTGTCAACTGATAGGAGGCGCCATCAGCGTCGAACCAAGGATCAACGACCGGATCCGTGTCCCTGAGGTGCGCCTCGTGGGACCCGCGGGCGAGCAGGTAGGGATTGTCAAGATTGAAGACGCCCTCCGTCTTGCAATTGAAGCAGATCTGGACCTTGTTGAAGTTGCGCCCACGTCAAAACCACCCGTGTGCAAGATCATGGATTTTGGCAAATTCAAATACGAAGCAGCTCTCAAGGACCGTGAATCGCGCAGGAACCAGTCGCATACCGTGATTAAAGAAATGAAGCTTCGACCCAAGATTGATTCACATGATTACGAAACAAAAAAGGGCCATGTGATGCGTTTCCTCTTGGGTGGAGACAAAGTAAAGATCACGATTATGTTCCGTGGACGTGAGCAGAGCAGGCCTGAGCTTGGAATCAAGCTACTTGGTCGCCTAGCCGAAGATGTTGCTGAAATTGGATTTGTAGAGGCTGCTCCAAAGCAAGATGGGCGCAACATGCTCATGGTGCTTGCACCGCTGCGGAAAAAGTCTGAAGGAAAGAAGCAGGAGAACACTCCTGGACCCGACGCTGCTCCTGTTTCGCAGGAAACGGACTGAAAGGAAAGATAATGCCGAAGCAAAAAACACATAGCGGTGCCAAGAAGCGTTTCAAGGTCACCGGTTCTGGAAAAATCATGCGCGAGCAAGCTAACCGTCGCCACTTGCTCGAAGTCAAGTCAAGTAAGCGCACCCGTCGCCTGGCAGCTGATCTTGAAGTTGCACCAGCGGACCTAAAACGGGTGAAGAAAATGCTAGGTCGCTAAGTACCGAACCGAGAAAAGCTTTCACTAGCAAAGTACAAATAAATATCTTTCAACTCACAAACATTCAGGAGAAGTTATGGCACGCGTAAAGCGTTCAGTAAATGCGCATAAGAAGCGTCGGGTAGTTCTCGAGCGCGCTTCCGGTTACCGTGGGCAACGTTCACGTTTGTATCGAAAGGCCAAGGAGCAGGTCACCCACTCCATGGTCTACGCCTATGCGGACCGTCGCAAGCGCAAAGGTGATTTTCGTCGGCTATGGATTCAGCGCATCAACGCCGCAGCTCGCTCCCACGACATGACTTATAATCGTTTTATCCAGGGCTTGAAGGCCGCTGACATTGAAGTCGATCGTCGCATGTTGGCCGAACTCGCTGTGAATGACGAAGCTGCTTTCGCCGCATTGATTGAAGTCGCTCGCGACGCGATTACCGCGCAGAGTGCATAGTTGCGCACCATAACCTCGCGTAAGTCAGAGCGGGTTAAAGAATTAAGTAAACTCCACAAGAAGTCGTCTCGGTACGCAGCTGGGCAGTTCCTTGCAGAAGGCCCAGCTGTGGTTGCGATGGCTCCCGGTGACCAGATCGAAGAGTTGTTCCTGACCGAGGAATATCTTGAGCAATTTGAGAGTTTTGATACTTCCACAACATTGGTGTCCAGTGAGGCCATGAGTGCACTATGTGAGTCCGAATCACCCCAAGGTGTGTTGGCATTGTGCTCGATTGTTAACCGCGACCCCACTGAAATCTTGTCCAGCCCAGGTCAGATAGTGGTGGTTGATTCCCTGGCAGACCCTGGCAATATGGGAACTATCATTCGAACCGCGCACGCCGCAGGTGCTGCAGGGATATTGACGTTCGGTTCGTGCGTGGACCCATTCAACTCAAAAGTGGTTCGCAGCAGCGCCGGGTCACTGTTTCATGTACCGATCGCTCAATTGGCGGGCCCTGAGGTATTGCCACGTGATCGCTCGGTTTTCGTGCTCAGCGCGCAGGCCACAGTTGAACTGGGCCCGGAAACGGTCGTGGGCACCGGCAACCCGATCTGGGTCATTGGTTCAGAAGCCCATGGAGTGAGCGAAACATGGGTTTCCGGTAAGTGGAGCTTCTCTCAAGTTCGGATTCCGATGGATACTGGCGTCGAATCGCTCAATGCTGCTGTAAGCGCCGCATTGTGTTTGTACTCGCAGGTAATTTAGTTTCATTTTTAAGTAAAAATGCTGGACAACACGCCCCCCGAGTGGCCCATCGGCCAGCACGAAGTGCGAAAATGAGACCATGACGCACACTAAATTGCCGGTGTTTGACGAATCCGGATACGTAATCGTTGATTCCTATAACCAAAATGCCGACCCCCGCGAATGGGAAAACTTGGTTTTTGTTGACTGGAAGTCATCCGGCGATACTCGATTCGCCCCGCTGGCCAGTGCGTATGGCGATATGGAGTGTGACGGATTTTGGAATCACACCCCGCCCAAGACGGACAAAGATGGTGTGTGGGTGCAGGAAAATATTGACATCGCTCCAATTTTGACGGCGCGGGCTCAGGAAGTGGGTGCGAATGTGGGTCGTTGCCGGGTGATTGAGTTGCAGCCGAATACCTACGCTGATGCGGTCTACAATTTGCACCGGGACGACAACAACCGGCTTAACCCTGAAGGAACAGGCTGGATCGTTCGCTCCTTCTGCAACTTGACGGCGGATTCTGATTCGGTCATGATTTTGCGCGAAGATCGCGATGACCCCGCAACCGAAGTCCGGGTGCCTCTTCCAGCGGGAGCCCAAGTCGTTATTGACACCCAACGGCTCTACCATGCGGTCTGGCATCAGGGCGTAGTGCCACGTTACTGCCTGATTACCTCCTATGAATCCGGTCCAGCTTTAGATTCGTGGATCTCGGCGCGTAACCCAGTTACCGGCATCGATTCGCCACACCTAGATCCAGAGCTAATGTCCGCAGGAAATGAGTCGGCCATGAGTAAGCGGGCGAGCCGGGAAGCGGCGAGCGCTTCTATGGATTCGGGCATGGATTCGCGCATGGAAGTTCTTTCTGAGGCCTAGTTGGGCTTTGCTCTATGTCGGTCGCACCCAACGGCCACCACGGCCCTAGGCTTATAAGTAGACCAATCGTCAGCCCATCGAAAATTATTCGTAAGGAGTAATCGAGTGCATCAAACTGTGCCGTACTCCGCCGTTCTGGACGAACTTGAGGCCGAAGCTATTCACATATTCCGTGAAACCGCAGCGGCATTTCGCAATCCGGTACTGCTCTACAGCATCGGTAAGGACTCCTCGGTCTTGTTGCACCTGTCAATCAAAGCTTTTTACCCAGCGCCCGTGCCATTCCCGGTGATGCATATTGATACGACCTGGAAATTTAGGGAAATGATTGAATTTAGAGACAAACGAGCCCAAGATCTGGGCTTGGATCTACGCATCGCACAAAATTTGGAAGCGATCGCTGAAGGGGTTACGCCTTTTTCGCACGGAACCCACGAGTACACCCGGCTGATGAAAACTGTGGCATTGCGCGAAGGAATTGATCGGTATCAATTTGATGCAGCTTTGGGTGGTGCGCGTAGAGATGAAGAACGAAGCCGGGCAAAGGAGCGCATTTATTCACTCCGCGAGCCGGGGCACCGATGGGACCCACGCAAGCAGCGCCCGGAGTTTTGGCGTACCGCCAACACTCAATTGGCGCCTGAGCAAAGTATGCGCGTGTTTCCGCTTTCCAATTGGACCGAGCTTGATATTTGGCGCTATATCCAACGGGAAAACATTGAAATCCCAGATTTATATTTCGCAAAGAAACGGCCTGTTGTAGAGCGAGGGGGCACCCTGCTCATGGTTGACGACGAACGCTTCCCGCTTGATCAGGGTGAAGTATCCGAAATGAAGAGTGTGCGGTTTCGGACACTCGGTTGCTATCCCCTTTCAGGAGCGGTTGAGTCTACCGCGGACAACTTGGTCGACCTGATCGCGGAAATGGAAACCAGCAAATTATCCGAGCGCTCAGGCCGCCTTATCGACGGCGAAGGCGGCGGCTCAATGGAAGCTAAGAAAGCTGAAGGCTATTTCTAATGAGTGGGTACACACCAGTTCTTCACCTAGTTACGTGTGGTTCAGTCGACGACGGAAAATCCACCCTGATTGGCCGGCTCCTTGTTGAGACTGACAGCGTTCCCATTGATCAATTGGAATACGCTCGAACGACTCGGCGTGGCGGTTCCACGGTGCCCGTGGGCGAAGTTGATTATTCACTTCTTACCGATGGCCTCGAAGCTGAGCGAGAGCAGGGCATCACGATTGACGTGGCTTACCGACACCTGAACCTGGCTAATGGTCGACGAGTGCTGATCGCTGACTCTCCCGGTCACGAGCAGTACACCAGAAATATGGCGGTCGCGGCTTCAAATGGTGACGTTGCCGTGCTTCTGGTTGATGCGGCCCGTGGAGTTCGCCCGCAAACGCACCGACACCTCACAGTGTGTGCGCTGATGGGTGTGCAGACCATTATCGTCGCAGTCAATAAAATGGACCTAGTGGATTTTTCCCACGAAGTTTTTGAGGAAGTCATGGGTGAGGTGCGAACCACGGCGGCGCGACTAGGTGTGGAACAAATTGATGGCATTCCGGTAAGTGCAGTGACGGGTGCCAACATCACCACGAAATCTGATGACATGCCTTGGTACAAAGGTGAATCTTTACTTGGAGCCCTTGCCGCCTGGGAGCCCGTCGGTCGAGTCGCCAATGAAGGCTTTAGATTCCCGGTTCAATTCATTGTTCGCGCGCAAGGCAACTTCCGCGGTTATGCAGGAACTGTTGTCGCCGGCTCAGTACGCCCTGGAGATGAAGTCATGGTGGCCGATTCAGGAAGCATTGCCAGAATTGATCGGATTGTGACATCTGATGGTGACCTGCAGGAGGCTAAGTACGGCCAAGCTGTCACCCTCACCCTCGATCATGAAGTAGATATCACGCGCGGCGATATTTTGGCATCAGGCTCCCTTCAACCTGCTGATCGCTTCGGTGTCGACATGGTCTGGTTGGGAGAGGAGCCGCTGGCACACGGTCGCTCGTATTTGCTGATTTCAGGTTCGCGCTCGGTTCCTGCAACTGTGACTAACGTGCGACACCGGCTCGACGTTGTCTCTGGGCACGAGCATGCTGCGCGCGTGTTGAACATGAATGATATTGGCCGCGTTGAGATTGCGACTGATCGTCCAATTCCTATGGACCCATATGGACAGTGCCGAGATACAGGTGGGTTTCTACTTGTTGACAGGGTGACCGCGGACACGGTTGCTGCTGGACTTTCTCGTCACGCTATGCGCAGAGCTTTTAATTTAGTCCCCCATGACTACGAGGTGGACCACCAAGCGCGATCAGCTTTGATGGGGCACCCGGCGCGAGTTGTGTGGCTCACCGGGCTTTCTGGGTCTGGCAAATCGACCATGGCTGATGCGGCAGTGCGCAAGTTGCACGCAATGGGGATCCATACTTATGTCCTCGACGGGGACAACGTTCGAACCGGATTGAACAAGGACCTTGGATTTACACCAGAGGACCGGGCCGAAAATGTGCGTCGGGTTGCCGAGGTGAGCAAACTCATGCGCGATAGTGGAGTGGTCGTATTTGTTGCTCTGGTATCCCCGTATCGCTCTGACCGCGAAACGGCTGCTTCACTTTTCATTGAGGGCGAATTCGTTGAAGTGTTCGTCGATACGCCGGTTGATATATGTGCCGAGCGTGATCCTAAGGGGCTCTACGCCAAGGCTGCGGCGGGTAATTTGCCGAATATGACGGGGGTGGGACAGATCTATGAACCACCGGTGTCACCGGACTTAATCCTCCGTGGGACTGGCGATCTAGAAGCCAGCGCCGATCTACTCGTTGCCGCAATCTTGGAGGCATAAGTTGTCCGCACCTAATAAGTCATTCGATCCGAAACAGGTTTCCGCGTTGAGTTCCGAGTCAGTAGATGAAATGGTCGTTGAAGCTATTGCCGCACTTTCCTCTGCATCGGACTTGGAATCGCTCAAGGTGGCTCGGCTCACCCACTTCGGTGACCGCTCTTCAATTTCCCTCGCCAATCGAGAAATCGGCGCTTTACCGCCGGCGGCTAAGGCCGAGGTGGGCAAGAGAATAGGTGAAGCTAAGGCTCGCATAAAGGACGCCTTGGAATCACGTGAGGCTGAACTTACGCAAATCCGAGACAATGAAGTTCTCTTGTCGGAAAAGGTCGATGTCAGTGTCCCGGTAGATCGGCTTAAGCGCGGCGCTCGTCATCCATTGACCACGCTCATGGAAAGACTATGTGACGTATTTATCGCGATGGGTTATGAAATAGCTGAGGGACCGGAGCTGGAACTTGAGTGGGCAAATTTCGATGCATTGAATTTTCCTAAGGACCACCCTGCCCGACTCATGCAGGACACATTTTTTGTGGAAAGTCCAGATTCAGGAGTTGTGCTGCGGACCCATACGTCCCCCATTCAAGTTCGAGCAATGCTTGAACGCGAATTGCCTATCTACGTTGTTGCCCCCGGTAGAGTTTTTCGCACCGATGAACTAGACGCAACTCACACACCTGTGTTTCACCAAATAGAAGGCTTAGCCGTCGACAAGGGACTGTCCATGGCTGACCTTCGGGGGACCTTGAACCACCTGGCGCACGTGATGTTCGGGCCCCAGATTGATATCCGTTGGCGCCCATCTTTCTTTCCATTTACGGAGCCAAGTGCCGAAGTGGATTTGAAGTGTTTCGTCTGTTTGGGTGATTCCAGCGCGGTCGATTGTCGTGCATGTGGCGGTGAGGGATGGATTGAATGGGGTGGCTGCGGCATGGTTAACCCCAAGGTGTTGCGTGCTGTGGGAATTGACGCCGATGTGTATTCCGGTTTCGCGTTTGGCATGGGAATCGAACGGACCCTGATGTTCAGAAGTGGAGTTTCCGACATGCGTGAGATGGTTGAGGGTGACATCCGATTCACTGGTGCTTTCGGGCTGGAGGCCTAGTGAAACTCCCCTTGTCGTGGATTAAGGAATTCGCCCCTGCGCACGAATCGGGGCGCGAGGTTGCGCAGGCTCTGATTAACGCTGGGCTTGAGGTCGAGAGTGTTGACACTGTCGGTGAAGGTATTCATGGAACCCTAGTCATTGGGAGGGTACTTGAAATAGAAGAACTGACGGAGTTCAAGAAACCCATTCGGTGGTGCCAGGTTGACATAGGGACTCAGATCCGAGGGATTGTGTGCGGGGCAAGCAATTTCGCAGTGGGAGAGTGCGTAGTTGTCGCAGAGCCCGGCATCACTTTGCCGGGTGATTTCACAATTACATCGCGTGAAACCTACGGCCATGTCTCGGACGGCATGATTTGTTCAGAGCGTGAATTGGGGCTGGGTCCCGACCATGCCGGAATAATGGTGTTATCCGGTGTTGAGCCGGGTCAGAATGCCAATAAACTGCTGGGAATTGGGGACCAGGTACTCGACATTGCTATTACCCCTGATCGCGGATACGCCCTGTCGGTTCGCGGCATCGCGCGGGAGGTCGCGACCGCATTTGGAGTTGACTTTCGCGATCCAGCGTCCCATTTTGAACCAGAATTGGGCGCCCCCAAAACTGGGACAACTCCACGAGATTGCGCTATCGAAGACTTCAGCGCTTGTGAATTGCTGACATTGCGCACGATTAACGGGTTTAATCCCGACGCTTTGACTCCTCGATACATGGTCGCTCGATTGCAAGCTTCGGGGATGCGGAGCATCTCGTTAGCAGTTGACGTAACCAACTATGTCATGTTGGAGATGGGGCAGCCAACACATGCTTTTGATCTGGACAAACTTGAAGGAGCAGTGCGGGTACGGCGCGGGGAGTCCGGAGAAAAACTGGAGACTCTAGATCATGTTGAAAGAATCCTTTCTCCACTAGATACCGTGATTGCCGACTCAAGTGGTCCGATTGCACTTGCCGGAACCATGGGTGGATTCGCCACAGAAATTGATGGGAACACCACCAATATTGCGATTGAAGCCGCGTTCTTTCCAGCTTCCACAGTCGCCGGAAATTCGCGGCGACACAAGATTTCCAGTGAGGCATCACGACGCTTTGAGCGAGGTGTGGATCGAGAATTGGCTCCGGTTGCATCAGCTCGAGTGTGCGCGCTCCTAATCGAACATGGAGGTGGTACTTATGCCGGGATGAGCGCGGTGGAATCACCGTTGTCTGAAACCGTGATCGAATTTGATCTGGGCCTCTCAACGCGCACCGCGGGTATGTCTATTGATCATGCAACAGTGATTGAGAAACTCAATGCAATAGGCGCTACACATGAACCACGTGGGCCTGGGACGCTCTTAGTTACTCCGGCCAGTTGGCGTCCAGATTTGACACAGCCAGCGGATCTTGTCGAAGAAGTCGTTCGGCTTGTAGGTTACGAGAAACTTCCATCAACTTTGCCGACTGCGCCGGCCGGGCGAGGGTTAACTTTCGAACAACGAACGCGTCGTCGAGTGGGTAACCTTTTAGCGGGGCGAGGCTTGCACGAAATTCGCGCTTATCCCTTCATCGGATCGGCGGACCTAGATGCGTTGCGGTTTCCTGAGAATGATCCGCGCAGGTCATCACCAACTTTAGTCAACCCACTTTCAGAGCTCGCGCCCAAAATGCGATCCACTCTCTTACCGGGGCTACTTTCGGTTGCTGCGAGAAATGTTGGCCGAGGCGAAAATGACTTGGCGCTGTATGAAATCGGGTCGGTGTTCCTTGGTGGGGTGAATAAGAGCGATCTTGACCCCGGAGTGGAATCTAAACCTTCGGAGCAGGCGTGGGTTGACATGCAGCAGGCGCTGCCGGCCCAACCTGAACACCTGGGGGCTGTTTTCTGCGGTGCTGTGGAATCTGCCGGGGTGTGGGGGAGTCCACGACTGGCTAGCTGGCGCGATTCATTGGACGCCGTAATCGCTGTCGCGGACGAACTCGGAATTGCTCTAGAAATCCGTACCGGAAGCGATCCAAGTTTTCACCCCGGCCGCTGTGCCAAGTTGACGCTTGCGGGAGCGGGGGGCGTGATCGGATTTGCTGGTGAACTGCACCCGTCAATTGTTGAATACTGGAACTTACCCAAGCGGAGTTGCGCGGCGGAGGTGGATTTGACCAAGTTGATGAGCGCGGCGCCAAGAAGCACCGTCGCACCGACTTTCTCAAACTCACCGCTGGCCAAGGAGGACCTTGCGTTCGTGGTCGAACGCGGATATCCAGCCACCGAAGTTGAAGCCATAATCCGTGAGGCCACAGGCGACTTACTGGAGACGATTCGCCTCTTCGATGTGTACGAGGGTGATCAAATTCCACCTAGCCATAAATCGTTGGCCTACTCGTTGCGGTTAAGAAGTGAGGGCCATACCTTGTCGGCCGAGCAATTGCATAACCTAAGGGACCGCATCATTTCTCTGGTCGCAGAACGCGTGGGAGGCACACTGCGATAGGCCAATACCTACATTATATGTGCATATGTGTATATTGTAGGTATGCGAGTATCAATTGCCGGGGCCTCAGGTTACGCGGGAGGGGAGCTCATGCGTCTCCTCAATAATCATCCACAGTTCGAGGTGATTGCAGCGGCGGCACATTCTTCGGTGGGCGAACGGGTGGACTCGGTTCATCCGGCTTTGGCCCCAACTTCGGTGGGCTCGGTCAAAATGTGCCCCACAACAGCGAACCGGCTTAAGGCTGATCTCGTGTTTATGGCCCTGCCCCATGGTCATTCAGCATCGATTGCCCAGGAACTCTTGGAAATGGACCCGGGCCAAAAGATTGTTGACCTGGGCGCAGATTTTCGGCTAGTGGACCCGGGCGCATGGGACCGGTATTACAGTGGGGTACACGCCGGGTCATGGACCTATGGGTTGCCTGAGGTTGGGGATCAACGCAGACACATCTCACGGTCAACCACGGTGGCAAATCCGGGGTGTTATGCAACAGCCATTTCCTTGGCGTGCGCACCAGCAGTTGCTCATCGAATAATGGGGCACTCAACGATCAACGTTGTAGCCGCAAGTGGGACAAGTGGAGCGGGTCGTGTCCTGTCACAAGCACTTATGGCCTCGGAAGTAATGGGTTCGATTAGTGCGTACAAGATCGGTGGAGTGCACCAGCACATCCCAGAAATTGAGCAGACGTTGAACTCAATTCGACCAGAAGTCAGTTCACGTATTAACTTTACGCCGCTATTAGCTCCGATGCGTAGGGGGATTATCGCCTCGTGCACGAGTTCAATGTCCGGATCGAGCACGGTGGAACCGATTAGTATCTATCAGGAGTATTATGAGCATTCGACTTTTGTCTCCGTTCTTGAGCCCGGTCAAATGCCCAATACCGGAAGTGTCAGCGGCAGCAATTTCGTACAACTCAGCGTGAGTGTTGACGAACATTCACAGCAATTAATCGTCATTGCAACCCTGGATAACTTAGGAAAAGGCGCAGCCGGACAGGCAATTCAAAATGCAAACCTTATGTGCGGGCTTACAGAATCGAGTGGACTACTACACACAGGAGTGTCGCCGTGAGTGTGACACAGGCCCAGGGTTTTACCGCTGCGGGAGTGACAGCCGGACTCAAATCCAGCGGTGCAAAAGACCTCTCATTGATCGTCAATACTGGTCTCAAAGCAGCGTCTGCTGCCGTATTTACCACCAACAAATTTGCTGCTGCCCCCGTGATTTGGTCCCGTCAGATTCGATTAGGGGGTTACGCACGGGTAGTTGTTCTCAATGCTGGAGGTGCAAACGCGTGCACCGGTCCAGCAGGGTTTGCTGATGCCCATGCAACTGCTGAACTTGTAGCCGCAGGGTTAACGGCACGAGGGCTTGGTGATTTTGGGGCTGGTGAAGTATTCGTATGCTCAACCGGGTTGATTGGAGAGCGGCTTGACATGGCCGCACTTGGGAAAGGCATCGACCTTGCAGTTTCCCGATTAGCTCCTACTGGTGGTGCGGACGCGGCCGATGCAATCATGACCACGGACACCCAACGTAAGATTTCTGAACTCCGCGAAGACGGATACACCATTGGAGGCATGGCGAAAGGCGCGGGAATGTTAGCCCCGGGAATGGCAACGATGCTTTCAGTTATCACCACTGACGCCGACATTGATTCGGAATTTCTCCAGCAGGCTTTAGAGTTCGCAACGTCACAGACATTTGACCGTTTGGACTCGGACGGATGCATGTCAACCAATGACACGGTTATTTTGTTGGCCAATGCTGCCAGTGGAGCGTCACCGGATCCCAAAGAATTCCAGGAGGGGCTGACCCGGGTGTGTGAAGACTTGGCGCAGCAACTAATGGCTGACGCTGAGGGTTCGACTAAAGACATCCATATTGAGGTTACCGGTGCCAGTTGCGAAAGTGACGCCGTTCAGGTGGGACGGTCGGTGTCTCGTAGCAACCTGTTTAAGTGCGCCATGTTCGGTGAGGATCCGAATTGGGGTCGCATCCTTTCCGCCGTTGGCACAACAAGTGCAACTTTTTCGGCAGACGAAGTCGACGTGAGCATCAACGGGGTGAAAATCTGTATCGGTGGGGGAGCAGGCGAGGATCGCTCTGCCGTTGATTTGTCACTGCGCCGGGTTGACGTGCTTATTGATCTCAATGCAGGAGTTCATCAAGCCATCATCCGAACAAATGACCTCTCCATCGGTTACGTGGTCGAAAATTCTGAGTACTCGACATGAGTACCCATGGACCTATCTTGGTCATAAAATTTGGTGGTAACGCGATGACCTCACCGGAACTATTTACATCCTTTGCCCAGGACGTATCTGCGCTCGGGGAACAAGGATTTCGCATTGTTATTTCACATGGCGGCGGACCGCAAATCTCCGAGATGTTAAGCCGACTCAAAATACAGAGCGAATTTGTGGGTGGTCTTCGGGTGACGACCGCAGAAATTGCATCAGTGGTGGCGACCGTGCTTTCTGGAGAAGTACAAAGAAATTTGGTAACTGCACTCAACACGAATAAGGTACCCGCGGTTGGAGTCAGTGGAGAGGATGCAAAGGTTCTTACTTCTACGCGGCTAGTTGATCAGGAGCTAGATCTTGGTCTAGTAGGCACAGTTGCCTTTACCAATCCGAAACTTATTCATGTGTTACTAGATAATGGATATATTCCAGTGGTTTCACCTGTTTCATCGACTCACGACGGTGAAAGCCTCAACGTGAATGCAGATGCGGTAGCCGGTTCTCTTGGGGGTGCACTAGGCGCACAAAGACTCATTTTGATGACTGATGTGGATGGAGTCTTCGCCGCCTATCCAGATCCCGAGTCACTCCTTAGTGAGATGACCCTTGACCAAGTGTGCGAGTTGGTTCCGAGCGTGACAGAAGGCATGATCCCTAAACTTGAATCCTCCATCCTTGCGATACGTAGTGGATGCGAGAGCGTCCAAATAATCAATGGCAGTACGGAACATTCGTTGATAAAAGCCCTGTCCACGAATCGCAATTTCGGGACATTGATTACGCCATGAATGTGAATTGGGAGGAGACTTTTCTTAACACTTATGGCACGCCTGAGTTGACGCTTGTGCGAGGTCAGGGCTCTCGTGTGTGGGATGTGACCGGCGGCGAGTACATTGATTTACTTGGAGGCATTGCCGTCAATATTCTGGGTGCCGCACATCCGAAATATGTGCAGGCTGTCTCTGATCAAGTGGGGACGTTGGTACATACCAGCAATTTGTATATCAATGGCCCATCGGTGAAGTTGGCCAATAAATTGCAGGAGTTAGTGGGATGGCCCGGCGCAAAAGTATTCTTTTGTAATTCCGGAGCCGAGGCGAATGAGTCAGCTCTAAAATTGTCACGGCTAACAGGAAAGACCCAAGTTGTTGTCGTGGAAGGTAGTTTTCATGGCCGGACTATGGGATCCCTTTCACTCACCGCACAACCGGCTAAACAGAAGCCATTCGAGCCACTATTAAATGACGTAACCGTGGTTGCGATTAACGACCTCGAGGCCTTGAGGGTGGCAATTACTTCAGCAACTGCGGCCGTTTTCCTCGAAGTGATCCAGGGTGAGGCGGGGGTGCGTTCACTTTCATGGGAGTTCATTCGGTCTGCGCGGGAGTTGACAAGCGAGGTCGGAGCGCTGCTGATCATTGATGAGGTCCAAACGGGAATTGGTCGTACCGGCGCATGGTGGGCACATGCGGAAAGTGGTGTCACTCCTGATGCGATCACCGTGGCCAAAAGCTTGGCGGGTGGACTACCAATCGGTGCATTGATCACTTGCGGGGAAGCATCCAAATTGTTTACACCTGGCTCACACGGGTCGACATTTGGTGGAAATCCCGTTTCGTGTGCCGCTGCGATTTCAGTGATAAACGTAATCGAACAAGAAGGTCTTCTGAGTCGCGCAACTACGCTCGGACAGGAGTTGAAAGAGTCATTGGTCAACAGATCCCACGGTATTGTGACTCAGGTCCGCGGACGTGGGCTCCTTTTAGCTGCGGAAGTTCACATTGAGGGCGAAAGCGATCCGGCCGCAAAATTTGTGGCAAAGGCGCTCGAACACGGTCTACTTCTGAATGCGGTGACTCCAACTGCGGTCCGACTGGCGCCTGCGCTCACGATTACTGATGCAGAGGTGGAGCAAGCGCTCCTGCGCTGGGCACTCACCTGTAACTATTTCAGCGAGGTCCCATCGTGATGGAATCTAGGCGGGCTCCTGCGACAGTGAGTTCGCGTCGTTCTTTGGTCGCGGATTTGGTCAGTACCAATCGCGTGCATAGTCAGCAGGAGCTTATAGAACTTTTGCGGACGCAGGGTTTCAGTGTCACGCAAGCTACGCTTTCTCGAGATTTGGAAGCACTTGGCGCTACCAAATCGTTAGACCCTGGTGGATCAGGTGCGCACTACATCGTCCCGAGTGAATCGAATACCTCCTTGCGTGCTCAGGGGTCCCAGCAGGCACTAGTGCGGACGTTACGTGAACTTCTACTCAGCGCCGAATACTCGCAAGTGATGGTAGTGGTACGTACTCCACCGGGTGGCGCGCAATTCCTTGCCGGGCATCTTGATCGAAGTGGTCGTTTCGATACTCTGGGAACAGTCGCGGGAGATGACACAATTTTCTTGGTTGCGCGGAGCGAAACAGAAGCGAAAAAGATTTGCAACGATTTAGTTGCACTGGCCGAGAGTGGGACTTAAAAGTGGTAAACACAAGTTCGCAGAGCAATAGTGAAAGCAGACTCTGGGGTGGACGTTTTGCATCAGGTCCTTCACCCGCCATGGCGCGACTGAGCCGTTCAACACACTTTGATTGGAAGCTTGCCCCCTATGACTTGATGCAAACAAGGGCTCATGCGCAGGTGCTAGAACACGCTGGATTGTTGACTCATGAGGAAAGCCGAAGTGTGGTTTTGGCGCTCGACACCCTGGCTACGCAGGTGGCTAGTGGGGAGTTCACACCCAATGAAGATGATGAAGATGTTCATTCGGCTGTTGAGCGTGGATTGATTTCGCTTTTGGGAGAACTCGGCGGGAAACTTCGCGCGGGTCGTAGTAGAAATGATCAGGTTGCGACCGACTTCAAACTTTATTTGCGCGATCACGCACAACAAATAGCGGGGGAGATGATTGGCCTCCAAGAGGCATTCTTGGATCAGGCCAATAAAAATATTTCGACGTATTCTCCAGGGTTCACGCACTTGCAACACGCTCAACCCGTGTCATTCGCGCACGAGTTAGCCAAACATGTACATGCATTGGGTCGAGATCTTGAACGTCTATCGGACTGGGATTCACGAGCCGCACGGTCGCCACTAGGAGCAGGGGCCCTGGCCGGCTCAAGTCTGGGGCTTGACCCCGAGCTCGTAGCCGGCGTACTTGGATTCGATAGTGCATTGGGTAATTCAATCGACGCCGTGAGCGATCGGGACTGGGCCGCTGAATTCCTGTTCGTTGGAGCGATGATTGGTGTTCACTTATCCCGAATCGGTGAAGAAGTGATTCTCATGGCGTCTCGTGAATTTGCTTGGGCGCAATTAGATGATGCCTGGTCCACGGGTTCCTCGATTATGCCCCAGAAAAAAAATCCCGATATTGCTGAACTGGCACGTGGAAAATCCGGGCGTTTCATTGGAAATTTAACGGGCCTGCTGGCAACTCTAAAAGGGCTCCCATTCGGTTACAATCGTGATTTACAAGAAGATAAAGAACCAGTATTCGACACAGTCGAGCAGTTGCTCGTTTTGCTCCCCGCTATGACGGGGATGATTAAGACTCTGAAATTCAATACTGAACTTATGACTCAGAGCGCACCAGCCGGTTTCGCACTTGCAACGGATATTGCCGAATGGTTAGTCCGTGAAGGTGTACCCTTTCGCAATGCCCATGAAATCGCGGGAGCTTGTGTGCAGTTAGCTGAAACACGCAACTGTGAATTGTGGGACTTAACAGATGCAGAACTCTCCGGGATCAGTTCTCACTTGAATTCTCAGGTGCGCGATGTTCTTAACATGGATGGGGCGCTGAATTCGCGCAATGCTTTTGGTGGAACTGCTCCGGCCCGAGTTCGCGAGCAATTGCAGGTGCTTTTGGAGTTGATCGGTGCTGAGCGCACCCGTTGGATGGGCTAAGTGCTGCGCGTTTACCAAGTGGCACTGTCTCCGTCAATAATGCGCCAGCAGTACCACGCGGCAACACTGCGATACGGACGAAAAATTTCACCTTGGTCATCTAAAAGTTTGGGATTGACGTATTCGGTGAGTCCATGGATTTGTTCCCAACCGCGACGCATTGCCAAGTCGCCTGTCGGCCAAATATCTAACCGATGCAGGGTAAACATAAGAAACATCTCCGCGGTCCAGCGGCCAATACCCCAGAGTTTTGTCAGTTCGGTCACGATCTCGTGATCACTGAGTTTCGGATCAAAAAAATCATATTCATTGGTAATCCACGCTTGTGCCATTTCCTTAATTGTCCGCGTTTTAGCCCCGGACAATCCCGCAGATCTCAAAACCACTCCGGCAACATCTCGCATTGATGTTGGGCTGACATCGTCGTTGAGCGCGAGGGTGACGCGCGCAGTGATGGTGTCGGCAGCTTTTACGGAGAGTTGTTGGGCAATTACTGAGTTCACGAGCGCTTGGAAATGGTTCACGTTCTGATTCTTTTTGCGTCCAATGTTGCACAAAGGACTCGACCTTATGATGGAATCGAAATATGAATCAACTGTGAGAATGTGATCTGCTGCTTTGCGCATCTTTTGGGCTGAGTGACTCATGGGACCATGTTCTCACCAATAACTCCGGCGTGTTGCGCTGACAGGTATCAACCACC
>JAPKAV010000029.1 GCA_028825115.1 Candidatus Nanopelagicales bacterium | reverse complement strand
GGGCAGTTGACATGTCAAATGAGCCGCGATCTTCATACATGACGTCTGCGGCCATACGGATTGTAGTTAACGGTGTTCGCAACTCGTGCGAAACATCAGACACGAATCTTTGTTGTAAAAGTGAGAGCTCTTCTAGCTGGCGGATTTGCATTGCCAAGTTTTGAGCCATTTCATTAAATGATGTAGCCAGTTGCGCCAAGTCGTCTTCCTTCTTCACTTGCATGCGCTCGTTCAATTTCCCTGATGAAAAGCGTCTGGCGATTCGTGCCGCTTCACGCACCGGGACCACTACTTGGCGAGTGACAAGCAGCGTTAGCACGGCAACCAAAATAACCAGAATAATTCCCGTCCCGACCACGGCACCAGAAACCAAATCAAGGGTTTCCTGCTCCTGATCGAGGTTGAAAAGGTAATACAGTTCGTAGGGGCCAACCGTTGGCACCAACAATGGCGCGCCCACGATCAGTCCAGGCGTCGATCTTCCATCAAGAAAAACAATTGACGCATATGTCCATGATTGACGTTTCGTCTTCTGAATTGACTCGCGCAATCCCTCGGGGATACTCGACACTGCGACTAAGTTCGTTCCACGCTCAGGTGCATCCGTATTAGCATCAGAGGAGAGCAACAGGACATCAAATGCCGATGGTGAACCCGAGCGGGCACCCAGTGTTGCAATGACGCTGTCCACCAATCGCGAGGCTGAAGGTGTCGCTGGACCCGTATTTGCGGCATCGAGTAAGCGTTGGGCCTCCCCCAAACCAGCAGACGCCTCACTAATCGCCGAGCGGTCTTTTGACTCTAAAAGCCCCGTCGTGACGCGAGACAAAAGCGAAAAACCGAGAACTGTCACGACGAGCGCACTGAGCAATAACGTAGAAGTGGTTACCCGAAAAAGCAATGAGCGTCGCCACACGCGCCTAACCGTGCGAAACGGCGTCGAAATGAAACGAAGAATTTTCACAATGGTGAAATCACCCTAAAGTGGGCCAGCTTTGTAGCCCACGCCGCGAACAGTCAAGACAATGTCTGGTCGTTCAGGATCATGTTCAATCTTGGCGCGCAACCGTTGCACGTGGACGTTGACGAGTCTTGTGTCAGCTGAATGACGATATCCCCAAACCTGTTCAAGGAGTGCCTCACGCGTGAACACCTGACCCGGCTTGCGAGCCAGGCACAACAACAGATCGAACTCAAGTGGGGTCAACGAGAGGTTTAGCTCGCCTCGGCGAACAGAATGTCCGGCTACATCAATTGTCAAGTCTGCGATGTGCAGCTCTGCTGAAGCCGAATCTTCACTTCGACGCATTCGCGCGCGCACTCGTGCCACTAATTCTTTCGGCTTAAATGGTTTGACAATGTAGTCGTCAGCGCCGGCTTCCAACCCCACCACCACGTCAACCGTGTCACTTTTCGCCGTTAACATCACGATCGGGGTGCCCGACTCGGCGCGAATTAATCGACACACGTCCACACCATCTTTGCCAGGCAACATCAGATCCAGTAAGACGATGTCCGGTCGACTCTCTCGAAATACAGGCAAGGCCTCGGAGCCATCGGAACAAAAAACCGTATCGAAACCCTCCCCCCGAAGCACGATGCCGAGCATCTCGGCCAGTGCAAGGTCGTCATCAACCACCAAAACTCGGCCACGGGCTCCGCCATTGACGCGCGCGCCAACCTTTGTCATAGCCATGAGCCTATGGTGTCACCTTGTCCTTTTGCCCACAAGCCCGCGCCACCACAAGTAAAGGTGGGGTGGGAGCCCGAAAGGAACACCCACCCCACCTTGAGCCACACATGGCTTAGTTGCCACTAGTTACTCACAGCTATTAATAGCGATAAAGCTCTGGCTTGTAGGGTCCCGCTACATCAAGACCGAGATATTCGGCCTGTGGCTTTGACAATTCGGTTAGCTGCACACCCAGTGCATCGATGTGAAGTCGAGCGACCATCTCATCAAGGTGCTTAGGCAAAACGTGAACCCCAAGCTCGTATTCATCACTCTTAGAGAACAGCTCGATCTGTGCAAGCACCTGGTTAGTAAACGATGTGCTCATAACGAAAGACGGATGCCCTGTTGCATTTCCTAGGTTCAGCAGACGTCCTTCGGAGAGCATGATGATGGAATGGCCATCAGCGAAAGTCCACTCGTCCACTTGGGGCTTTATCGTCTTTCGAGTAATTCCCGGTGTCTTGGTCAGTCCCACTAGATCAATCTCATTGTCAAAGTGACCAATGTTTCCGACGATCGCCTGATGCTTCATCTTGGACATGTGATCGGCGGTAATGACGTCGTAGCAGCCGGTGGCCGTAATAAAAATATCGGCTTCCCCAACTACGTCTTCCATGCGAGCAACCTGGTAGCCGTCCATTGCCGCCTGCAGCGCACAAATTGGATCGACTTCAGTGATGATGACACGCGCACCTTGTCCACGAAGTGAATCCGCTGATCCTTTACCCACATCGCCGTAGCCAGCAAGAACTGCAACCTTGCCACCGATCAATGTGTCGGTTGCGCGGTTGATTCCATCAACCAACGAGTGGCGGCAGCCATACTTGTTGTCAAACTTACTCTTGGTAACCGAATCGTTGACATTGATGGCGGGGAACAGCAGTGACCCGTCGCGAAGCATTTCGTACAACCGGTGCACACCTGTTGTGGTTTCTTCCGTGACTCCAATGATTCCGTCTGCGATGTTGGTCCACCGCTGTGAATCTTCGGTCAAAGTCCGTGCGAGTGTTTCCAGGACAACCGTGTACTCCTCTGACGTATCTGCATCGGGCCTTGGGACGACTCCAGCTGCCTCAAATTCCTTACCCTTGTGCACAAGAAGAGTGGCGTCTCCGCCGTCGTCCAGAATCATGTTCGGACCTTTACCGTCTGGCCACATCAGAATCTGCTCGGTGCACCACCAGTATTCTGGGAGGGTCTCTCCCTTCCATGCAAATACCGGCACTCCGGCGGGATTGTCAACGGTGCCAGTTGGGCCAACAACGGTTGCGGCAGCAGCATGATCTTGTGTGGAGAAAATATTGCAAGAAGCCCATCGGACCTCGGCGCCCAGCACGACCAACGTTTCGACCAACACTGCGGTCTGCACCGTCATATGGATCGACCCGGTAATCCGTGCGCCGGCAAGTGGCTTGGTGACACCAAACTGCTCGCGCATCGCCATTAGTCCTGGCATTTCATGCTCGGCCAGCCGAATCTCGTCTCGACCAAAATCAGCAAGACTCAAATCTGCTACCTTAAAATCTGGTGTTCCCTCAGCCGTGAAAGGGCTTCCTTTAAGTGAATCAGTTGTTGCGTTCGCCATTGAAACTCCTTGAGTGTTTATGGATACTTCCCACATCCGCTGCATGCAAGCAGTCAAATGTTAGCAAGAAAATTACTGGGTTTCCACAACAAATTCCAGGGCTCCGGCTGCGTGGTAAAACAAAGTATGTCAGAGATCTACCCTGATGCATGTTGGCGCACCCCACCCGCCGCGAATGAATTATGAAATACGTGTGATTTAGTTCACTAAGCGAGGTGAACCTCACGAAAATCCCGGCGTGTGGGCACAAGCCCCATGGCCGATGCAGCCCCACATCAGACGGCGGGTCAGTCCCCGGTCCGGGAAGAGTCCGCACTAGATTTTTGCATCGAAGTTGTCGATATCTAGCTCGGTATCCTCAGAATCGGTGCGGCGGCCTCGGTCTAGATCTGGTTTAATGAAGTGGTATTTCGCACTTAGCATCAGGCCACGTAGTAGTTTTTCGGCTTTATCAACATCTCGCACAATTTCCGTACCCGAATCAGATGGGTGCACCGCAATCTTGGCCGCAACTACGAGTTCATCGGGCCCAGCGTGCATTGTCCACAGGTGGATAATTTCCGTCAGCGAGTTACCTAGTGTGCTTATTACCGATCAGCAGCAATACTTGGCCACCGGAGTCAGCCCACTATGAATCGCTTCTGAGAGCATTGTGGACGAACTCGTGAAACTACAAGCCACAAATTTACTCACCTCGATTCCATCACTTGCGATCTGGGCTGAGATCACAGCATTGATTCCACCCTCAGAACTCGCAACTCACAACTCACAACTCTGTCCGAATGATTGCGTAACTACCGGTCGTGGAAAGTGAAATGGCGGGCTCGGTAGCCGTGATTACCGCGGCTTGCCCGCAAGAAAGCTCGGTGCTAGCGACGTGAGTTTTTCCATCCAAGCATAAAACGACGCGGAACTGACCACTTGGCAATTCCACACGTGAGGCCACATCTGAGTCTGCATTGATCACTTCCACGCTAAATGGCGCATCCGTAGAGCGGGACCGGGAAGCATCAAAGTCAAGTGCGCGCAATGCCAGTTCGGGATAAACAGGTTTGGGTGTCAGCCCCAATCGCAGGACATTGTCAGATGAGGTCATGACCTCAATCCCGGTCCCTGCGATGTAGCTGTGCGGGACGCCCGATGGAATATAGACACTCTCCCCCGGAGCTAGTGAGATTGGTTGTAAGAAAACTGCGAGCAATGCGCCCTGATCACCCGGGTAATCGGACACTACCCTCTCGTAGGAACTGATTTCTAACTGCGAAAGACCGGCCGCACGAATCGCAGAAGGAATACGCCCAAGGGTGTCAGGTGCAACTTCATGGTTCACACAGTAAACAAATAAGTCCTGACGGGAAACGCCGCTTTCGCTAGACACCTCGGCGGGTCCGTCGATTCCAAGGGCATCAAAAACTTGCCGAACTTGCTCAACCGGACGCCAGCCGCAAAAGGCGGTAAAAGGCGTAAGTGCATAGAGCAATTCAATTTTTTCATAAGGATCAGCAAATGCACCCGCAAACTGAACCGTGTTATTGAGTGTGTTAAAGCCTTCTTGGGCCAAAGCACTATTCGGGTGCACCTGCACTGAAAGTGGCTTGGCCGCCGCCAAGATTTTCACAAGGATAGGAACGTCAGCGCGGCCAAGAATTCGGTCGAGGGCCACGCCCGAATCGGCGACTGTTGATGCGCCGTTTGGGTGCACGCCGAACCACAGTTCGGCCTGTGGCTGCACCCTCGCAGAGACTGTGGCTCCGATCCACTGGTCAAGCCCACGAGGAATTCCCCAAGCATAATTCTTTAGTGCACCATTAATGATCTGCATCTGCCGAGTTCGATTCAGTCGTTCACTTCAGCATCATGACCGGGATGCCATCACGTACCGGGAATCGGGCGTTACATACGGTGCATTCAAGCTCCGGGGTAGCTGACTCTGGTGCGCCAACAAGCGGGCCATGGGAATCGCATGGGCAGGCCAGGACGGCCCACAATTGCGGCGCGATGCCATACGGGGCGGAGATAGTGGGGGCTTGCATGAGTTCAAGAACCGTGTCGCGCAGTCGGTGCATCTGTACCGTGTCGCGCGCCTCGACATTCAAGCGCAAAAGCGGTTCGGTGTTGCTCGCTCGCACGTTAAACCACCACGTATCCGCAGATACGGTAAGGCCGTCAAGCTCGTCGAGATCGTGTTCGGCGTATTGCGCAGTGATGGCCGCGATCACTGCCGCTTGATTGTCGACGCGAGTATTGATTTCACCGCTCGCTGCATACCGATTGAACGGGGTCATCAGGCTTGCAAAAGTTATTCCGGGCTGCGTCTCCCCCAATGCCGCAATGCAATGCAGGGCCGCCAGCATGCCAGAGTCAGCCCGCCAGAAATCGCGAAAATAGAAATGGCCGGAATGCTCGCCCCCGAACACCGCATTGGTGTGCGCCATGGTCTCCTTAATAAATGAGTGTCCGACTCGAGTTCGAATAGCAGTACCGCCGTTTTCGGCTACTACCTCCGGCACAGTTCGTGAGGTAATGAGGTTGTGGATCACGTTGCTACCGGGATGGCGGGCTAATTCACGCGTAGCGATCAGGGCGGTGATCGCGGATGGGGTGACAGCATCGCCATTGTGGTCAATGACAAAGCAGCGGTCGGCATCTCCATCGAATGCCAACCCAAGATCAGCTTTATGCTCAATCACAGCGCTTTGCAGGTCAACAAGGTTCGCTGGTTCAATGGGATTGGCCTCATGGTTGGGGAAACTTCCGTCCAGCTCAAAATACATCGGGATAATTGTCAATGGCAATGCCGGCAGCCCCGCCGCGGTGCCCAGCACTGCCGGGACGGTAAAGCCACCCATGCCGTTGCCCGCATCAACAACCACCGTGAGCTGACGTCCAGCCTCGACCGGCACGAGTTCGCGAAGGTAGCGGGCATATTCGGGGAGTACATCGCGCGCGGAAACGCTGCCCAGCGGGAATGTCTCAGCTTTGACTATGCCTCGGGAAATCAGTTCACTAATTTCCCGCAAGCCCGAATCTTGACCGACCGGAGCCGCTCCGGCCCGACACAACTTGATTCCGTTGTATTGCGCTGGGTTGTGACTTGCCGTGAACATCGCACCTGGCAGATTCAGACTCCCCGATGCAAAATACAAACCGTCAGTACTGGCCAATCCAATTTCAATGACGTCGCAGCCAGCCTCTCGAACCCCTTGGGCAAATGAGGAAACCAACGAAGGCCCTGATGGGCGCATGTCATGGCCCACGACTACTGCGCCAGCTCCCCCCTCCGATGCTCTCACGCCGAGGACTTCAACAAATGCGGTTCCCACAGCGTGGGCCAGGTCCTCATCTAACTGATCCGGGTAGGTGCCGCGGACGTCATACGCCTTAATAATTACGCTCAGGTCGCGCTCACTAAGTGAAGTCACTGGATAAACCTATCGGTTACCGCTGGGCTGCTGGAGATTACTGCCCGTCGGTTAGGACTCGGGCGTGGCCAGAACCCGCAAATGACCGCGACGAGCGACCTCAACGGCATCGCCCGATGCGGTAGCAGCAGCTTCGCGCTCAAGGTACCGGGGCCGGGCGGCTTCACGCACCGCATTGGCCAAGGCTTCAAGGTCATCAGAAGATGGCTTTAAGGAATCAGGATCCGGGGCAATGCGAACAATCTCCCAGCCGCGGGGTGCGGTAAGTCGCTCACTGTGCATTAAACAAAGGTCGTAGCAGTGCGGTTCAGCGTAAGTCGCTAACGGACCAAGTACCGCGGTTGAATCGGCATAAACATATGTCAATGTGGACACCCCAGTACCGCTACAGGACGGCTTGGAGCAACGGCGTCTACTCACTCGAGGCACGTTAGTCGCAGTTAAGGGCTAACTTGTGGCGGCGCGCCGCACAGCGACCGCTTCATTCTGCGCGGCACTAGGGACTGAAACCTCGATGCGTAATGGGCTCCATGGATAACCGGTCATCAAATCACCATTACGCGATTTCTCCCTGACCCGATGCGCGAGCAAGACCGGGCCCGATCCTTGCACCGGGGTAACGATCGCGGTGTACCAATCAATATCGGTGGGCGGATTCAACTTAATATTTCGCAGTTGCCCCCCGGTGACTTTTAGCCGTCGAGGTGCCGTTGGGTCGCCGACACTTTTTCCACCGCGAAATGGGAGTAGCACGATATCCACTTCCACGTCACCTTCTGGTGCGCTGATTGCCAAGCGAACATCTGTTGCATCTCGGACCGGTAGTCCCGAAACGGCCGCCGGCCCAGTGATCGGTTGCGCTCCAGCACTAAATGCTGTTTCATTCTGGACTCGCTTCTCACCAAAGAATTGCCGCATGCCCACTACAATTGGTTGATCCGAAGTCAACTCAAGCGTCACGGGCAAGGAGCCATCGGGTGTTTGCGGCAAAGCGGGCGTCATATCCGTCGTCACAACCGTTCCCGAGGTAACCGTAAACGTGTTGCTCTCCGCGGGTTCAAATGTGCCCTCAGGTGAAATCACTCGCAAGGCCACGTTTGCGTCGTTTTCCGATGTAGAAACGATCGACAAAACGCGTGCACCTAACCCATTAATTACTCCAGGTACGTACACCTTCATTGCCGGTAAAGCTGACTGTGGAATCCAGTCGGTTCCAACGGACTGCAAGCCAGATCGTTGCTCGTCATCAACTGAGGCACCGATCCGGCCCGTGCGTGCGAGTACGTGTAAAGCCGCCGCGGGGACTCCTGGCGCGAGCACATCAAGCTGCACCGTCACACGATCAAGCGGAGGGACAACTAGGCCTCGGCCGGCCGGGGCATCAATAATTCCATCGGGGCCATGAATGATAACGTCCACGAGCGCCGCGGTGTCATCGGGATTTACCAGAAGAACGCGGGTTTTACGTCCTGCAATTGCGCCGCCGCCGACAAACCAAAACTCCGATGCTGCCGGTGCACACGCAGTGCTTGCCATGCCTCGACCTCGACCACTGGGGTCACGGCCCCACTGGTTAGCGACTAGTCCCGGTGCCAATGAGCCTTCACCGTAAGCACGGATTGCTGGGAGTCGGTCACCGAATGCCTCAATTTGGCCCTGTTCCCCCGGCACTTTTATTGGCGAACGCGCCGATTCTTTGCCAGGAAGGGTTTCGATGCCAGCCGAGCCCGGGCCAGAGTCTTGGCCCAGTTGACCGGGTACAACAGCCGCGGTCACTCGAACACCGAGGTCACCACCGGTGCCAGGTTCTGGGCACAGCAGCACAGACGAGCCGATTGGTTTAATTGTGACAGCGACCTCTGAAGCTTTTGGTTTCTCGACTTGGACAAGCCCAGAAATTCCAATGACAAGTGCAGCGGCTGTTACGACCGCAACGGGCGCGAAGAACCGTGAGTACAAGAAAGTTGAATCGATATTAGCCACGTGAATCCCGCCCTTTGGTAGATTGCGGGTTTTCATTTACATGTGCGATCGCTGGCGAAATATCAAGATCAGGGTCAACTTCCATTCGTTTGCGCGACGGCAATGCAATCACGATAAGTGAAAGCACAACGAATAGTTGGGCGAACAACCACAATTGACGTGACAAGTTGTCAAACACAACTCGCACCTCCGGGCTTCCCGAGGGGATTGCAAATGTTGCCGACCAATCCAATAAGCCTTCAGTCGTTACCGATTCCAGATCGCCAGCATTCCAACGGGAGTCAGCGCCTGCCCCGATATAGAGCACACGTGTGCCTGTGCCGTCGGGCAAAATTTGCTCAATGTACGGTTCGGTGCCCAGATTTTTCGGCGATGTGATGCCCACCGGTGACTGGATATCTCCATCGGTAATTCGGGCGCGCGAAGTGACACCGGATACACGCCACAGCACCTCGCCGTCGGAGTTAGATAGCCGACGCAAACCAGGCTCAGCATCGAGTATTGGCACGATTTCCGTTGACGATCCTGGAGCAAGTGACACATAGCGGACTCCGTAGCCTCCCAACGCTGCAACTTCGTCGCCACCGCGCCCCGAGGCCATCGCTGCAACATACGGATCGATTGTGCGCCACACCTGCGAATCCGGTGGTGTGTCCGCGTCGCCTAAACGTAAGCCGTCCCCATTAATCAATGTGTATTCAATGTTTCCGGCTGGTAGTTGCGTGAGTAAAAGTGTTCGTGGCGCCTGTGGGCCAAATGCATCCGCGGCAACAAACGCCGGCACAGTCGCAGGCAAATTGCGGGCTAGCATGCTGGTGTTGGCAGGAACAAGCCACAAAAGTGACAGTAATGGCGCGACGAGCGCCGCAAGAACAGCGATCGCCGCGATTGGCTGGCCAAGGCTGAAACTTTGCCCGATGAATCGGGTGCGTAGCCCCTGCGCGCCCAATGCTGCTGCAGCAATCAGCATCAGCCCAATAAACAACGTGGCCGGGCCAGGCCAGGTGCGCATTTGTGTTGTCGCACCGACAGGGGTGAACAGAAAAACAACTTGGACAAGAGCAAATAATATTCCCACCCACGCAGCAATGATCAAAAGAAAAGTTACCGAACGTCGATCAGTGCGCACCAGAGCGAGCACAGCTGCAAGAACAATCCCCATCGTAATAAAATTCGGCGACATCCCTGGGCCGCCGGGGTGAAGCAGGAAAATATCTACCATTGAAATATCTGGGTCGGTGAGAGCTGCAGAGTTCAAGCCCGGCTCAAAGAAAAACTGCACCGGATTAAGTACCAGTGAGAAGCTCCAAGGAACGAGGGCTGCAAATGAGGCGCTAAATGTAATTGCCGTTTTGATCACTGCTTCTTTGGTTTGGCGGATAAAGACAAGTACCAAAATCGCACAAATCAGCAAAATGAGCCACAGCGTTGGAGCAAATGCGAGGAGCAAGCCAAAAAGCAATGCCGTGCCGGCCGCGCGCCTTCTCGTTGAGCCGGGAGTAAACATGCGAACCCCCGAACGCAGCGCGAACGGCAAAATAAATGCCGCAAAGCTGGTTCCCAGTCGACCCTGCGCAAGTGCACCCGACATGGCTGGCAAAAGCGCGTAGGTTACTGCGCCCCAGACACGAATCGCCGTGCTCGGGATGAGATCCCGCGACGCAAAGTAAGCGGCCCAGCCGGCCAACGGTATTGCCAATAGCAACATGAAATTCACCGCGAAGGTGGCTTTGCCCAATGTGATTGTTGACAGGATTGCTATCACTGCGATGTACGGCGGTGAATCGCTTACCGAGCCTGGGCCAACATTGTGCCAACCTTGGAGGTAGAAGTTCCATAGATCCGAAGCCCCCCACGGACTTGGCAAAAGTGCCCCACCTTGGACTACTCCTTCGCCGAGCCATAATGATCGGGTTGTCGCGACGGCAATAAGTGTCAGCAGCACAATTATCACCACACTGGGCTTGCGAAGCACCCTTTTGACTAGGCCGACAGAGGACTCTTCAAGGTAGGACACGTCTTCATCAACCGGACCTGAATCAAGAGCGCTGAGCGTGTTGGTCGTTGATCCACTTGTTGTGGCAAGGCCGGCCACAGCCTCCCCCAGAGAGCGGATCTGCTCCCACGTACTGGGTCGTAAATGTCGAACGACCGAGGAAGGTTCGGTCGATGTTGCGGCAACAAGTGCGCGCGAACGACGCAACCGCGATGGATGAAGGATTACAGATACAACTGCACCGATTTCGGCTCCGGCAGCACTGGCATCTTTGCCCAACAAATACCCTAACGAGCGAATCGCGCTGCCCAAGAATAAGCGCAGGCCAATTAAGACTGCAGCGATCCCAGTGGAATGGGCAAGGAGAACGTGAACTGCGGCTTCCCGATCTGCACGAAGAAAACGTGAGATTCCCAGATGGCTTTGATTGTCAAGCCTTCGTTCGTTTCTGGACGCTTCGCGGTGGTGCACTTGTGAACCTGTAGCAACGATCACGCGCTCACCCATGCGGTGGGCCCGCCAGCACAAATCTAAATCATCGCGAAAGAGCGGCAGCTCCGGATCAAAACCTCCAAGGGCATCGAAAATATCACGCCTGACAAGCATCCCGGCGGAACTGACCGCCAACACATCACGATCACCATCATGTTGACCCTGGTCAAGCTCGCCATGCTCAAGCCCGGTTACCCGCCGACCGTCCGAGGTAATGCCCACACCCACTTCCAGTAGGACCCTGCGGTCATGCCAGCCGAGAATTTTGGGCCCCAGCACTGCAACGCTGGGGTGACGGTCTGCGGTCAATAAGAGCTGCTCCAGTGCGGTGGAGTCTGGAGCGCAGTCGTCGTGCAACAGCCAGATCCATTCAATTGTGTCGGTCGGACGAGCGTCTACAAGGAAATCCGGTCGGGGCACCAAGCCCAATCCAGCGTCGACACACGCCCCAAAACCCTTGTTCTCAGCCAGAGCCACCACCCGATCTGCGCCCAAGCTTTGAGTCAAAATTTCTAAGGACGTATCTGTTGATTGGGCATCGACTCCAACAATTACTTCCGGGGGCCTAGTGGTGCGAGCCAGCTGAGTAAGCACCGCCGGCAACCACGTCTCTCCGTTGTGGGAAACGAGAACCGTGGTGACAAAGTGAGAGCGAACTACCAGCGGTTCGCTGATGGATTCTTCATCGAACTCATAACTGACATCTTGGTCGAACCATTGAGGGTCCTCGCTCGGCGCCGATTTTGGCTCAAAGTCGATTTCACTCACAGCGACAGCCTATGACGCAGGCGAGCCTCGGCCGGAGCGCACGCGCGCTTGTACCGAAGTGCCTACGAAACAGCGAGTTTTTTCAAGCGACGGCGCTCCCGTTCAGAAAGACCTCCCCAGATCCCAAAACGTTCATCTTGCTCGAGGGCATATTCCAAGCAATCTACGCGGACTTCACAGGAGAGGCAAACCTTCTTAGCCTCACGGGTACTACCGCCTTTTTCCGGGAAGAACGCCTCAGGGTCGGTCTGCGCACACAAAGCCTGTTCCTGCCACGCAAGCTCCTCCGCGTCTGACAGAGGCACCAAGCCCAGCACGGCTCCTGGCGCCGGTTGCGTGACGACCTGCCCAATGAACTGCGAGTCACCCACCATGAATTCCTCCTCGACCCAAAATTTCATTACAACTTTTCTTTTTCTCTAGGCTGTATTACAGAGGTGTGATTCACAAACGTCAAGCGTAAACCGGACATTTAGGGCAATTATCTCCGATTTTTGGTAAAAAACTTGAAATCTCGGTGTGTCTGCCATTTATTGTCCCCATGGCTGGGGACGCGCCATGGGGACAAGATCGTGCAAAGATGGTGGTGTGAAAATCACTGCTCTCGCCGGCGGCATCGGGGGTGCACGCTTTCTTCGTGGCCTTACCCAATCAAAAAAGGTAACCCGGGACGTCGACGTCACCGTAATCGCAAACACTGGTGACGATATTTGGGTGCACGGCGTGCGGGTCTGCCCAGATCTTGACACCGTGATGTACACCCTCGGCGGCGGCATCAGTGCCGAACGCGGTTGGGGACGCGAAGGCGAAACTTTCACGGCAAAAAACGAACTTGCCGCTTACGGTGTCGATCCCACCTGGTTTGGCCTTGGCGACAAGGACTTGGCCACCCACCTGATCCGCACGACTTCCCTTAATTCCGGTTACACCCTCAGTCAAGTCACCACCGCACTCTGTGATCGTTGGCAGCCGGGCATCAACTTGATTCCCATGTCAGACAGTCGCTGCGAAACTCACGTTGTTGTTGACCATCCGGATACTGGCGCGCGCGTAGCCATACATTTTCAAGAGTGGTGGATTCGCTATGGCGCGAAACTCCCAGCCCACGAGTTCATTCAGGTTGGACTTGACGCCGCGCAGCCTGCACCTGGCGTAATCGATGCAATCCTTAACGCTGACTTGGTCCTATTGCCGCCGAGCAATCCTGTCGTGTCGATCGGCACGATCCTTGCCATCCCTGGAGTGATCGACGCGATTCGCAATACGTCAGCTCCCGTGATTGGCCTGTCTCCAATCGTAAACAACGCCCCCGTACGCGGCATGGCTGACGCATGTTTGAGCGCAATTAACGTCGAGACAAATGCCGCGGCAGTTGCGCGGCATTACGGATCAAGATCTGATGGTGGACTTTTAGACTATTGGTTGATCGATCACACGGATGCCGACTCTTTGGGCGAGATCGAGAACCTTGGGATCACCGCTCGCGCAATTCCACTGCTCATGACCGACATTGATGCTGCCGGTGCAATGGCCAACTCGGCCCTTGATTTGGTGCTCGCAAACTAAGTGCGATTTCCGATGAAAACATCTGCGGTCATTCAGGTTTTCGGGATACCAACCGACCATCAATTCACATCACAAGATGACTTGGTCGCTATGTTCCTTGATTCCCTCAGCTCCACGAATACCGTGCGCAACGGGGACATAATCGTGATCACGAGCAAAGTGGTCGCTAAATGCGAGGGGCGCGTGGTCACCGAAGCCAATGACCGCGAATCCGCAATTAGGTCGCAGGCCAAGCGCGTGGTCGCAACAAAAGTTCACGATCGAGGTGTAACCACGATTGTTGAAACCCACTCCGGCTTGATTCTCGCAGCCGCGGGAGTTGATGCCAGCAACACCGAACCGGGAACGATCGTGCTGCTGCCCGTTGACTCAGATCACAGCGCGCGCGGAATTCGAGAGCAAATCGAGGAACGTGCGGGGGTGAGTGTCGGTGTAATCATCACCGACACACTCGGGCGTGCGTGGCGCCTAGGCGTGACCGATCACGCAATCGGCGCTGCCGGAATCACCGTACTCGACGACCTCACCGGTAAACCAGATGCTTTCGGCCGCGCTTTAGAAATGACCATCGTGGCCGTGGCAGATGAAATCGCGGCAGCGAGTGAATTAGTCAGGCCGAAGGACTCCTTAACCCCTTTCGCAATTGTTCGGGGGCTGGGCCACCTCGTCACCCAAGAGCACGGACCTGGCGCGCGCTCAATCATTCGCCCGACCGAAGAAGACCTATTTGCCCTTGGTACTGCTGAAGCAATTGCGCTTGGGAAAGAGCGGGCAATTACCGATCGCCGCACTATTCGCAGTTTCACACATGTTGTAGTTCCCGACGGTGCAATCCAGACCGCAATAGAGGCCGCGGTCACCGCGCCCGCACCGCATCACACTACACCTTGGAGATTTCTGGTTCTCCATTTCAACGACCCGCAGCACCAGCAAAAACGCATCGCACTACTTGACGCCATGGCTTTAACCTGGCAGCGCGACTTGGAAGCTGAAGGAAAATCACAAGACGAAGTATCCAAGCGCCTTGCCAGAGGCGACATCTTGCGTACTGCGCCATGTGTCGTCTTTGCGTTCATGGACCTTGCGTCCGGCGCGCACACCTACCCCGAGGCGGGTGGTCGCAACAACAGTGAACGAGACATGTTTCTTGTCGCCGGTGGCGCTGCAGTAGAAAACTTTCTCATCAGTATCAGCAGTCAAGGCTACGGATCGGCTTGGATCTCCTCAACGCTGTTTTGTGCTGAAACCGTGCGCAATCACTTGGGTCTACACAGCAGTCTTCTGCCTCTTGGCGCGGTTGCTATTGGAGTCCCAGAATCAATCCCAAGCCAGCGCCCGCCTAAAAGTGCGGCTGGTTTCCTGCTTGATTAAGAAATTATTTATCAGAGGAAAAACGGACAACTAGCTCGTCAAGTTCGGCATTAACCCAGACTCTTGCGCCATTGCGCAATTCGTTCCCAGCTCCGATCTGGGCGAAGTCCCCAACAACGCTGTCAGCAATAACGCATGAGTCGCCAATCATTGCGCCCTGTCCAATAATGCTGTTGGTAATACTCACATTGGATCCAATGGATGCCGAATCAAAGACAACACTTGCCCGAACTTCGCTATTGGAACCTACCTTTGTTCCTTTTCCAATTGTGGTGCCCCCGCAAATGTTCGCCGAAGCCTCAATGGTGGTGCCGGTAAGAATCAGTGACTCACCCGGCGAAGTGACGGCGGGAGACGGAGCGTTGCCTAACACCAGATCAACGGACCCGGCAACGAAATCCATGGGTTGGCCAAGATCTAGCCAATATCCAGAATCAACCACTCCCATGACCGCGCGATCTGCGGCCAAGAGAACAGGAAAGATTTCGCGCTCCACCGAAACTGGCCTGCCTTCGGGGATTGAATCAATGACCGAGCGAGTAAAGACGTAGCAACCCGCATTGATTTGGTCGGTCACAATTTCTTCCGGTGTTTGTGGTTTTTCAAGAAACTGCAGGACCCGACCCTCGGGTGAAGTGGGTACTAAGCCGTAGGCGCGGGGATCTGCGACCCTTGTCAAGTACAGGGTGACATCGGCACAGTGGCTCTCGTGGCTGGTGATCAGTGCGTCAATGTCCACACCGGTGAGGACGTCACCGTTAAAAATCACCACAGGATCTTCGGAGTCACCTGTGAGAAACCCAGAAGCAAATCGAATCGCTCCCCCGGTACCCAAAGGAACTTCTTCGGTTGCAATCACAACTTCAATTCCTAAATCTGAATCCGCGATAAAACTGGCAAATACGTCAGCCCGGTAGCTCGTAGCCAAGACAATTCGGGTGATCCCCGCATCGCGAGCCCGCATAATCTGGTGAACGGTGAACGGGACGCCGGCGACAGGCAGCATCGGCTTTGGTGTGTTGATTGTCAATGGACGCAGTCGGGTGCCCTGGCCACCAACGAGAAGGATTGCTTCGCGCATGGGGTTACCTTGCCATAAGAGCCTAGAGACGTACGATCATGCGCGTGAAGACTTCTGCAATGAAAGATATTTGGCAACTGCTCAGCGACTTTCCGGATCCACAACGGCCTTTCATCACGACAAATTTCGCCGATAGTGGGCGCATTGAACTTTCGGCGACCACTTTTACGAATGGCGCCGCAAAAGCAGCCAACGCCTTCCGGGACCTGCTTGACGTTGAACCAGGAACTTTAGTTCGCGTGGAACTTGGCTGGAATTGGCAACAGGGCATCTGGCAGGCCGCTGCACTGATTTCTGGAGCTGAATTGGTGTCAGAAAATGCTGAGGTCGCCATCGTCTCCGCCGAGCAGGTTACTGAGGCATCCGCTAATTTTGAGGGGGAGGTCTACGGGGTGTCAACAGATGTGTGGGGTCGCCCACAAGGTTGCGAGGGCGAGATCACAGCCGAGGTACTTGGTCAGCCCGATTCGTGGATGTATCCGGAATATTTTGCATCACACGGTGCGCTCGTTGAGCAAGCGCTGCAATGGGGCGCAGGCCTCGGGGTAACTGCAAAAGACCGAATTGGCGTTGATATCGGACACATTTTGCCAAATCTGCTTATTCCATTTGTCTTACCACTTGTGTTCAGTGGATCTGTTGTGCTGACCGACCACCTCAATGATCATCTGATTGCCCAAGAACAAGTAACTTGCACATTGTTGCGCTCTATTTAATCGTTACCGTCACGAGCGGGCTCACGCCGGCTGCCTGGCGGTCATCGACAACGAGTAACCGGTACACGTAGGTCACTCCAACAGGTGGAACTTCCTTCTTCTTCACCTTAAACACGATCTTGCCCTTGGCTTTGGTCCTGGTTTTTCGGATGGTGCGCCACTCTCCGGTCGCCGGGTCCCCGCTGACTAATACTTGCCCCCACACCTTCAAACCCTTCTTTTTCGGACGCATCTTGGCTTTGATGACGACCCGTTTCCCATCGGCTTTAGTCACATTGGCGGGACTGTTCAAAAAAACAGTCCGGGATTTCACACTGGGAACAACACCGATGGCGAGTTCTTCGCTGGCGCCAACGACAACCTTCTTCTTGGTGGTCACAACCCGGTAAATCTGGGTTGAGGCAGGGGGCCAGGGATCTTTGATTTTGAAGGTGACTTTCCCCTTGGCCTTTGTCTTCTTTTTAGCGAGTACCTTCCATTCTTCACCCACACGTTGTTGTAACCACACGCGTAAGCCTTTCTTTGCCGGCCTCACTTTCGCTTTCACTTTCATTGTTTTACCGGCAGGTTGATCTGCTTTCGGTGCCGTCCGCAACGCAACGGATCTTTCGCTCGGTGGTTCCGCTATTGCAGGAACCCCAGCGCTTCCATCGATTGCGGTGACATAGTTTGATTTGAGCCCGAGCGAGCTACGCATTTCATTTCCCGTTTTCGTGATGATACTGCCGTCGGCCAAAGTCGCTGCAATAGTTTTCACAGCACCGGATGCAAATCTCTCGGTCACCGCCAACTGCCAGATGCCGGCTACCGCGAATGCTTGTGCAGCCTCGGCTTGAGTGATCACTTGTGTCCAAGATGCATTCGGGTTTGAGGGGTCAACTGAATATGGATCTGGAACGGAGACGGCATAGGGAAGCCCTTCTCCACCCCATGCGTCGGCAACAGATTGTGAGGCTCCTCCATTAGATGACGAGTAAAAGGCTTTGATCGCTTTGCCGTCTTTGAGAATCGCGAGGCCTACGTTAGGTGCGGTGGTTGTGGCATTCACCGCGTTGACCCAACGCTCCCCTTGGGCGCTGGCTTGCTTTGACCAGCCGGCGAAGGCTTGATCAGAGAAAGGCCCATAACCATCATCGAGGTGACAGTTGCAACTTTTCCGAAGCCCGGCATCAATTTTGGACAGTGCATATGTTCGCGCCGCTAACACTTGCGCTTGCAATGCCGCGTCGGGCCATGAATTGGAAACTTCGGCAACGCCATAAAGGTATTCGTCGTGCAGTCGCAACCGATTAACTGCATTTAATTTCACGGTACCGTTCGCGGTAATCGGGGTAACTTCGATGTAGCCGTAGCGGAAGCGACTGCCCGTCGCAGAGAGACCTTTGCCCTTATTCGTGACGTGGACGAGCGTTGCTCCCACGGGCCTTGCCATTGCTGATGGCCCCACGCCAACGACAGCACTCACTCCACCGGAAATTTTGACGACTTCGACTTGCCCGCTTGTGTCCCGAAATTGGAATAAATCCGCGGGGCTTCCTTGGACAACTACTCCGCCAACAGAAACTTCAAGTGCCCCACCGCTGGGATCGAGTGCTTCACTCCGCATATCAACGCGCGTTTTTTGGTATTCAACGTTAACGGAGATTTCCATATCGTCTTGCACCGGAATTACTTGCGTGCCCTGGTAGTAGTAGCTAACAATCGATGCGGCATCCATGCCGGCATTTGCCATTGCGCGCGCGCCCCACTGGGACAAGCCAACACCGTGACCGTATCCAGAACCAGTCAGGCTGAAGGCTTCTGGCGGAGCACAAGGGTCCGCAGGTGACTCTGCCGTTGCCAGGACCCGGGCCTGCCCAATCCACGGATACAACGTTTCTCCATTGCCCGTTGAATTCATGGTCACCGTGTACGTGCCCGGAGGGACGGGTGCGCCCGCATCATCTTTCTTGTCCCAATCAATACCGAGTTGTCCAGGTTCGCCTTGGCCACCAGCGAGACTGCGAACTACGTCACCACATTGAGATCGAATAGACAGATTCCATGCCAGTGGCGCAT
>JAPKAV010000028.1 GCA_028825115.1 Candidatus Nanopelagicales bacterium | reverse complement strand
TCAGGGCCGGTTTTCCACACTTCACCGCGGATAAATGCGATCACTTCGACATCGCCTTTCTAGCCGCCTCGTATTTCGCTGCCACACTCCCTCGCCACGCGTGGGTAATAGCAATCGCCAGGGCGTCTGCCGCATCCGCCGGTTTGGGCACCGCTTTAAGTTGAGCAATTTTGGTAACCATCAGTGCCACCTGATTTTTCTCGGCCCGACCGTTTCCCGTCACCGCAGCCTTCACCTCAGTCGGAGTGTGCATCCCGACGCGAATTCCCCGCTGGCCAGCTAGCAATAACCCTATGCCCGCCGCCTGCGCCGTCGACATTGCTGAGCGAACGTTCTGCTGACTAAAAACGCGCTCAATGGCAATAGCATCGGGGGAATAATTATCGATGAGCACTGCCAGCTCGGCGTGCAATATGACCAAACGATCAGCGATTTCACTATCGGGTGCTGTGGTGATCACCCCAACAAAATGCGCCGTCACTGGTCGACCGGGAAGACCATCAATCACAGCCACACCGCAACGGGTGAGTCCTGGATCGATTCCCAGCACGCGCATGAATCCTCTTTCGCTCGAAATATCCTGTGAAGACGTCACGATCCCCACCAATCTTGGTGCCTTTAGAGGGTATCGCCCGTCAGGGTCGCCGCATGGAAGCCCGCGCGGAGATCCTGCATCAAATCTGCGTGATCACTGATTGCACGATCGTCCGTCGAGACTCCGATAAACGCGTTGCCATCGTAGGTCACCATGGTGACATTGACCGCCGCCCCAATCGTTGCTACTAGCGGATACACCGCAATCATGCGGGTTCCCGCAAGATAGATGGGAATCGGGGGTCCGGGAACATTGCTGGTCGTAATGTCCGAAGCCCTCGCAACTGAAGCAAGCATGGGAACGGGCACAAACCAACTCACCTCTGCCAGCGGATCCGCGAGCCGCATGGCTGGTTCACTCCTCCACTTGGCCACCAAATCGTGGGCCTGATGCATCAGTTCCACCGTGGACTGGTTGGCGACATGCATGGGGAACCGAGCGATGGCCACAGCATTGGCCGCCTGCCCACTTCGATCTCCCGCGTCTCCGCGGAGCGAGATGGGCACATTCACCCGCAAAGACTCAGCGGTCGCACCATGACGCTCGTGATAGGCCCGCATTCCCGTCATAACCGCTGCCATAAAGGCGTCATTGACAGTGAGGTCATGGGACTTGGCCGCCTGACGGATTTGGTCAAACGCAAACTCCAAGGTTCCGAAGGTGTACGTGGTGCCGCGCCCTGTCAATAAGGGCGAAAGTGGTGCGTCATAGATCGTTGCCGCTCGGGTGATCGACCCAATTGTTTCCACCGTTTTTTCGAGCGCAAGCGCAGGGTCGGTAAGAGCAGTCTTCGCTAAACGCAGAGCGGTTCCCAACAGCCCTTTTGCACCCTCCGCTGCTCGAGCCACGTTGTCCATTGAGTTGGCAACTAATAGTTCTTGCCAACTTACGTCCCCGCCGACGGGGACGGCCGGAGGTACGGGCTCATCTGAATTTGTCTCTGAAGCAAGTTCAAAAAGAGTGAGGGCGATCATGACCGTTGCGGCACCATCGGCAATCGAATGGTGCAACTTGAGCAGGAACGCAGAATTACCATCTGGCAAGCCCTCAACCAGGTTTGCTTGCCACAGTGGCCGACTGTAATCGAAATCGCCCAGACTAAGTCGACGCGCGTCAGCGAGTAAATCCTTCCAACCACCATCTTCGGGAAGTCGATAGCGACGCACGTGGAAATCCAAATCAAAATCTGGATCGATACTCAGGCGCGGTGACGAGAATCCCCCCCGTGCGTGAAGGGGTCGCATGCGCAATTCCGGAACGAAAAGCGTCAGTCGTTCAATCCGTGCACGGAGCCGTTCCCAGTCGGGTGCAGATTCCAAGATAGCCATTGCAACGACCGTGGAACGCATAGTCGCGTCCCCACTGGCTGTGCGAAACGCCGCCGCATCCCAGCCACGCAGTTGCTTGCCAACAGATTCCACGCTTAAGGCTAACCGATCGCATCCATAATCTCGTCAGATACATCAAAATTCGCGTAGATATTTTGAACATCGTCACTATCCTCAAGTGCCTCGAGCATGCGAAAAAGCTGAGTTGCCCCAGCCTCATCTAGTGGCACCGTCATGCTCGGGACAAATGTCGCTTCCGCTGATTCGTAATCGATTCCCACACCCTGCAGCGACGTCCGAACGGCGACAAAATCTGTGGCCTCGGACACAATTTCAAAGGCCTCTCCGAGGTCATTTAATTCTTGTGCGCCTACTTCCAGCACCGTATTGAGAATTCGATCTTCGGAGACATCTTGCCCTTCAGAAACCTTGTTCACAATCACTACGCCTTTACGTGCGAACAGATAGGAAACGCTTCCCGGGTCTGCCATTGCACCTCCGTTACGAGTCATGGCGATGCGAACATCAGAGGCCGCACGGTTGCGATTGTCCGTCAAACATTCAACGAGTACAGCCACGCCGCCAGGCCCGTACCCTTCGTACATAATGGTTTGCCAATCGGCCCCCCCTGTTTCAGCGCCCGAGCCTCGCTTAACTGCACGTTCTATGTTGTCCAATGGGACTGAGTTTTTCTTCGCTTTTTGAACCGCATCAAAAAGTGTGGGGTTTCCTTCGACCTCTCCTCCACCTTGTCGCGCTGCAACCTCAATATTCTTAATCAGTTTGGCAAACAGTTTCGCGCGGCGAGCATCAATAACCGCTTTTTTGTGCTTTGTAGTCGCCCACTTTGAATGCCCACTCATAATTTCCTCACCATGTCAACAAACATTTCGTGTACTCGATAGTCCGCGGTCAATTCTGGGTGAAACGACGTCGCCAACATAGTGTCACTGCGTACGCCCACGATCCTACCCTCATGAGGTCCCGATGTGATCTGTGCAATTACTTCACATCCGGCCCCCGTCTCAAGCACCCACGGGGCGCGAATAAAGACACCATCAAAACTACGCTGCGGCTCACGTATCCCCAGTATGGAGATTTCGGATTCAAATGACTGCACCTGTCTACCAAATGCGTTGCGCTTCACTGTTATGTCTAGGCCACCGATTGACTCTTGGCCTTTGATTGCCCCCGCCACCCGATCAGCTAACAAAATCATTCCTGCGCAGGAACCAAAAATCGGCATGCGCCCTTTGACGGCCTCACGCAACGATTCTAGCATTTCAGACTTGCGAGCCAACTTCTCAATTGTGCTCGACTCCCCGCCTGGTATGACCAATGCGTCGACTCCGACGAGTTGCTCGACGGTTTTTACTGACCGAGACTCAGCCCCGGACTTAGCCAGAGCATCAAGATGCTCGCGAACCCCGCCTTGAAGGGCCAGCACCCCGATAACGGGAACTGACGACATGAAGTTCTACCAACCACGGTCTTCAAGTCGGTGATGGACCGGGATGTCCGCCACATTAATTCCGACCATAGCCTCGCCCAACCCACGACTCACCTTCGCAACCACGTCTGGGTTGTCATAGTGAGTTGTCGCTTGTACAACCGCATCTGCACGTTCAGCAGGATTGCCAGACTTGAAGATCCCACTTCCCACAAAAACTCCGTCGGCACCAAGTTGCATCATCATTGCTGCATCTGCCGGGGTCGCGATTCCGCCAGCGGTAAACAGAACAGTCGGCAAAGTCCCAGTCCGGGCTACTTCAGCAACCAAGTCGTAGGGGGCTTGCAATTCTTTTGCGGCCACATACACCTCATCGGGAGACATTGAGGACAGTCGCAAAACCTCGGAACGAATTTTCCGCATATGCGTGACGGCATTGGAAACATCTCCGGTGCCCGCCTCACCTTTTGAGCGGATCATCGCCGCCCCTTCGGTGAGGCGCCGCAGTGCCTCACCCAGATTTGTGGCCCCGCACACGAAGGGAACTGTGAACTTCCACTTATCGATATGGTTGGAGTAGTCGGCGGGGGTCAACACCTCCGACTCATCGATGTAATCGACACCGAGGGACTCCAAAACCTGCGCTTCGGCGAAATGGCCGATACGGGCCTTCGCCATCACAGGAATACTCACCGCGGCAATAATCTTATCAATCATGTCGGGGTCTGACATGCGGCTTACGCCACCCTCTGCGCGAATATCTGCTGGTACTCGCTCGAGTGCCATAACGGCGACTGCTCCTGCATCTTCAGCGATCTTAGCTTGCTCGACGTTCACCACGTCCATGATCACGCCGCCCTTAAGCATTTCGGCCATGCCACGCTTGACCCGACCGGTTCCGGTGCTTACCTCATTTGCCATGGTGCCCTCCTCAAAGATTGCACTCGATCAGCGAATTTTATTACTAAGGACTCCCATGATAGAGGAACCCACGGGCATCGGCATTTTCACCCACCGAAGCTCGAAATGCACGCTTACGTGGTTACCTGCGCTGTGAGTACACGACATGGTCATGAATCTCGCGGGTATGCGGGACCGGCGTGTGCCCGGCAAGTTGAAACCAACGGGCAGAACGCTGCTTGCGCAGCTGCACACACGCTCGAACCGCGTCATTAAGAAAACGCCGAGAAAGTTCAACTCTACGCGCCGAAGCGGCGAATTCTTCCAGGATCTCATGACCACCCAGGGAATCATCGATCATCTCCACCGCCTCCACATCAAGCACCGCGTTAAGTACGGAGGTCAGCTCAGACTCGGCCGTATCGCGTTGGGTGGATGAAAGGTCTGTTGACAATCGGGCGGCATGTGCGGTCTCGGAGATGAGCACGGCCGATGCGGGGTCTAGGTATCCGCTGGACGCCAATTCCAAGGTCACTCCCGAACGACGCAACAGATGCGAGTCAAGTGCAAGTCGAGCGACATCGATCCGCCGATGCAATCGATCTATCCTGCCGGCCGTCATACCCAGATAAAGGACAATTAATGTTATCAGGACCACCAAAACGGAAAAACCGATTACCCAACCCTTCATAGCGTCCCTTCGTTATCTCGCGATCTCCGACCAGCAAAACGTCCCACAATCTGCCCCCGTAGATCCTCTTCCACTTTCTCGCCAGATAAGTGGACTGCTTCGTACACCGCAATCACATCTTCCACTACTCGTTCCCAATCAAAATCCATCACGCGCGCATTTCCAGCCTCAATCAGCATTCTCCTTCGATTCTGGTCGGTCAACACTTCAACGACTGCGCTACCTAGCGCTTTAGCATTCCCGACCGGAAACAGCCTTCCAGATTTCCCCGATTGCAACACTCGATCAAATGCGGCCAAATCAGATGCCACAACAGCCGTGCCCGCGGCCATCGCTTCGGCAAGAACAATTCCAAAGGACTCCCCGCCGATATGCGGGGCCACATAGACATCAACTTGACGTAAAGTTCGTCTTTTTTCTTCGTCCGAGATTGCACCCACAAAACTCACCCGATCACGCCACTGTGGATCTAGAAATTTCTCGTATTCTTGCGGATCGCCGGGGCCTGCGATCAAGATTTCGCACCGTTCAAGTCCAGAGAAAATTTGGGGTAATGCGCGCAGCAGTACCTCAAGCCCCTTGCGGGGCTCATTAATTCGTCCTAAAAACAAGATTCTTTGGGTTCCTTCAATAGCGAAGCTTTCTTGGTCTCTAAAGTCCGCCACGCGCACACCGTTAGGGATTAAGACAGCATCGCCACCAATATGCTCCACAAGCGTTTCCCGAGCGGCTTCACTCACGGCAATCCGTCCGCGAATTTTCTCCATCGCCGTCTGCGCCACGTAGTATCCAGCTGACAGCATCCGGGATCGCTCATGGGAGGAGTGCCAGGTGGCAACCAATGGGCCGCGCGCCGCCCAACACGTAAGTAACGACAGGCTCGGTGCAACCGGTTCATGAATGTGCACTACATCGAAATCACCCTCACGGATCCATTGGCGTACTCGGCGCGTAGCGCGCACTCCAAAACTCAACCGTGCTATCGAACCGTTGTAAGACACTGCTGTGGGTCGACCGCCATTGAATACGTATTTTGGTAACGTGTTTGGGTCTTCGACCGGGGCCAACACGTTGACTTCGTAGCCTCTGCCTTGCAAAGTCACAGCCAGATCTGCGACGTGACTTCGAACTCCCCCAGGCACATCCCATGAATACGGGCACACGATTCCGATTCGTTTTATGGTCACCGTGGGCTCCAGTCCCCAAGCCAGATCTTTTGCAACATGTGCCAATCCTCCGGGTGTTGCGCAATACCCACTTCAAAGGCTCGCGCAACCTGCTGTGTCATGTGAGCCACCCGCTCATTTTTGGGTAAGTAATGCGGAACTTCAACTTGATTCTGCACAACGCCGATGGCGCGTGCGCCTTCATAGTGCATTGTTACGGGGTACAGCGGCGCACCGGTCAACGAAGCCAGCATTGCCGGACCCGCAGGAAATGATGCCACCTCACCAAAGAAATCCACTTGTACGCCATTGCGCGAGATGTCCCGGTCCCCGAGTAGCGCAACCAGCCCTCCAGAGTGCAAACGTTCAATCAGGTTTCGCATTACATCAGGATTGCCTAACGCAAGTGCCTCCATGCCCAATGACTGCCGGTAACTCATAAATTGGTCGAAAAGCTTTTCCGGTTTCAATCGTTCGACGACAGTAGTCAACTGCCCGTATCGAGACGCTGCCCATGCGCCAGCTAAGTCCCAATTAGCCATGTGTCCGGGAATCATGAGAGCCCCTCTCCCACTGTTTAGCGCCTCGTCTAGTAATTCAACGCCGCGCAACTCAAAACGGCCATTTATCTGCGCCGGCGTCATTTTCGGTAGTCGAAAAGCTTCGCACCAGTACCGCATATAACTACGCATTCCGGCGCGCGTCAGCTTGTTGAGCTCGTTGGGATCAAGCTCTGGACGAACCCTGGCTAAGTTTTTTTTCAGTTGCTCCACTCCACCGGCGTCTTGCCACCATAGAGCGTCCGCCCCGGTGCGAAACACCTGCTGAGCTACTGCTTCTGGCATCCCTTTCGTGGCCGCCCATCCGACCGTGAACGCCGAATTTGTTACCGAGTCCGCAACTGTTCTTCGCTTCACCATTTTCGAGTGCCCCTACCGAGTTTCAGTGTGTGGCTTGAGCTGCTTGCGCACGTGGATAAATCGTTGAACCACAGTGACAACACCCAACACGGCCAAAGCCCAGACCACAATGTCAAGAATCCACGGAACTCCAACCCCCGAAAGGAATAAGGCTGCAAGAATTGCGATAAGTCGCTCCGCTCTTTCAACGATTCCCACATTTGCTTCGGCTCCGACTGCCTCAGCCCGCGCCTTCGCATAACTGGTGACTTGCCCCGCTACCAGCGCAATCAGCGTTCCCCCCGCGAGCCACATTTCCCCATTCGTTGCGGCCCAGAAGGCGACCGAACCAAATATTGCCCCGTCAGCCACTCGATCCAACGATGCATCCAAAAAGTTTCCCCATGGTCCATTAGACCCGTTCATCCGTGCCATTGCTCCATCGAGCAGATCCGCGACGGCAAAGACGATGACTCCCAGCACACCGCAAATAAAATTGCCGTGAGCAATCAAAAGAACCGCACACGCCACCGCACCCAGCGTGCCGACCACAGTTACCGCATCGGGTGAAATATGCAGTCGCAGCAAAAGCTTGGCAGACGGGTCCAGCATTCCTCTGACCGCGCTACGTGCTTTAGGATTGTTCAGCATTGGACTAATGCTACCGTCCAACCGTGTCAATCAACGCATCAATCGCAGTGCTAGCGACCGATTCAGCGTTCGCTCAGACGGTTTCCCAGTGGATTGGCGGGACCAGGCGATTTAAGCTTCCAGCTAGTGCAGCGCCCAACAACGCTGACCCTTCCATCACCTTCGGTGAAATCGTGAATCTGGTTACCATGGTTGCCCAACCCGATGTCTTTAATCCGGCACAGCTCGGTTCCTTTCTTGCTTGGGGGGCTGACATTGCTTTGCTCACCGTTGATAGTGCATCGGGCATTGATGGAACGACTATCCAACTGGCCCAAGAAGTGGCGCACCATCATCCACTCATGGTCGCAATCACCGGGCTCAATGCGGCAACTGCTAACTTCGATGAAACTCTCGCGGTGCTCTCGCGCGTAATGGATTCACGTCACCACGCAGTTGCACTCACGCTGCCAATAATGCGTGAATCCGAAACGGGCAACGATTCGGAAGTGGGTGGCATCCTTGATCTCGTCGACTTGGAAATCAGACTTGGTGATCTGAGAAATTCGGCCTCAACGCATGCACTTGAACAGGCTCATTTTGATTTAATCGATTCACATCTTGAGGCATTGACCACAGCGGTAGTTGTCACTAGCACGGATGATAATTTGGTTCACGAAATCCTGACGCATGGGGTTCATTCCAACGATCAGCTGCGCGCAGAACTCCTCAGCGCCACTGTTCGTCGAGAAATTATTCCAGTTTTTGCTGTCGAAGATTCGATTGGGATCGCGGAAGTGATCGATTTCGCTGCTGATTTGGAGCTCGAGGTGTGGCTACCCAGCCGAGTACTGCCCCATGATCTGCTCGCCACCTCGCTCGGTGAAGGACTGGCCCGCGTTTGGCGGGGAGAAATTACTACCGGGCAGTACTTTGCCGATAGCGCTTCTGTTCACGTCACCGCAATTCATGAACTGTCCGGAAAAACCCGGTCGCACGCTCACGCAGGTGAAATTGTCAGGATCCAAACCAAGCCCGAGCTCGATGCTGGCCGCCTGATCAGTGAGATGAAATCCAGCCCTCTTGTAATTGATCACGCGTCTGCGTAAGTAACTGCGGCAGTATCTTTGTTTCACCAATAACCGGCATAAAATTCGCGTCTCCTCCCCAACGTGGCACTACATGTTGATGCAAATGTGCCGCAATACCTGCACCCGAGATAGATCCTTGATTCATGCCCAGATTGAATCCTTGCGCACCCGAAATGGCACGCAACGTCCGCATTGATTCCTGAGTGAGCTGCGAGATTTCATCACGTTCCGCATCGGTCAACTCGGTATAGTCCGCTACATGACGATACGGGCATATCAATAAATGTCCAGCGTTATAGGGATACAAATTTAAAACGACATAAGCCAATTGGCCTCTATGGGCAACAAGATCAAGTGCATCGCTCCCATTGAGTTCGGGCGCCGCACAAAAGGGGCATCCACCACTTGTCACTGCGCCCCGCAGATATTCCAATCTGTGCGGCGTATAGATCCGATCCCACGACTGGGTCACATTACACCTGAATTCGATCGATTACGGCATGCTCAATCTCGTCAATTGCATCGGAAATTGGAATACCATTTTTCTGAGTTCCATCGCGATAGCGGAACGAGACCGCGTTATCGGCAACATCATCATCTCCAGCAATCAACATGAACGGCAGCTTTTGCTTTTGCGCGTTTCGAATCTTTTTCTGCATCCGATCATCCGACGAGTCCACTTCGACGCGAAGGCCCCGCTCCCGCATTTGTGCGGCAACCCCGTCAAGGTAGACAACGTGGTCGTCGGAAATGGGTATACCCATGACTTGAACTGGGGCCAACCATGGTGGGAATGCGCCTGCGTAGTGCTCCAGCAATACAGCAAAAAATCTCTCGATCGACCCAAAGAGTGCCCGGTGCACCATAATCGGCCGTTGCTTTGTTCCATCAGAATTTTGGTATTCGAGGTCAAAACGTTGCGGCAGTTGAAAATCCACCTGAATTGTTGACATTTGCCAGGTTCGCCCAATCGCATCGCGGGCTTGAACTGAGATTTTTGGACCGTAAAACGCAGCACCACCTTCATCTAGCACTAGTTCAAGTTTTTGTTTCTCGGCAGCGAGCCGGAGGAATTCGGTCGCCTCGCTCCATTCTTCATCAGTTCCCACGCATTTGTCGGGGTTCTTGGTGGACAGTTCCAAGTAGAAATCTGTTAACCCATAATCCCGGAGTAGTCCAAGTACGAAGTCCAACAACGAATCAAGTTCCTGAGGCAGCTGCTCAACCGTGCAGTAAATATGCGCATCGTCTTGGGTGAAACCCCGCGCGCGGGTGAGCCCGTGCACGACCCCAGATTTTTCATACCTATACACAGTGCCGAATTCAAAGAATCGCAGGGGAAGTTCGCGGTACGAACGCCCTCGCGCAGAAAAAATTAAATTATGCATAGGACAGTTCATCGGTTTGAGGTAGTAGTCAGCCCCTTGGCGCTTCACTTGACCATCAGGGTGAAACTCTGCATCCAAATGCATCGGGGGGTACATCCCGTCTGAGTACCAATCAAGGTGTCCGGATTTTTCGAAAAGTGCACTCTTCGTGATGTGAGGTGAGTTGACGAACTCGTATCCTGCTTCCTCGTGTCGCTTGCGGGAGTAGTCCTCCATGACCCGCCGTACGATCCCACCCTTGGGGTGAAAAATTGCTAATCCGGATCCGACTTCCTCGGGGAATGAGAATAGGTCGAGTTCAGTGCCTAATTTGCGATGGTCACGTTTTTCCGCTTCGGCCAAGAAATCCAGATATCCGCGGAGCCCCTCTTTGCTCGGCCACGCTGTTCCGTATAGGCGCTGCAAGGACTCCTGTTTTTGGTCTCCTAACCAGTAGGCTGCCGAAGATCGCATAACCTTGATGGCGTTTTGCGGTATGTAAGACGTATCTGGAACGTGTGGGCCGCGGCACAGGTCACTCCAACAGGTGTCACCCGTCTTGGCATCGACGTTGTCGTAAATCGTGAGTTCGGATCCGCCAACTTCCATTACGTCGGGATCGAGAACCTCAGTACCGGAATCCGCGCCGATCAGCCGCAGTTTGTACGGCTCATGGGCCAATTCCGCGAGTGCTTGTTCCCGAGTAACTACCCGCCGGCTGAACCGTTGGCGGCTTTTTATGATCAACACCATCTGTTTCTCAATTTCTTCCAAATCCTCTGGCTTCAGGGATTCGGGCAAATCGAATTCGTAATAGAAACCGTCCGTTATGGGAGGGCCAATGCCCAGTTTTGCGTTCGGAATCAACTTCTGGGTTGCCTGTGCGGCAACGTGGGCAGCGGAGTGACGCAAAATTGCCAAACCCTCGGCGGAGGTGACGTGCACACCACTAACTTCATCTCCCTCACGCAGTTCGGTGTCAAGATCAACATTTACTCCATTTACGACGGCTGCGATCATCCCCGACTGTTTGGGGAACAAGTCCTTCCCGATTGAACCGGCCTCCAAGTCGTGTAATAGCAGATTATCGCCTTCTCGCACTGTTACCTGCACTGAACTCCCTTACAATTCTCCGCCCGAACATTCTGATTTCGGTGGGCGATACTGGGTTCGAACCAGTGACCCCTCGCGTGTGAAGCGAGTGCTCTACCACTGAGCCAATCGCCCGAAACTGCCCCTAACCGTACTACCAAGGATCTTTGCGTCATCGCCAGCGACACGATCCTTCATTTTGCGCAGGCAACACGGGCTTAAATGCTCAAGAAACAGCCTGTTTGAGGTTCGTGAGCGTTGTCATCTATTTACATGTCGCTTTGGTGTGAACGCAAGGAGCATTTTGTGATGTTGTCTGCATTGCGCCGCTCCGTTGGTGTGATGATCAACCTCACCCTCGTTACCGGGGCAATCGCTATGCCAGTGTCGCGGTGCAAGTTGCTGTATCCGGATAGTGGATCTGTAACCCTGCGTATCAAGAACAGGGGAAATTGTGTGTCGTGTTCGAGACCGGACGGGAAGTTTCAGGTCAATGGGAACCTTTTAAGACATTTCGCACACACGTCGGTCGTTAAAAGCCAAGATTCACGCTGGGTGGGATTCCTTCGGGGGGTCTCGCCCAGTTTTTTTTGTCCTGTTCCACTTCGGCCCGATAGGAATCCATGACCAGTCGAATGCGTGTGTCTGAGACATCAAGCTCGCGCTCACCTATTGCGTGGATGGGTTGGACTCCTCTTGTACTCGATAGCAGTGCCGCGGCTGTGGCGCGATCAAGCTCACTTGCATCAATGTCCGCTTCGCACACCCCGAATTCGAGAACAAACTCTCGAGTGATCCCCGGGAGACAACCTGAATGCAATGGCGGCGTTACAAGCTCGCCATCAAGCACAACCAAAATATTGCTTGTGGCTGCCTCGGCAAGGTGACCAGCACTGTTGAACAACAACGTCTCCCCAAACCCTAGGTCTTTTGCCCATCTCAGTGCCAGCGCATTTTCCGCATAGGACACTGATTTCACTCCGGTAATTGCCGAATTCGCATTGATAGTCCATGGAGAAATGATCACACTTTCGCTCCTTGGCCACGGTTCAGTATCAACCAAAGACATGATTAAAAGCTGCTGCGGGAGGCCGCCAAACAAGGTGATGCGTAACCGCCCACGATCACAGAATCGTCCATGAAGTAAGTGCTCAAAACCTTCCCGAATGACTGGCAAGGTTGGCGCGCGCACCCCAAGTCTCTTGCACGAATTGTTCAGCCGCTCCACGTGTAATTCGAAAAACTGTGGAACCTGATCGCTCACTAAAAGGGTTTCAAATAATCCCTGACCTGTGACGACCTCGTGACGGGCTTCAATCACATTGGTTTCGACCCACTCTGCGCCCTGCCATTGAATCATTAGGACACCACCATGGAATCTTGCTCCACTATTTTGGTGAGACGGCGGGCTTTTAATTGCGTCTCTTCCCATTCACGGTGCGGATCAGATCCCCAGGTGATGCCAGCACCCGTCCCAAATTTGATCTGATCGCCATCAATCCAAAATGTACGAATTGCTACTGCAAGCCGCGCAGTGTGATTGTCACTGTCAATCCAGCCAAATGCTCCGCAGTAGGGCCCACGCCCCTCGGTCTCAAGTGAATCAATGATTTCCATCGCCGCGATTTTTGGTGCACCGGTAATCGAACCCGGCGGAAATGAAGTCTCGATTATTTGCGCCCAACCGATGTCTGGGTCAATTTCCCCCTGAATTGTTGATACCAAGTGCACTAAACCCGGATGCTCCTGAACCTCAAGTAGATCCACAGCTTGCACACTTCCGATAACGCAACACCGGGACAGGTCGTTACGCACCAGATCAACAATCATAATGTTCTCTGCTCGGTCTTTATCTAGTAATCCGCTGGCAGAACGAGCCGTTCCCTTAATGGGTTTCGAGGTCAACGTGGACCCCACTCGGGCGAGATACAATTCCGGACTGGCGCATGCAATGTGGATTCCTTCTTGGGGAATACGAAGGGCTCCCGAGTAAGGCGCCGGGTTTTCGGTCGCAAGAAGCGCGTCCAGAGCCATAATGTCGCCGTCGGCATCAAACCCATTGGATTTGATGCGGCAGATATTGGCCTGGTAGACCTCACCCCTTAAAATCGCCCTTCGCGTGTGATCTACAGCCTGCTCGTAGGACGTACTGTCCATTGAACTTGTCCACGTTGAACTATCCACCCCTTTCCACACACCGAGGGTTGATTCCCGAGGCTGGCATTCCCATACTCCAAAACGCGCAAATACGGGCACACCGGAATACGGGATCATCACGGCCCAGCGACCGCCCGCCTCGACTTGCTCAATGTTGTGGCTCAGTTCAAGCAAGTCGTAGGCATATTCGTCGCCAAAACGCGCCATCGGTCTGTAAGACCCACACACCGATGCACCTCGCGCCTGACCCATAGCAATAGCCTGCCTGACCGACTAAAACACTCCGCTTCGGGTCTGGCATCTGCGGTCAGATAGTGTGTGACCTCGCTTCACGGGCGTCAGCCGGTGGGCATGCGGACGTAGCGCAGCTGGTAGCGCATCACCTTGCCAAGGTGAGGGTCGCGGGTTCGAATCCCGTCGTCCGCTCGAAGGGATACAGGTTTGCATGTAGCCCATCTGGTGGAGTGGCCGAGAGGCGAGGCAACGGCCTGCAAAGCCGTCTACACGGGTTCAAATCCCGTCTCCACCTCGAGAAACATTGAATTTTGTTTCCCAGCGGGCGATTGGCGCAGGGGTTAGCGCGCTTCCTTGACATGGAAGAGGTCACAGGTTCGATTCCTGTATCGCCCACTACCGATAAATGCTGCAGGGCAACGGGTTTCGAGGATTACACTCGGAGCCCGTTTCCTGTTTGAGGCCCAATGTGCGCCAATTGTGCGCCAATTGGCTTCCGAACAAGAGGCCAGGACGGGCAAGAAGCAACGAGTACAACCAAAACCCTCTAAGGGCTTGAGCGTGTACATTTTTTTAGATAGTAAGCCGTAAAAAAGACGTAGACGGCTCGGACGTTCCCCTATAAAATCAAATCACGTCTCGACAGGTCCCTGCATTGAGATTAGCGTTCACATGCGATTGGAGTTTAGGTGAATCGATCACGAGCGTTATTGGTAATCTTGATGGCTACGTAACGGCGTTGTTAATGGCTGTTTGTCCAGTATCGAGTTCAGGTCTTCGCTCGAGTGCTCTCGGAACGTATTGTTCGCGATACTCCCATCCCCTCTCAGGGTAGTATGTCCTAGCTTGGGTAGGACTCTCGGAGGGATCCTTAGTACTGGGGTATTGTCGATAAACAGTGTGGGTTGATTGACGACGCCGGTGGGCAGGGTTTGTCCGGGTAGTGGGGTGGCAGTGAAGGTTACGGTGTCACCGGAGACTTCTGGGTCATTGATCGTAATGGCTGCTTCACCATTACCGGCGCTAATGACGGCGTTGGGTGGGTCGGTATCGAACACGCCCGCCCAATTGTCAAGGAACTCTGTGATGTCCCACCTTTGGGCTTGACGCTCGGGCCGGTCGGTGAATGCGAGTAGGTCGGGTTCTACTCCGGTGAGGGTAAGTGTGTAATCACCACCGGTGCTCTCTTGGAACTCACCTTGTGCGGCCTTCATCACCATCAGCCACTCGGGCTGTTCCTGATTGCTGTTGTAGGAGTTGACAGCAACGGGGACCAACACCCCAACGCAAAGAACAACCAGCACAACGAATAACGACTTCCAATGTTTACTCATAACGCAAGCCCACAGACAATGGCTGCAGTGGCAGATGACCTCCACCTCAACCAAAGCCACAGCCGGGACCTCAAATGACAACGTACAACTCCAGCAAAAACAACATCGCAGCCAAAAAGAAAAGCGGCTTTTTAAGAGACCCGCTCCCCGCTCCCTCCGCCCCTACCCAAAAAACCCCCAAAAAGCGCAGTGGTGGGCAGATTCGCGCCAATGTAAGCCGTTGGTGGCCTTATTTACAAAGACGAAGCCGCCAAGATCCACGAATTCCAAAAAATAAAAGAATGCACACATGTACTAGGTCGCCGAGTTCGCGCCACCTAGATTCGCGGCACCTAAATTTGCGCCCTGTAGGCCCGCATTCTTCAGGCGCGCGCTCCGCAGGTTCGCGCCAGAAAGATTAGCGCCGTATAGGTCCGCGAAGGACAGGTCGGCGCCATACAGGTCCGCGAAGGACAGGTCGGCGCCAAACAGGTCCGCGAAGGACAGGTTCGCGCCATGCAAGTGCGCGCCATACAGGTTCGCGCCATAGAGGTATGCGCGGGTCAGGTTCGCGCCATACAGGTTCGCGCCATACAGGTTCGCGCCGAACAGGTTCGCGAAGGACAGGTCCGCGCCGGTCAGGTCCGCGCCGGTCAGGTCCGCGCCGGTCAGGTCCGCGCCATACAGGTTGGCTTCGTGCAGGTTCGCGCCAAACAGGCTCAGGAAGGCTAGGTCCATACCATTGAGGTTCGCGCCGTGCAGGTTTGCTTCGCGTAGGTCTGCGTTGGCCAGGTATGCGCGGGTCAGGTTCGCGCCGCGCAGATTCGCACCATGTAGGTCCGCGCGGAACAGGTTCACCTTCAAGTCCACACCAGTCAGGTTCGCGCCACGCAGGTTTGCTTCGTGCAGGTTCGCACTGTGCAGGTTCGCTTCGCGTAGGTCTGCACCAGTCAGGCTCGCGCCACGCAGACCGACGTTTTTCATGTGCGCGCTTCGCAGGTTCGCATCGCGTAGGTCCGCACCAGTCAGAATCGCGTCGGACAGGTTCGCGCTGGTCAGGTTTGCACCACGAAGGCCTGCACCGGACAGATCTACGTCGACCAGGCTCGCGCCGGACAAGTCCGCGTTGGTCAGGTCCGCGTTCCGTAGTTTCGCCCCGAACAGATTCGCACCCGGCTCTAGCACGTATCCATTAACTTTCATAGAGCACAAACCTATCAACTACTCCTCGCCTCAAGATTAGCCCGCTTACTCGTGCATCCGACAAACAGACGCGCATTCAGTAAACTCACCCGCAGCGATCTTATTTTGCATGTTCGAAGTGGCATGCGAACTTTGAGGACGCTACTGGATCAAGGTGTTGCTATCGGTATGAATACGCGTGAGTATCGCAGGTTCGTTACTCATTATCTGATCTGTGAGGAATCACTGATGCTTTTGGAGGGCTCATTGATGAGCGACAAGCCACGAAGGAACGGGTTGATTATTGGCGAGAAAGCGTCGGATATGTTTACATATCCTTGACGATGCTACGAAAAATGTACAGTGCAAAATTTACTAAGGAGTCGCATGTCTCTATTGCCCGGAGAAGTTCCCTCAACTTTGTTCCCAATTTTGGGAGCAGGCCGCATTTTGATTGGGGCCGGATTGATTTTTGCTCCAGGTGGGCTAGCGCGAGGCTTAGGTATTGATCCGCAATCGGCAGCAGCGACGAGGTGGTTGACCCGGATTGCGGGTGCACGTGAGGTGGGAATCGGGATTGGAGCTATCCGAGCGTGGCATCGTCAAGAAGACCCGTCAGGCTGGATTTTGGCGCAAGCGATCAGCGACTCGACAGACGTTGTGGCTTTTGGTGCTGCAGCAGTATCAGGCAAGGTGTCGGCTAAACGTGGCATCGGTATGGCCGTATTCGCGGCATCAGGCGCGGTGAGTGAAATCATGACATTTATTGCGCTGGAGAAAAAGCGAGCCGAAGCGAATGGAGAATTTTGAGTCTGCGAGTAGTGACTGCAAATGTCAACGGGATTCGGGCCACGACTCCTCTGTACGACGCATCGCCCCTCTTCTTGCGTGGAATGTAAATAGGTCTCGCCGACCCACACGGTCAAAAGCCGCGTCAATGTAACCTTCTGGATCTTCCGGTTTGTTTGAGAAAATCTCCGGTACCGATAACCGATGTTCCCCCAATCGAGGTCTTTCTTCGTCCTTCCTGACTCACTGGATGGGTCTAAGGCACGACACACAGACCAGACACAAATTGTGTGGTCATTACGGCTTCCGGAACGGACGCGACAGCCACCAACGCAACTCATGCCCGATGGCAACGAACCACTTCCGCATCCCTAAATACTAATGCCAAACAGCCGGCCGCATCAGAAAGGCAAACCAACACATCAAAAACCCCGCCGGTTAGGACCGATTCTTAGGTCGCAGAGCTCTTGATGCTCCCGTCAGGCATTATCGTGTTGTGGAATTTTGCACCATCTAGATTCGCACCAGACAGGTTCGCCCCAGTCAGGATCGCGTCAGTGAGGTTAGCGCTCCGAAGGTTCGCACCGGTCAGGTTCGCACGGCGCAGGTCCGCGACAGACAGGTCTGCCCCAGTCAGGTTCGCGCCGACGAGGTCCGCGCGTTTCAGGTCCGCCAAGAACAGGTCCGCGTCAAGCAGGTTCGCGTTAGACAATTTTGCGCCCGGCTCGATCACGTAACCATTAGCTCTCTTCGAGGAAAAACCCATCAACTGTTCCATGCCTCTCAGTCGATTTCCTATGTCGCAGGGTTCTTGATGCTTCCGTCAGGCATCCTGGTGTTGTTAAACACGGTGCCATCCAGATTCGCGCCCAATAAGTTCGCGCCCATCAAGTTCGCGCCCGACAGATCAGCGCTGGTCAGATTCGCTTCGCTCAGATCTGCACGAGACAGGTTCGCGTTGGTCAGAAACACGCCCACCAGCTTCGCGCCGGACAGATCGGCGCTGGGCAGTTTCGTGCCTAACAAGTCCGCATTGGACAGGTCCGCCCCGAACAGTTTCGCGCTCCACATGTCGGCACGGGACAGGTCCGCGCCCCTTAGGTTCGCACGAGACATGTCCGCTTCGGTCAGGTCCGCGCCGGATAAATCCGCGCCGGACAAATCTGCGCCCGGCTCAATCACGTAACCCTTGACCTTCTTAGAGGACAAACCCATCCACTCCTCCTCGCCTCAGGCGCAATATCCCATACGTAACAGCGCCACAACCCAACGATACCGTAACATTGACGGCTCCCCGAATGAGGAGCACAACCAACGGACCGCCAGTCTCCCGATCACCTCGAGCCGGTCGAAGGAACACACCCGATCCGAGGAATCTGAATACGTCGGGAAAGGACGCCTCGACAAGCAGGAGTTGCCGGGGAAATCGGGCTTTCGACAATACGCGCGAACCTTGAGCCGAAGCAGGTAACCTCACCCCAGGACTCAACCGATCAGGACTCGCATATCTCTCACTTAACCGTAGTCACGGCGGAAGCTCGGCATGTGTGACAACGAAACTGCTCCTTGCGACAAATCAGTGTAATGACGCGATGAGCTTAACCTTACGCAACAAGAACATCCTTGTCATTCTCGGTTGGTGCCTGGTAATCGGACGGCTGCTCTTCGCATTTATTCAAGCATGACTAAGAACTAGGCTCGCCTGCACCACCAAAGGAAAACTTGAGTTCCAGCCCCCTCTCTTTAATTGGATATAATTAGTGCCGCGGTTTTGGGTGGGAGTATCACTTCGCATGCCCCATAAGTGGTTGACTTGCCTCAGTCAGGCTTCCCATTGCTCGGTTCAGCGATGCTTCCGTCTGGCATCCTCGTTTTGTGGACTGTAGCGCCGTCTAGCGCTTTACTTTCTAGGCCCTTCGCGTCCATCAGGTCCGCTCCGGTTAGGTCCGCTCCGGTTAGGTCCGCTCCGGTTAGGTCCGCTCCGGTTAGGTCCGC
>JAPKAV010000027.1 GCA_028825115.1 Candidatus Nanopelagicales bacterium | reverse complement strand
GCAGGAGCAAGCCGTCAAGGCGCTTTCCAAATCTATTCGTCGCACCCGGGCTGGCTTGAAAGATCCCAAGCGCCCTAGTGGTTCATTTATCTTTGCCGGCCCTTCCGGAGTGGGAAAAACTGAGTTATCCAAGACTCTCGCCGAGTTCCTTTTTGGGCACGAAGATGCATTAATTGCACTGGATATGTCTGAATACAGTGAGCGGCACACGGCCTCGCGGCTATTTGGATCACCCCCCGGTTATGTCGGCTACGAAGATGGCGGACAGTTGACAGAAAAGGTACGTCGCAAGCCATTTAGCGTCGTTCTCTTCGACGAAGTTGAGAAAGCTCACCCTGATATTTTTAACTCTCTTCTCCAAGTTTTGGAAGAGGGTCGATTGACGGATTCGCAGGGTCGCGTTGTTGACTTCAAGAACACCGTGATCATTATGACTACGAACTTGGGAAGTCGGGACGTGTCAAAGGGGCAGAATCTTGGCTTTGCCCCAGACGACAATGAAGTAACCGCCTACGAGCAGATGAAGGGCAAGGTGCAGCAGGAACTCAAGCAGCATTTCCGTCCTGAGTTCCTCAACCGAATCGACGACGTGATCGTGTTCCATCAGTTGAGCAAGAACGAGATCGTTGAGATCGTTGATCTCATGATTGCTGGTCTTGAGAAGCGTCTGATGGACATGGACATGGCGATTGAACTGACCACAGCTGCCAAGGACCTCCTAGCTGAACGAGGCTACGATCCACAACTTGGTGCCCGTCCATTGCGCCGGACGATTCAGCGTGAACTTGAGGATCCATTGAGTGAGAAGATGCTCTTTGGCGAGTTATTGCCCGGCAGTATTGTTGTTGTAGACGTTGAAGGAGAAGGGGATTCCCTTGAATTCACGTTCGCATCAACTCCACGGGAGGTGCTTCCAGATTCACCTCCGGTTGAAGCCGCGGGATAGCCCAGTTACTCTTGCCCCTATGACGAGCGTCTTTTCCCCTAGGAATGGCGGGGACCAGACGTGAGCGGCGGCCCATTGATCCCTGGCTTGAACGAGTTTGACCGGCCTAAGCGTGGTTTTCCACGCTGGGCCGGTTTTTTTATTGCTGGAATCATCGGTGTGTCTGTGTTACTGGGTATTTGGGGTTTCACTTCCGGGACTGGGCCGTTCTCGTCCTTTGGCCAAGTCAGTCAAGATTTACAGCCAACCGGTTACCGGCCAACTGTCGATGCGGACGTAATCCAAGTACTGGTTACGCCGCCACCTTCGGGGGTTTGCCCGGATCAAGAACTTGCCCTCACGGCGCTTGAGTCTGAGCGCGACCTCGAGATTTCAATTACTTTGAGCGGCCCCAGGAGCAGCAGTTGCCAAGAAAGTTCAGGCTCGGACGAAATCTGGCTTGATGTGCTGCTACAGGATTCTTTTGCAGACCGAACCATATTTCGATCAATCGATGGGGAAGAATTACTACGAATTCGGTAGCGCATAATTCGATCCCACTTTCGTGATCATTGCTTCACTCGCCAGTTGGGTGAGGGCGTTTTCGAACCGCTGATTGTCCGGTGTGTGCTGCGAAAGCTCACTTACGCTCATCGGTTTTTCATTTTCGCGCAGTATCTTTAATATTCGCCCACGCTCCTGTCGAACACTTCCCTCATAGCGCGCTTGTCTCCTTTTCGGAATTGAAGAAAGTGGCTTGCCCTGCGCAAACCACTTGCAGTCATTGACGATTGGGCACTTTGAACACGATGGATCGCGTGCAGTGCAGATCAATGCGCCGAGCTCCATTGATGCTGCTGACCATTGCACGCATTGGTGGTGACTGGTTGGGAGAAGTTCCTGCGCGAGTGAACGCTCAACTAGTGAAACTGTTGGGGCTTGGTGGGATTGGCCAAGCCCTGCGCGAGCCAATAATCTGCGAACGTTCACATCAAGGACTAGAGATCGTTGCCCGAATGCAAATGCTAGAACTGCATTGGCGGTGTATTCACCGACGCCGGGCAGCGAAATCAGCCCCTCGTAAGTGGTGGGGACCTCTCCATCAAATTGTTGGGAAATGATCGTTGCGCTTTCATGTAGCCGTTTGGCTCGACGGGGGTAGCCCAAGTTTCCCCAAGTGCGGATTGCCTCGGCGACCGAACAGTTTGCTAACTCCTGTGGAGTTGGCCAGCGCTCCAGCCATAGTTGCCACCGGGGCAAAACCCGGTTGACCGGTGTTTGCTGAAGCATGAATTCACTCACCAAAACACCCCACGGGCTGGTATCCCGCCAGGGGAGGGTTCGGGCTTCACTGGCAAACCAGGTAATGACGGTTTGCGGGTCCAGATTGGACGTACTCATAAGGGGATCGTTTCATGCTGCGGGGGTACCGCATTACTGTGGATCCATGAACGTGCAGCCAGTGGGTCCTGAGTCACCCGGTATCTACTGGGTGCGTAGGGCTGCACTGCTGGTAATTGTCCTACTTCTCGTGTTCGGCCTGATCTGGGTTTTTCGAGCCATTACTGGTTCACCCTCAACGCAAGCCCCGATTGTCGAGCCCGCTATTGCAGTAGCTGAATCAGTCGATCCCGAGGCGGTACTCACTCCCGTGACAACAGATCCCGTTAATTGTCTGGACTCGGCAATTCTGGTGGAAGCAACTACTGATTCCTCAACTTACAAAGTAGGCAAAAAGCCCGTGTTGACGCTGACCATTGAAAACACGGGCAGTGTCGCCTGTCTGCGAGATGTTGGGCCCAAAGCCAATGAACTTGAAGTGAAATCAGGCGGGTACCGCGCGTGGTCAAGTGACGACTGTTCGCCGAGCAAGAAGAAAAAAGTTGTGATTCTTGAACCCGGTGACGTGGTCGCATCCACCATCGAGTGGAATGGGCAACTGAGCGAGCCAGGATGTCCCGAGATCGATGAGGCGGCCAAGGTGGGCCGTTATGAGGTGATTGGTCGCAACGTCGATGTCTTCAGTGAAGCGACTCCTTTTGCTGTGACAAAGAAGAATTAAGAGTTCGGAGCACCTTCACGCTTCGAGCCTGCAGTCAATGAGGTCATCACGGTCACTGCTTGTGCAACGTTGGACACAGGATGGGTGACGATTCCCTGAGTTTTCACCGAAGTGCCCGTGGGAATAATTGCATCGGTGAAACCCAGTCTGGCCGCTTCATCTAGCCGCTTCTCAAGTCCGGTTATCCGGCGAATGTCGCCGGCTAGTCCAAGTTCGCCAATGGCAACCAGACCGCTGGGTAATGAAAGGTCCTTCACGCTACTGACGATCGCAAGCGCTGTTGCCAGGTCAGTTGCCGGTTCGAGTAGGCGCATTCCGCCAACGGTTGCCACGAAGCAATCTGCGGTAGAGAGTGATAGGCCCGCGCGACGCTCCAAGATCCCCAACATCATGGCGGTCCGAGAAGAATCAAGGCCGCTGGTCACTCGGCGGGGTTGGGGTGAGCTAGATGGCGCAATTAGTGCCTGAACTTCAGCCACCAGTGGTCGCTTTCCTTCGACGGTGATGGTGACGCACGTTCCAGGGACTGGGTGGGTTCGGTCACCGAGAAATAGGCCACTTGGGTCAGGGAGTCCGTGAATGCCATCCTCGGTCAATTCGAAGCAGCCGATCTCGTCAGCCGGTCCGTAACGATTTTTTACCGCACGCACTAGGCGAAGGGGTCCGTGTCGGTCACCTTCAAACTGCAAGACCACGTCAACGAGGTGCTCAAGTGCGCGCGGGCCGGCAACGCTGCCGTCTTTTGTGACATGGCCAACAAGGACCGTGGTCATATTCCTTGACTTGGCCGCCCGAATGAGTGATGCGGCAACTTCCTTGACCTGAGTGACCCCACCGCCAACTCCGTCGACATCGGCGCTTGAGATGGTTTGTACTGAGTCAACGATAAGTAGTGATGGGCTTGTCTGTTCAATGTGACCTAGGGCTACTCCAAGGTCGGTTTCAGCTGCGAGGAAGAGTGAGTCGCTGACGGCATCGATTCTCTCAGCACGCAGTCGAACTTGGGCGACAGATTCCTCACCGGTGAGATAAAGGACCTTGTGTCCCATCCGCGCCCACTGGGCTGCCACAGCCAAGAGCAGTGTTGATTTGCCAACCCCTGGTTCTCCTGCAAGAAGGAGGACGGCCCCAGGCACAAATCCACCCCCGAGTGCCCGATCAAATTCACCGATCCCGGTGCTGTGAGACTGTGCTGCAGAAATATCGATCTCATTAATGGCGAGTGCCGGCGATGTCGTTGCCCTTGCTTTAGTAGTAGCGGTAACCACACCGGCCTCTTCGACGGTGCCCCAAGATTGACATTCACCGCAGCGCCCAGCCCATTTACCGGTAGCCCAGCCACACTCGGTGCAGCGAAATTGAGGTGTTTTCGTGGTGCTTTTTGCCATGTTAAGTCCTGTGTTTTAGTCCTGCGGGTCAGCCGGATGGATCGACAGACCAATTCTGACGGTGGGGTCTGACTTTTTACCCCGCTGATTAAAACTTGTGATCACAGCCTCGCGGTTCCGGCATAGCTGAGCAAGTTCCTCATAAGCCAATGCCCCAATCAGGGCAACGATTTCGTCCTTTGAATTGATGTAGACCGGCTCACTAGCAGTATGCGCTTCGGTGTTACCCGTGCAGTACCAATCAAGATCGGCTCCACCGGCTCCCCAAGCACGACGGTCATACTCGCCCAAGACGACGACTTGGCGCTCACGGCCATCCTCGTAGGTCACATTGTCATAGGAACGTCTGAGGGGAAGTTGCCAGCAGACGTCTGGCTTAGTCTCGATGAAGTGTACGCCCTCTTTTTCGGCCAAATGATGCAGTGCACACCCGTACCCACCTTCGAAGCCTTCAGAGTTGTGAAAAATACAGGCACCCTTGACGACTCGGGTTTTATCGGCCCCATCTTCTTTCTCAATCCAGCCTTTTTTCCCATGTCCAAGTTCGTAGTTCTCCCACAGCTCGGGGGTAAGTTTCTTAACCCATTTGCGTACTCGCTTCTCATCCTTCTTTTCAGAGAAATGAGCACCGTGGGAACAGCAGCCCGCATCGGGACGCTCGGCGTCAATGCCTTTACAGCCTCTACCGAAAATGCAGTTGTACTTGGAAGTGAGCCAAGTCAGATCGCAACGGATCAATTGGTCGTCATCTGATGGGTCGACGAACTCGACCCAGGCTCTGGGGAAATCAAGGGGGACTTCAGGCACTACTTGAGCCTAGGTCCACTGGGTAGTTCGTGCAGCACGGGCACCGTGAAGTATGTGCTGGATCTGTGGTTCAGGTAACGTGGTGGCATGAGCCATAAGCACCCACGTAGTGCTGATCTTGACTCTTTTGCTGGGCTTACCCGGGCCGAAGTTGAACATCGGATCGCGTCCGGTCAAATTAATGATGCACCGGACGCTAATTCTCGGAGCCTTTCCAGCATTGTCACAGCAAATACGCTGACCTGGTTCAACTTCTTAATTGGATCAATGTGGATAGTCATGTTGATCGTGGCACCGTGGCAGGATTCCCTTTTCGGTTTCGTCATTGTGGCCAATACTCTGATTGGCACAATTCAGGAGTACCGCGCCGCTCGCGCCCTGGAAAGGCTTGCGGTCATCGGGGAAGCGAAACCAGTTGTTCGCCGGGATGGATCCGATCAAGAGATAACCCCACGTGAGATAGTGCTCGGCGATCTCATCGTGCTGGGCACGGGCAATCAGTTAGTCGTTGATGGAGAAATTGAAAAGTCTCAGGGTCTAGAAATTGATGAGAGCCTGCTCACGGGCGAAGCGGATCCGGTTGACAAACAAGTGGGAGACTGGGTGATGAGTGGTTCCTTCGTAGTTGCGGGTGCTGGGTACATGCGCGCGACGAAGATTGGGCGTGATTCATTCGCCGCAGGCCTCACGGAGGTCGCCACGCAATTTCAAACTACGAAATCGGAACTTCGCGATTCAATCAATAAGTTCATCAAATACGTTTCCTACTTCCTGCTTCCCGTGGGAATCACACTTTTTCTTTCGCAGTATATCGAGGCACAGTTGCCCCTGCCCGAAGCAATTAGAGGAACAATCGCTGGCATTGTCACGATGGTGCCTGAGGGACTCGTTCTTCTTACCTCAATTTCAATGGCGGTGTCTGTAGTTGAACTTGCGAGAAGGAGGGTACTTGTTCAGGATCTGCCGGCTGTGGAAGTCTTAGCTCGAGTGGACACCGTATGTGTGGATAAGACCGGGACCCTCACCGCGCCCGGGATGCAGGTTTATAATGTAATCCCATTGGGCACATCGGATTTAGCGGTAATTGAAGCGGCCCTCGGTGCGGTTGCCGCATCGCAGCCCAATGCGAATCCCACGATGGCCGCTATCAAGGCTCGTTACTCCGATCCAGATTGGGAAGTGAGCTATTCAGTTCCGTTTTCCAGTTCCCGTAAATGGTCGAGCGCAACTTTTTCTGATCAGGTGTCTTGGGTTTTGGGTGCCCCAGAAATGGTTGCTCCGAATAATTCCCAAATGCTGGAGCGCGCGAGCAGCAGCGCCGCATCTGGTGCTCGCGTGTTAGTTCTAGCAAAGTTGGTAGAGGGCTCCGCGAAGATGAGTTCAGAAGAAAAGCTGGGAGAAGTTGAGTGCGCAGCGCTCGTTGTGATCAGTGAGACTCTTCGCGCAGATGCAGCTGAGACGGTCGCATATTTCCTCAGCCAAGGTGTCAACGTAAAAGTGATCTCGGGTGACAATCCGCAGACGGTAGGTGCAATTGCCAGGCAGGCCGGCGTGCCAGGTGCGGATCACCCGTACGACGCGCGGTATTTGCCCGAAAACACCAACGAAGTAGCCGAAGTGCTCGCAACCACACATGTGTTTGGCCGGGTTACGCCTTCGCAAAAGCAGGATATAATCGAGGCCCTGCATGCACGCGGGAAAACTGTCGCGATGACGGGTGATGGCGTTAACGACGTACTCGCAATTAAGAATGCAGATCTTGGAATCGCGATGGGCTCTGGTTCCGATGCTACGCGCGCTGTGGCCCAATTAGTGTTGCTTGATGACCAGTGGGAAATGATGCCCGACGTGGTGGCGCAGGGGCGCAAAGTGTTAGTGAATATTGAACGTGTCGCCAACGTTTTCTTAACTAAAAGTTTTTATGCCATGATCGTGAGTAGCGCGACCGTGATCTTCGTAGTTGCCTTCCCATTTTTACCGCGCCACTTAACATTGGTGAGTGCATTGACCATTGGAATTCCTGGTTTTTTTCTCGCATTGATGCCAAATGTTGAAAGATTTCGACCTGGATTCTTTCGCAGGGTGTTGTCATTCGCGATCCCAGCCGGCGTGATTGCCGCGGTTGCTTCTTTCACGAGTTACGGAGTAGCTCTTTATTTTGATGAACCGCTATTTAATGCTCAGTCAGGTGCGACCATCACATTATTTATCGTGACACTTGCAGTTCTGGCGGAATCGGCACGCCCGCTCAATGTGATCAGGCTCACCCTCGTAGGCCTCATGGGAGCAATGTTTATTGCGGTGTTGTACATCCCATGGCTCTCAAATATTTTTGCGCTCTCATTGGGACCAGAGCGCTATAGCCTGATCTCCATTGGGGTAGGGCTTGCCGGCGCTCTTGCTGTCGTCATCGCTACCCGGGTGACCAACCGATGGAGGCTCGCTCCCAAGGAACCGGTCGAGATGAATGCGCCATGAAAATAGGCCTTTCGACTTCTTCAGTGTTTCCTGAATCTACCGCTGCCGCCTTTGAACTAGCGGCTCTTACCGGTTATGACGGGGTCGAAGTAATGGTGGGAATGGACACTATGAGTCAAGATTCGACGGTGCTGCGGAATCTTGTTCAGCACTATCAACTCCCGATCCTGTCATTGCATTCCCCGTGCCTGTTAGTCACTCAACGAGTCTGGGGGACAGACTCTTGGGGAAAACTGGACAAAGCCCGTGAAGTTGCTGAATTGGTGGGTGCCATGACCGTTGTGGTGCACCCGCCATTTCGTTGGCAGCGCGAGTACGCAAAAAACTTTGAAAAAGGGATCTCTGAACTCAACACGAACTCGCCCGTGGGTTTCACCGTCGAAAATATGTATCCGTGGCGGGCAGGTCCTGGGTCGTTTCCTGCCTATGCTCCAGACTGGGACATAAGAAAGCAGGATTACGAAAATGTCACTTTGGATTTTTCGCACACGGCGGTTTCACGAACTGATCCCATCGAAATGATGCGTGATTTTGGCGAGCGCTTGACACACATCCACCTGGCGGACGGTACCGACTCCCCAGCCGACGAGCACTTAGTGCCAGGCAGGGGAACCCAGCCGGTACGCGAAGGGCTGGAATTCCTGGTAAATAGTGGCTTTAATGGAAATATTATCGCTGAAATTACGACTCGGTCGGCTACGGACCGTGACGAGCGCATTTCCGATCTGCGGGCCAGCCTTGATTTTGTTCGGCAAGTGTTTCCCCATCAAGTGTTTTCCAGCGGAGAGGAGTAGGCCATGGCGCAGGAGGAAAAACGAGAAGACGGTGGAATTGCGGGGGTCGCTCGATCCATGTTTCTCAATTCCGGCTACGCAAGAACCACTATTAAGTCGATTGCGGCGGCGGCAGGAGTGGCGCCAACCGTTGTCTCCAACCTGTATGCGAACAAGGAAGCACTTTTTGCGGCCGCGATGTCTTTCCCGAGTGACCCACAGAAAGCGATCCCCGCATTGGTCGCCCCAGGAATTCACGGCATGGGCGAGCGTCTTGTCCGGGGAACACTTCAGTTAGTTGCCGATCAGCAGGTTCGGGAGGACCTGCTCAAGGCTGCAAATGCCGGACGTTCCGTGAGTACAGGCGTTGACATGTTTGCCGTGATCAAGCCGCTTTCGGACTACTTCCAAAGCACCGTGGTTGATCGTGCCTTGACTTTGATGGGCATCCCTGATGCTCGAATTCGCGGGGCACTGATTAGTTCCTATCTAACCGGTGTGATTGCCTACCGGTATTTCCTGGAAATCGAGCCGCTTGCGAGTGTGTCCCAAGATCAGTTAGTCGCATTGGTGTCGCCAATGGTTCAAGACTTGCTTGATCCAACAAAACCACTACCAGGTGTGGCAGAGTGAAGCAATGAACACCGTGAATTCCGTCAAGAGAATTGGTGTGGTCGGGTCCGGTTCGATGGGGCAGGCACTGATCTCTGGGTGGACGCGGTCAGGTGCCAGCATTGTGGCGGTAGTGCGCGATGTGGAGAAATACCAGTACCTAGAAGGCTCACTGGGCATTGAGGTCACCGAGGATCTCGAGGTTCTGTCCGCATGTGACGTTGTTGTAATTGCAATAAAACCACAAATTATCAAGGAAATTCTTGCAAATTTCGCACCGTTTATTGCGCCCGGTGCGATCGTAATCTCACTCGCGGTGGGAGTGACCACCGAGTTCATCGGAAATTATTTCCCGCAGACGAAGGAAATCATAAAGGCGATGCCAAATACTCCTTCGCAAATTCACATGGGCGTTACTTGTGTGAGTGGTGGCCACGGTAGCTCCGAGGCCTCTATTGCAATTGCCGTAGACCTTTTGGGAGCTGTTGGCGACGTATTTGTGGTCCCTGAAGCCCAGCAGGCCGCAGTGGGTGCACTGTCGGGCAGCGGCCCGGCGTACCTGTTCTACCTCGCGCAGTATTTGCAGGAAGGCGCAGAGGAACTTGGGCTCGATGGGGATTTAGCCGATCAGTTAGTGCGGTCAACGCTGAGAGGGTCAGGGGAACTTTTGGCACGCTCTGAGCGTTCCGCTGGTGACTTGCGGCGGCAGGTGACGTCCCCGGGCGGAACGACCCAAGCCGCCATGGAAGTCCTTGATTCACAAAACGTGGGAGAAGCGGTCAGATCGGCTCTAGATGCAGGGGTTGGGCGTTCAATGGAACTTGGTAAAGCCTGAGCACCCTATGCCCAGCGGAGAATGCCTCTTAGGAGGGAAGAATTCTTGGGCCAAACATAATTGACCAAGTATTGATGCGGAGCATCCGGTTGGTTCTGCAATTATGGAAACTTGGCTGGCATTTTTCGGATTGGACCCAGAAGTTAACTCCTGGTTCTAGCGTGTCAATCCAGAAACTTTGTTTTTTTTCGGGTATAGGTCGCGCCACGCTAGGGTTACCTACTATTGTTCGGTAATCCGGTCCAAGGGAAATGATTCCCGCTACGCCTCACATTATGGAGCACCGCATGTCAACAGCATCTTTCGGCGACGTACGTTTTCTGACCGTAGCGGAGGTTGCCGCAGTGATGCGGGTGTCCAAGATGACGGTCTACCGCTTGGTACACAGTGGTGAATTGCCAGCCGTTCGAGTCGGTCGTTCATTCCGAGTGCCTGAACAGGCGGTGCAGGATTACTTACGCGATTCGATCATCGAAACCGCCTAAAGGTCTCCAAGGAACCTCCCAACATGCGTTGCGAGTGGCCACCGATACACTCCAGTTTGCTTTTACGAAATTTACTTCAAGTTAAGGGAATTGTTATATGGGCTCAGTAATTAAAAAACGTCGCAAGCGGATGGCTAAGAAGAAGCACCGCAAATTGTTGCGTCGCACGCGAGTCCAGCGCAGAAACAAGAAGTAGCCCACAAGGTCCCGCACCCCGGTACGCTCATGTACAACGATCCGGATTTTGCGGCCAAGGGCCCTAGCTTCTTGGCTCGTAGGTTCGTTGACGGCGTTCTAGAGCCCATTTATCGGGACTGGTTTCGCGCCCAAGTCTTGAGTTCGGAAAATATCCCGGCATCCGGGCCGGCTCTTTTCGTCGGCAACCACGCGGGAGCTTTCGCGATCGATGCCCTCATGGTCGTGCATGCTCTTGAAAAAAACTCATCCCGTGCACTGCACCTTTTGGGGGCTGACTTCCTTTTCCAGGAGCCCATGCGGGATTTGATGGCGCATTTGAATGTGCATCCCGCTCATTTCGACACTGCCAGCGAGTTGCTTCAAGCCGGCCACCTGGTCGGTGTGTGGCCCGAAGGGGTGAACGGGGTCGGTAAGACAATTGAACACCGTTACCAATTGCAGGAATTCGGTCGCGCCGGTTTTGCTCGCCTGGCTGCGGTTAATCAAGTCCCCATAATCCCCACCGTGGTCATCGGATCTGAAGAGGCGTATCCGCTCGTCGCGCGCGTTGAAGGGTTACTTGATTGGGCTGACATTCCCTATCTTCCGGTGACCCCTACTTTCCCGATGCTCGGTCCGCTGGGTCTGATTCCATTTCCCAGTAAGTGGACCATTTCATTTGGCACCGCAATTGCACCACCGGAGTCAGATAGCCCATCGGTCGCATTCGCCTGCTCGGATTATGTGAGAGGGGTACTCACCCAAACTATTCGGGAATTACTAGCCACGCGTTCAAGTATTTTTTAAACCGCGGGCGATTCGGCCCAGTGCGTAACCGGCGGTGAGGCCGAATGCGATTCCGCCGGCAGTAGTGGCAACGGGCACTGCGTTTTCGCGCAATTGGGCGCGTTTTCGAAAGTCGCTGACCTCCCAATCCATTTTTTTGGCGTAGGCACGCAGATCTGGATCCGGGTTTACGGCGGTGGCAGAACCAACGATTGATAGCATTGGAATGTCATTTGCCGAATCGGAGTATGCATAACAGGTGCTGAGGTCGTAATGTTCACTACTGGCGAGAGCCCGCACGGCCTCGGCTTTGGCTAAACCGTGCAGTGGGTATCCATCCAGCTTTCCCGTGTAGACGCCATTCTCGGTTTTGGAGACCGTTCCCAGTGCACCTGTTAATCCAAGACGTCGGGCGATCAAGTCGGCAAGCTCAACCGGTGTTGCAGTGACCAGCCAAACATCTTCACCGGCATCAATATGTTGCTGAGCCAATGCCAACGTGCCCGGAATCAATTTGTCAACCATTCGTTGATCGAAAACTATCTCGCCTAAACGGGTCAGTTCTTCCACACTGCGACCTTGAACAAACGTAAGGGCGGCTTCCGTGGCTGACGCCACATCTTCTAAGTCCTCGCACCCCGAAAGTACAAATTTCATTTGCTTGACGCCGAATCCAAAAATGTCACGGCCAGAGAAATATTTGAGTTTTGCAAGACCAGCCGCGAAGTGGAATAGGGACGCTCCCCGCATTATCGTGTTATCAACGTCAAAGAACGCGGCGGAGGAGCCGCCGCCTCGTTCGGCGCTGCGCGAATGGTGAGCCGCGGCTGCCGAGGCCAGGCCAGACTGGCGGAAGGTCTCTAAGACATTCCCATTCTTAGCGGGTTTTTCGGGCGACACAGAGAAAGAGTACTCACCGTGCGTCCCCAGATCCGGTGATGTGGCAAACTCGGTGTGTGAACGCGGTAAATTCAGATAGCGGAACTGTGGCGGTTAATCGCGTGGTGACGGTTGCTGACTTTTTGCGAAACTCGGCACTCAATGATCCAGAACGAATTGCGTTAATTGAAGTGGAATCCGGTGAGCGCGTTTCCTACTCTGCTTTGGATTCTCGAGTGAGCGCGACGGCAGCTGCGCTACTAGAAGGGGGGCTAGACCCTTCTCGCAGTGGAGATCGCGTTGCTATCTTGATGGAGAGTTCAATTGAGTTCGTAGTTTCCTATTTCGGCATTGTTCGGGCCGGACTGGTTCCCATCCCGTTGAATCCTGATTATGCGTCTTTCGAGATCACGGAAATCCTTAAGTTATCGCAAGCCAAGATGCTACTGGTGTCTGCTAAATGTGCAGAGCTGGGCGCAGGCTCAGTTCCGGATTTTTGTCCAGCAATGTTGTGCGAAGAGATAACTTCGGCGCGTGAGTCAATTCGGAAATTGGTCAAGGATTCGATTCGGAACTTGACTCGCAAATCTGACTTCCAAATTGGCTTCCCGCAAATTGCACCAGACGATCTTGGCCTACTTCTGTTCACTTCGGCTTCTGACGGAAACCCAAAAGGGGTCATGCTCACCCATGCCAATTTGGTAAGCAACGTTTCCGCCTTGCTGGACTTACGCAACCCACCAATTGTGAGTGCTGAAGACACGGTGCTCGCCGTCTTGCCGCTATTTCACGTGTACGGGTTGAACACGGTTCTGACAATGGCAATTGCAGCCGGTGCATCGGTAGTGATTCTTGACCGCTTTGATGCCGTTGATTCCTTGAACGTGATTTCTCGCGAACATGTCACAACGGTTGCTGGTGCTCCAGCAATGTACCTGATGTGGTCGCGAGTTCCCTTCGTTGCTACTGCAATGCGGCCGATCCGATTGCTTTCCAGCGGAGGGGCTCCTTTGCCAGTGGAAGTTTTCAATCGTTTTGAGGAGCTCACTGGCATGCGCATTTTTGAGGGTTATGGCATGACAGAAACTTCCCCGGTCATTGCGTCAACGGTCGTTGATTCTCGCGCTCGACCAGGTTGCGTGGGTTTACCAATTTCTGGAACAGCTATCCGAATTGTGGCGGGCTCGGGCGAAGATTCTGAATTTGGTGATCCGGGGGAGATCTGGGTAAAGGGTCCAGGAGTTTTCCTGGGTTACTGGCCTGACCGCGATGGCGGACCCGACGCCCAAGGTTGGTTTGGCACTGGAGATATTGGTTACCAAGATGAAACTGGTGCGTTGCATTTGGTTGATCGGCGACGTGAGTTGATAATTGTCAACGGCTTCAATGTTTTCCCGCGCGAGGTTGAAGTGGCACTTGAAGAACTCGACGATATTGCGGAGGCCGCGGTTCTGGGTCGGCCTGACATCGAAACAGGTGAGGGGGTGAGCGCGCTTGTCGTGTTGGCACCGGGATCTGAGGCCACAGTGGAATTCATCTCCGAAGCTGTTGCCAAATCCCTTGCTCGATTCAAATGCCCCACTCAGATCCGGATTGTTGGGAACTTACCGCGTTCTGCAACTGGGAAAATTGCCAAAGGTCGTTTGCGTGAGGTGTACGGCGAAATGATTGAGCAAGTGTGACCCGTTCGCTGCGCGTTACGGTAGTGGGTAAACCCGATTGTCACTTGTGTGAGCAGGCAATCGAAGTGGTAGCCCAAGTGTGTAAACAACTCGGTCAAGAATTTCGAGTCGTGTCCATTACCGAGGATCCAAATTTAGCTGATCTGTATTGGGAAAAAATCCCGGTTATTTTGGTCGATGGCGAGCCTTTTGACTTTTGGCGGGTTAATCGGGATCGTTTGGTTACCAAACTTTCGGATCAATAGCCCGATAATCGGACGATTATGTCCGGTAATATTTGATATCTGGTTGCGCAATTGAATAGGGTTCGGTCCACTACTTCCTAATGCAACGGGACGCTGATCCGTTCCTGGGCGTCAAGGGGTAGCTCCGCTTCACAAGGCCACAATCACAATGGAACACGCACCCCACGTGTCCTTTAACCCGAGGTAAAAACAGTGACTCTTCCCAGCCGTAAACCTGGTGGCATCCCGGCGGCAACTATTGCCCGGCTGCCCGTTTACCACCGCGTATTGTCGACTTTTGGATCCCAAGGAATTGTCACAATTGCCAGCGAAGAACTGGCGGCCGCCTGCGGGGTGAGTTCAGCAAAGCTGCGCAAAGATCTCTCGCACCTGGGATCATTTGGAACGCGTGGAGTCGGCTACAACGTCTCCTACCTCACCTTTCACATCGCGCGTGAGCTGGGCGTGACCAAGCCGCGTGGAATTGTGATTGTCGGAATGGGAAATTTGGGTCGAGCGCTGGCTTCCTACCGCGCATTTGGCGCCCGAGGTTTTCACATTGTCGGAATATTTGACCGAGACCATGAGATGGTAGGAAGTACGCTGCTCTGCGGCCAAGAATCATTCACAGTCATGCCCATAAGCGATTTAGCGGCAGTTGTCGCGAAAAATGAAGCAAGTATTGGGGTAATCACCACCCCTGCGGAGTCGGCCCAGGAAATCGCCGACCTCATGATCGAAGCGGGACTCGTGAGCATTCTCAACTTTGCACCAGTATTCCTTAAAGTGTCGCAGGAGGTAGAAGTGCGAAAAGTGGATTTAGCCGTCGAACTACAAATTCTCGCATTCCATGATCAAAAGTTGGACTCTGAACCGAGCCCGCAGGAACTTAGCCAGGTGGACATCGCGTGAGTCCAAATGCGAAATCCTCAATACCCACAACCCCAACATCTAAAACCGCCGCGACCAGTTCATCACCAACAAAAGAGGCAGCCCAAGTGACAACATCGAACAAGCCCGCAGTCGAGGAAGCAACGGCTGGAAAAAAAACCGCACCAAAATCTGTGCCTCTTGAAGCGGTAGAGGTTGTGCCAACCCCACCGCGCAAAAAGGCAATGCTGGGTTCAATTGTGTTCATTGCGGCTGGGCCAGGTGACCCAGAGTTGTTAACCATGCGAGCCGTTCGCCTACTGGAAAAGGCAGACAAGATCGTCGCCGACGTACATGCCAGCCATATCGCGGCAACTTATGTCGATGCTGACAAGGTAGTAATTGCTGTGGGCGAAGATGAACGGGAACTTGAGCCAGCGGAAGCGGCCAAGTTGGTTTTAGAGCTCGCGCGCGAATCGGAATTAGTTGTGCGCTTGGTTCTCGGAGACCCCATAGTTTCAGGTGCGCTTATCCCCGAGATTTCGGTGCTTCGCCGTTCACATGCCAACTTTGAACTTGTCCCTGGAGTCAGCGAAGTCACCGGCATACCGGCATTCGCAGGCTTTAACCTGACGGGCGGAAAGTCCCATGAAGTACGAATTCTCGATGCCCAGGATCCCGGGATTGAATGGGAAACTTTAATGAGCCCCCGTCAGACCCTCGTCTTCCTTAAGGGTGGCGATTTAGCGACCACGATTGCAGACAAATTGATAAACGCAGGGCGCGATCTCGCTACGCCGATCGCGATCACTCGTAACGGTACGACAGTTGATCAACGCACAACGGTATCCACCCTCGGCGGAGTGGGAGCCCTACTGAAAAACTCAAAGGATTCCGGGCCCGGCTTTGTGGTCGTGGGAGAAGTAATTGATCAACGAGACAAGTACAACTGGTTTGAAAAGAAAGAACTCGTTGGCTGGCGGGTACTCATTCCACGCACCCAAGACAACACTGCCGAAATGATGCAGGTTCTCAAATCACATGGTGCAGTCCCCAGTGAAGTAGCAACGATTTCGGTGGAGCCTCCACGGACCCCGCAGCAGATGGATCGTGCAGTCAACGGATTGGTTTCTGGCCGTTACGCGTGGGTTGGCTTCACCTCCCTGAATGCGGTACGAGCGATTCGGGAGAAACTGGAGGAATACGGATTGGACGCCCGCTCATTCTCTGGGCTGAAGGTTGCAGCCGTTGGAGCGTCAACGATTGCGGCCCTCATTGATTTTGGAGTGAAGCCCGATTTGGTTCCACCGGGTGATCAAAACACCACGGCATTGATGCAGGAATGGCCACCTTACGACAGCCTCCTGGATCCGATCAATCGAATTTTTCTTCCTCGAGCTGATATTTCAACCGACACGTTGGTTGCAGGCTTAATTGAACTGGGCTGGGAAGTTGAAGACATCACGGCATTTCGAACCGTTCGCGCGGCACCACCTCCCGCTCACACCCGCGAAGCTATCAAGACCGGTGGATTTGATGCGGTGCTGTTCACTTCGAGCAGCACAGTTCGAAACCTGGTGGGAATTGCTGGGAAGCCACATGCGACAACGGTTGTTGCCTGTATTGGCCCACAGACCGCGAAGACGGCAGCAGAACATGGCCTCCGGGTTGATGTCCTTGCTGAAGTCAACACCCCACTTGCCTTAGTCGATGCACTCTCCGTTCATGCCGAAAGTTTGCGAGACGCTGCACTTGAAAGCGGTGAAGTTTCCTGGCGGCCAAGTCGTCGCAGGCCGGTCGCGCGGCGCAAGAGCACGAAGTAGGTCGTCATGACGTCTGTATCGGGTCACACGACGGTCCACTTGCTGCGCCATGGTGAGGTATACAACCCGCAGGGAGTTCTCTACGGTCGGCTTCCGGGCTACTTCCTCAGCGATCTTGGTCTTAAGATGGCTGATCGCGCTGCCAGCGCACTGGCCAATCGCGATATATCCACGGTTATTTCCTCGCCGATGGAGCGCGCCCAACAAACTGCGGCACCGATCGCAAAAAGTCATGGTGTCGAGATCGTCATCAATTCAGACTTGATCGAAGCCGAAAATATTTTCGAAGGCAAGCGGGTGAGTGTTGGCGACGGAGTTCTTAAGCAGCCCAAGACCTGGCGCCACCTGTGGAACCCCTTCAAGCCGTCATGGGGTGAGCCCTACGACATTGTGGCCACCCGGATGAGCGCAGCAATTGAGCTGGCGCGTTCGCAGGCTAAAGGCCGCGAGGCGGTTCTTGTGAGCCATCAGCTACCAATTTGGATTGCTCGGCTTGCCGCAGAGAACCGTAGGTTGTGGCATGACCCGCGTTCGCGTCAATGCACGTTGGCATCTGTGACTTCTTTGACTTTCGACGACGAGGGGTTGGTTGCGATTACTTATTCAGAGCCGTCGAGAGACCTACTTGAAATGGCAAGCAAGGTCGCTGGCGCTTAGCATTTATATATGCGCGCGCTTACTCGGGCAACCTCGGTAATATTTGTTGTATTCGCACTTACCCTTACCGGCTGCTCAACTGAACCGGCAACAGATGCAGGTTTTGTTTCCGGTGATGGTTCCATCACAATCCTGCCACCTGATCAGCGTCAAGTTGCACCGAATGCGTCCGCTGTCGATCTCGCGGGAAAGACCTTAGAGCTAGCTGATTTCGCCGGTCAGATTGTGGTGCTCAATGTGTGGGCTTCTTGGTGTGCCCCATGTCGAGCTGAGGCAGGTGCGTTGGAAGAAGTCGCAAAACAATTTGAGAATCAAGGCGTGCAATTCATTGGACTAAACACACGAGACTCAAATGCTGCCGCGCGGGCTTTCATCAGAAGATTCAATATCACCTACCCGTCATTGGTTGACACGGACGGACGAATTCAGTTGCTATTCAATGATTCGCTTCCCCCACAAGCGATTCCGTCAACGATCGTGATCGACCAAAAAGGAAGGGTCGCCGCTCGTGCATTGGGAGTGGTGACAGCCGCAACGCTGCGGGCCATGATTGAGCCGCTGCGTGAAGAATCTGGAACGCCAAATGGATGACATAGGGCTGATCGTTACCAGCGGGTCATTAATCTTTGCAATGCCCATTGCGTTTGCGGCAGGGATTCTGGCTTTCCTGAGTCCGTGCGTACTTCCACTTGCTCCCGGGTACATCAGTTATATCACCGGATTGACAGGCGCCGAACTCACCCAAGGGCAAAAAGGGCGCGTACTGTTGGGAAGCAGTCTTTTTGTGCTCGGTTTTAGTGTGGTTTTTGTTTCCTATGGTGCCCTATTTGGTGGTTTCGGTTCGCTCCTGCTGGAGTACTCGGATTGGATCAATCGGGTTCTTGGAGTTTTAGTGGTGGTCATGGGTCTCGCCTTCATGGGCCTGATCCCCGGCTTACAACGAGAATATCGCTTTCACCATATTCCCAGGTGGGGTATTGCGGGTGCTCCGATTCTTGGAATAGCATTTGGAATTGGTTGGACACCATGTATCGGGCCCACACTTGCAGCCGTGCAAAGCCTGGCATTCACCGAAGCAAGTGCGGCCCGAGGCGCGCTCCTATCCCTGGTCTATTCGCTCGGATTGGGTCTGCCATTTATCCTGCTAGGTTTATTCTTCTCACGGACTGCACGAGCATTGAATTTTTTGCGGACACATAACGTTGCCATTATGCGAATTGGTGGCATCTTGTTGGTGATTGTGGGATTGCTCCTGATCACGGGAGCGTGGGCCGAATTCACCATTTGGCTTCGAGTGACGTTACCAGGGTTTGAGACGGTGATGTAGTGAGCGCTCAATTACCTCCACTTTCACAGCGCGGGTTTCTTCGGTGGCTATGGCGGCAACTCACGAGCATGAAAACAGCACTGATTTTGTTGTTCTTACTTGCTTTTGCGAGTATTCCCGGTTCAATTTTGCCCCAAAGAGGCACTAACCCAATCTTGGTTGAGCAGTGGATCGTAGACAATCCAGCGCTCGGGCCCATCTTTGATTCAGTGGGACTCTATGACGTGTTCGGATCGCCGTGGTACTCGGCCGTCTACATTCTACTGTTCATCTCCCTGATTGGGTGTGTCCTGCCCAGGCTTGGGCTGCATTGGAAAGCGATGCGTAGGCCGCCGCCGTCTGCACCCAAGAATCTCTCCCGATTTGGTGGAGGTGAATTTGAATTTGCGGGTGAGCCCGAAGTGATCATTGCCGGCGCATGCGCAATTCTCAAAAAGGAACGCTGGCGTACTGTGGTGGGTCACGACACGTACGGCGGTCACTGGGTTGCAGCCGAAAAGGGGTACCTGCGTGAAACCGGCAATTTGGTTTTCCATTTCTCGCTGATCCTGATTTTAGTTGGGGTTGCGATCGGGGGACTCTTCGGTTGGCGCGGCAATGTCATCGTCCGTGAGGGTGAAGGTTTCTCCAATACCTTGACCCAGTACGACGCTTGGGGTGGTGGACGAC
>JAPKAV010000107.1 GCA_028825115.1 Candidatus Nanopelagicales bacterium | reverse complement strand
GGGCATTCATCCGATAAAACTCTTCATGTCGAAGCGGATTGATCACCGGGTGATACACGTCAATGTCTCCGGCGTACCAAGGGATGAACCCATTGTCCCACACCCGCCATACCAGGTCGATACCTTCGTGGGCATAAAAAAATTGATCCGGCCAACCAGCAGATAATTCAAAAACCGACCGACGAATAACCGTCGCCCCCTCCCACAACGACGTGGCCGGACTCGGAGTCTTCGGGTTACCCACCCGCAGCCTGGGCACCCAACGTCCCGGGCCTTGCTCCCCGGTTGGATCCACAACCCTGGGTTGCACCAGGCCAATTTCTGGGCGAGTATCCAGCAGAGCAACCATCCGCTCAAGAAAATGTGAATCCGGTAGTTCAGCATCGTCATCGAGAAAAAACAAGATCTCCCCATTGACTTGTGATACTCCCGCATTTCGGCCAGCGGGGATGCCAATATTTTCCGGAAGTGCAAGGGCCGCAATGCCATTGGGTAGATCAACCGGTTCCCAACCGTTACCCACCACAACAATGTTGGTGTCCACGTTCACCTGGTTGAGTACCGAGTCAATTGCTTTACATAGTTCATTAGGTCGCGACCCCATGGTTAAAATGATAACGCCGAAGTTGGTCACTATTTCAACTTACTCGACGTCATAATCGCCATAAAATGCCCAAGGGCTGTACACACTCCAAGAACCGCCAGGGTCCCCACCAAAATTCGAGTTACTTGCAGGTCTGAGGTCAACAAATCACCAACTGCTGCGACAAACGCCAGAATCGTGAGTTCAACCGAGTGATACGCGCGGTGAAAGGGCACAAAGCGCGCAAGTGAGCGCATCCGTCGCAATCCTGAAACGCTCGGCACCCCCACGGATTTCTTGTCTTGGAGTTTAGGCATATTGTTGTAAGCCCTCGAGACATGCACCATGTCGTTGAGGGCTTTGTTAAACATAATGATTAACGCGAGTAGTGCGCCAATCAGTGGCCAGGCACTTTCAAGCCAACCAGGGTCAGGGAAACCGGCGGCGCGCAAACCCAGCGCCAGAGGGATGAAGGATTCGGCAACATAGTGACCAACTCGATCAAGGAACACGCCCTTGGGCGAAGAGGTTCCCCGCCAGCGCGCGATTTCCCCGTCTGAGCAATCCCAAAGCATCTGCATTTGTCCCAACACCAGCGCGAGGCTCGCACCGGGCATTCCAGGGATCAGGAGTGCCACACCGGCAAGTGCTCCCGTTGCAATCATCAAATAGGTAACACCATTTGCAGAAATCGGGGTGCGCAAAAGCAGGCTCGTGAGATACGGGGAAATATTTCTCAAATACACGTCAGCCACCCAATGCTCGGAGTTCTTACGATCTCGAACAGCTGGCGGTTGACACACTTCTCGAATCTGTTCAATGCTGGGGTGCGGGGGCTTGATCGGGTTCACGAATGCTCCCCTTTCTGCGTTGATGTGGCCTTTACATGCGAACTTTGGGTGTTCAGGTACTGCGCCGAGGCGACAATCACGCACCACATAAAGAGCCACGCTACCCCGAGGTTAAGAGCGTCGTAGAACGTCGTAATCCCAATGAGGGCTGCAATGACAACAATAATTGTGCGGGAATCCCTGCCTAACGCTCCCCAGGTGAGCCAGCGAGGCGCCTGCGACCGCGCCAATGCGCGATAAAGATTGTCGTAATGGTGAAAAGCAATAATAAAAAGGTAGCCGAACGCCAACGTGATCCATTGCGGGAACCACACGATCGCGATCCCCGCGACAACTCCCATTTCAATGAGTCGATTAATCATTGGGTTCGCCCAATTCCAACGTGAACCAGGTGACCTGCGCAAAAATTTAGGCAGTGAATCAAAAAGTGGACCATTGTCGAGCTGGGCGCAAATGAGATCAACCCCCACCGCTGTCTTGGCCCACCTTCGAGTACGCAGCACGCGTCCCATCAGGGTGTACAGCCAGGCCAGCGAAGTAAGGGCGAGTAATAAATACAGCGCCAATAACGGCGTCAGTACGGCAGCAACAACACTAAGCACCAGCCAGCGCTCACCGATTGGCATGTGAATCACTTTCTTGACCCAACGCACACCACTTCGACTGTTAAGCCGGACCGAGAAAGTTGCCGCCCCGTCACCCCATGGATCTTGTGGATCAACGATTGAGGCGAATGGCAGCGCTGCCTCACGCATTTTCTGAATTGCGGCGAAGTTGTAATCCCCCATGTGTCGGGCGGTTTGCACAATCATGAGGATCACAGCGACACACCAAGCGAGTTGAGAGGCCACACCGTTCACAACTGCGCCAGTGGCCAAACCAGCGTAAACGGCATATTCCTTCACCCGGTCGGTTGACGCATCGAGCCAAGCCCCGATCACAGAGAACCTACGGGTGGCACGGGCCACCTCTCCATCAACGCAGTCCAAGATCAGGGACAGTTGTAGCAAGGACGCACCAAGAATAAGTGCCCAACGGGCACCTTGAGCGAAACTCAATGCCGCGGCCACACCCACAATAAATGAAATTACCGTGACAAGGTTTGGTGACATCCGAAGCCTGATTGCCAATGAACTCCATGGCTTGGAAAGTTTTCGAACAACAAAGGTCGAATAGAATCCGTCATCAACTCGATTGGCTTGCAGCTCGCGAATTCGGCTTTCCGGCATGGCCGCAATTTGAGCTTGCGACGCGGTCACGTCTTCGGGTGAACGAAACCATGGGGCATCGATCAATTCGACCGCGCGTACGCCAATTTGTGCTCGAGTAAGTGCCGCCAACACCAACTCGACGACTTCACTGGAACCGGCTGTGATGACACCGGAATGAACGGCTTGCTCCAGATCCGCAATCGCAACCTGAGCACGGGGAAAATCGTGCGGATCAATGCGGACAGCACCGACGCTTTGGGCATTACCGGTATTGATCTGATGGAAACTATTTGCAACAGCACTGATTTCATGGTGCGCAACCCGAGTATTTCCTTCACGGTCTGGCCGCACCGCCGCACATGTTCCGGCAAGCGCATTTTCAGTGACAGGGCTCAGTACCACAGGAGAAATAAGTAGATCTGGGGCAAGCAAAATTACTGCGGTTCCTGATTGCGTTAACGCTGACGAAAGCTCGACTAGCACTTCGGGCAGCTCTGCGGTCGAATTTATCGTGCGGTTCATTCGGAGTCTTTGCGCAGTAGAGAACGAATTCCGTCTTTTTTGGTCTGCCGGTATAGGCGTCCCGCAAGTTCGCGCGAGGATGGTTCTTCCCGTGATGAATTAATTACAGACTCAATCGCCGTCACCGCAGCGTCGATGGGGATTTGGTCCGTGAGGTCGGGCACTGGCGTTGAAGCAATACGCGTTCGCAGAGCATCTAGGTTTCCCAGAACGTTCACCTTTGACTCGCGAATTGTGTTCACGCTTTTGATTCCCATTTGTTGGGCGGCGTCCAGCGCCCAGTCCGGGGTGTGCAACTTGGATTCATTGGGGCCGGGCTCGCGGCCTTCAACCATGCCGAGGGCTACACCACGTCGAACCAAAGTGACGTAATCGGCCCATTGCATTGATTTCTTGACTTTTTTATTAAGCCGTACGAGCACCTCGGCTTCAGCAGCCGTCATTGATCGATTGCTTGTGAGTTCCATCCGGCTGGTGAGGATGTGTGTCGGCACGTCCAGGAACTGAGCAAAAGTTTCAAACATGTACTCGCGTGGAACGTCTTCTAACACCATCACGGTGAGGTTTTGTGGACCAACAGCGCCAGCCCAACGCCTGATGACATCTCCATGATCATGGCGTTTCCAAAACGTTGGACTCATTTTCGAACTACCGGGGGTCGCCAGGACGCCGGTTAACCACGCTTCATAGGAGGTGGTCATCCCATATTTCAAATATTGCTGCCACGAGGAAGGCAGCAACTTCCCGAGATTTCGCAGGGTGATCACGACGTGAACCGGTCGGGCCCCAGATCCACCCAAAGCCAAGACCACTTCATCTGCTTGATCCGAACTTGCTTCGCAGAAAAACTCACTACTGATGACAACGCGGCCAGGCGCTTTCCGGGTCCGCCTCACCAAACGATCAAGATGTTCGCGGTCCATCACTCCACCGCCGCGGTTATTCCAACCCCAGGGACGACCCAGCAGGGCCAGAGCAGCGCGATGTT
>JAPKAV010000106.1 GCA_028825115.1 Candidatus Nanopelagicales bacterium | reverse complement strand
CACCCTGACCGGCTGGGGCTTTGTCATGGTGGCTTGCCTTCCTGATGCGGGTGGCGCGCCCACATCATTCGCCGTATAGAAATGGCTTGAGATCGTCTGTGAGCAACGATTTTGTGATGTGCTTAATGCAAGTTTTCCGACGTCAGTGTGTACCCGCTAGCAAAGTCGATCTCGGCTTTATTCAAGTTGGTGTTTGGAATTTGTTCTTTCAGACTCTTCGCCTGCCTCCGATTGCCCTGAGGCCATACGCATCACGCCTACCCTCACTTTTTAAAAACCCAACGCATACAACTGTTGCTCAAGAATCTCATACTGGGCTGGGCTCAGATCTTCTCCCTCACCAGCACTCTCAGTCCTCGGTCGGACCGGAGCAGCAGGGTCAGGTGTTGGCACGTGCTTATCCCCTACCCACGAACTTACGTCGGTCATCTCAATTTGCGAGCTTTTCTTAATAGGTTTTTTTTCACCTGGCATCGTAAAACTCTCTTCCGGGTCTGAGCCTGCGCCTTTTCTTTGACCAAATCTTACCGAGGGAGACCAGCGTTAACAATGGATTTGCTTTGGGGTGGCTTCCCAGTCAACATTGGGTCAGGTGGTCCCACCGCTGGGTCTGTGCACATCCCTTGCATGCACCCAATGCCAGCACTGGGACTGAGACTCAGTGGTTCGAATGGGGAAGAATGTTTCTGGTGTTCACATCTCAGTGCCCCGGGGGGGAGCGGTTAAATAACTCCGGGCTTTCATTTGTCTTTGAAACAGGCACGAGGCAAGTAGATGATTCCAGCCGCAGTTGAGGTGGGTGGAGCGTTGAACCATTGGTAGTTCACACGCTTAATCATTTTCTTTTTTCAGTCGTATCTCGCGGTTTGAAGGTCAATTGCGTCAAATATTTGATCGTTTATTGCAGGGTTGCCGGGCCGCTGCGTGTCTGCGCACATAGCTCTGATCAGGTATCTGCGTGCGGTTGAGGACTTTAAACCCATAATGGCTGGAGTCCCCCGGGTGTAGGCATTTTTCACGCGCTTGTTCGGTTTGCCGTTTGGGCAGACACTGGGGCCGACTGTCCCGTTCATGTACGTCTCCTTTCCACACGAAGCTGCGTGAGAAGTGCTTGCTATGCCGCCAACAGAGACCAAAAGGGCAGATGTAGCCACGACGATGAAGCGCGTACGATTCACGCATCAAAAAATACTTCATGCCCCACCACCAATTAGTCGAGGGCTCAGTAGCGATCGGTACTGAGCCTGCAAAGTATTTCGATGCAGGGGAGGTCCAGTGGTCAAAATTTTTTTGAGGTGCTATGAATAGGGCATGTCACAGCCCTTGGAAGAGAAACAGTATTCAAAATCTTTGAGGAACACTGATAGCGAGGGTGAAACCAAAGAGGCAGACGGCGGAACCGTGAACGGTCGCCCTAGGACATCTTCGTTTCATTCTGAGCTGGAAGCGGGGCTTCATTCTGAGGAGAAAGCGGGAGCATTTTGGGAAGCACCGGATGAGGATTTAGAACTCAATGAGGACCACTTTTCAGGCCGCGGTCTTGGGGATGAATATTCGGGGACTCACCCGAAGTACGGACCTATGTATGACGTTGATTTGGGGGAGCCGTCCAGCGGAGAAACTAAGTCGGAGGAGCCGTCCAGCGGAGAAACTAAGTCGGAGGACACATCCACAGAAGCACCAAAGAAGGATAAAAAATCAATTTGGCAGCAAGTGAAAGAGTCCGTCGTTGGGAAGCCTAAGAAACCCGTACCTCCACCCTTCAAGGCCTGAGGAAGACTTTCCCGCGGCGTAGCCCAACTGCCACCAGCGTCAACGCCCCCACCCGTAGCCTTGGGTGAGGACGTCAGCGTTGTGTGTTGGGCTAAGCAACTGTTAATTGAAGCGCTTAACCAGCATCTGGCTGAAGACTTCAATGTCGACGAACTGACGTGTCAGCACTGGACTGCGCAAGAAACTGCTCAAGCTAATACTTAGTGCCTTACTCGTCCATAACGGCCAACCGTTGCTAATTTTTGGCCTCTGGGTGGGGGACCCAGTCTGGCTCTTGGCCTACGCGCTAAGGCTGCAAATCATCAAGTAGTGCCAATAATCCCAAAATTTTTATATGCGGTGAGTACGCGCCGGTGCCAAATCGAATTGCCGCTACCCACCCGACTCAGCGCATCCTTTTGTTGTTGTGTTGATTGTGGCGTTTGGGCGTAAGAACGTACCGTAGTCTGGACAACAGCCAAGCCTCGCTGGGTAGACAAGGTGCTGACGTGGCCGCGAACTCCCTCTCCCGGCTCAACGTAAGTCATCGATGAACTCAGACCCTTGTTCTCAGAGTTCATTCGTGTGAACTCCTGCGCGCCGGTCACCATTTTTTGGGCTTCGGTAGGAACCAGCGGCGCGACGGTGTATGTGGCGGCGTAACGCAGTGAGCGCCTTGGAAGCCTGTGCTTTGCTGGCGTACTGAGCGACGAATACACCTCCTTCGAATTCAGGCCCTCCTTCAGATTCAGGCTCAACAAGATATGTCACGTATCCAGCAACTTTGGCGTCAGGCATACTTATTGGTCCCTTATTTCCATAGCAAACAGTGGTCGGGTAGTCCCGAAACGTCCCGTACATGTTTTGTTGCCATGGCCCAAAAGTATCAGGAAACTGGACACGCAAAACCATCTGCTGGAGCCAGCGCAGACCCATCGGATCAATGGATGCTGACACAGATCCAGCGGTGACCAAGGCCCCACTAATAAGCATCACGGCAGCGGCACCAAAAGCCACCATCGCCCGCGTGCTTCTTGAAACGCCGTTAATCTAACGCACACGGGACAACAGTGGAAATCTGGGTCTGTCCACAATTAGGTACTCAGTCGGTGTACTTGTATGTCAATAAGGGGGCGAACTTTGAAACCACAACCATCCCAGCCCCGGCATATTCTTGACGGAGGCATGGGACATCTCCTTCGACGTAAAGGTGTACCGGTCAGTGGAGCGATCGGGTCGATGGAACGTTTCCTCAATGTGGCTTTGGCTAACCGAAATCAAAAAGAGACTGTTTGCGAATCCCACCTGGATTTCCTGCGTGCTGGCGCAAATGTCATCACCACCAACAACTATGCTTGCGTGCCTTCCGCGCTTGAGCTGAGCCCTAAATCCTCTCCGCAACTTATTACTGATCTCATCGATGCCGCAGGACAAATAGCGCGGCAGGCATGCCAACTTCATGTTCAAGAACTACCGCTGAATTCCACCGTGCCGATGGTGGCGGGATGTGTACCGCCACTTCACGAGAGCTATCGACCAGACCGTGTGGGAAGCGAGAGTGAACTGACGGTTGAATACGCTCGCATAGTCGAAGCTATCGCGCCACATGCTGACTTATTGCTGTGCGAGACCATGAGTTCTGTTCGTGAAGGCAAATTAGCAGCGCAGGCCGCGAATCGGGCCGGTATCCCCGTGTGGATTGCATGGACCCTCGCTGAGGACACAAGTGGCCAACTCCGAAGTGGAGAGTCCGTAGAGGACGCGGTTAGAGCGGTCAATTCGTATGAAAACGTGCAGGCAATGCTATTTAATTGCTCGTCCGCTGCTTCGATCACGGAAGCTTTGCCCCAACTTCGCGAAGCTGCACCAAGTCGCATGCTGTTGGGAGGCTACGCGAACGGTTTCCAGACAGTGAAAGTTTCCGGTGGTGGTCGGGAAGATTCGTCGGGTGGACAGTCCGAATACGACGGAGATTCGACGCCAGAGGCGTATGCGAAACAGGCTCAACGGTGGGTAGAAGAGGGTGTAGAAATTGTCGGGGGCTGCTGCGGAATCTTTCCCGAACATATCCACGCAATCGAGCGTAGACTTCGTGTCGGCTAAAAAGCGCCTCCACTCTCGAGTGCAATTCCATTCTAAGTCGACCACGATAAAGGCTAGCCGTAAAAATCTTGCTCGATTGCGGGTGGAGCAACAAGCGCAACGGCCCATAGCGAATCAGCCCAAACATGAGAGATACGCCACCACGATCAGTAGCGCACCCGCCGTGGAGATCAAGCGCGCCTACTGTTCAGATTAGAAAGGGGTGACCGGAACACCGTCAACGCAATATTGAACCTTCCAAAAACAATCTAAGTACGAAACGCCATCGATGAACAGTGTGGGTTGGTTGATGGTGTCTGTGGGAAGGGTTTGTC
>JAPKAV010000105.1 GCA_028825115.1 Candidatus Nanopelagicales bacterium | reverse complement strand
ACCGTGCACGTCATGGTGTCGATCGCCGATCATGATCATGTTGTGTGAAGTCGGGCTGGTCTTAGTGGTAGCAAGCGTGTGTTGAATAACGAGAGACTTTGAGTCGCGCGATCCGTCCAGCGCTGCAGCGCCAATGAATTCGAAATACTGATCCAGATCAAAGTGTTGTAGAATCCTGGTTGCCGAATACTCGGGCTTACTAGTCGCCGTGACTAAGCGCAGTCCCGCTGATTGAAGTTCGGCGAGAAGTTCGGGGACACCTTGGTAAACACTGTTTTCAACCAGACCAACGTCGTGGTACCGCTCGCGGTATTTATCGATTGCGATCGTGATCTGTTGCTCATTCATGCCAAACACTTCACCGAAGGTGATCGCGAGGGGTGGGCCAAGGTAGGAGCGCATCTGGTCACGTTCAGGGAATGGGATTCCTTGGTCCTCGAGTGCGTATTCGATGCAGCTGAGAATCCCCGGACCAGAATCGGTCAACGTGCCATCGAGGTCAAACAAAACTAAATCAAGATCCCGGCTTACCATTGGGGAATCATGACATTGCCACAAGTAGTCGCCCACCGGGGTGCAAATGACACCGAACCGGAGCACTCGCTCGCCGCCTATATTAGCGCCATTGAACAGGGTGTGGACGCAGTTGAGTGCGATGTCCGCCTCACCAGCGACGGCACTTTGGTGTGTGTACATGATCGTCGAATTGATCGGACCAGTTCGGGCAGAGGGTCGGTTTCTGACCAGTCATTGTCTGACTTAGTAACCAATGATTTTAGTGGGAGTCTTGATAACTGGATGGACTACGAGGATCCGCGGCCCGATGCAAGTCGAACTCGATTACTCACTCTGGAAACACTGCTCACCACAATTTTGGATTTCTCCCAAACAATTGAATTGGCGATCGAAACGAAACATCCGGTGCGCTTTGGAAAATACGTTGAACGTGAGTTATTTGACGTGCTCCACAGATATGGGCTGACGACTCCACATGCAGGACATGAGTTCCCCCGCGCCCGTGTGATGAGTTTTAGTCAGATGGCGGTTCAGCGATTCAAAAAATATTCACCGGACACTCAAGTTGTGTACCTTGCTGGAAAGTTGCCGCGTCGGTTTCGCGGTGGGCGGCTGCCACAGGGAGTGAGTATCTCCGGAATTGGCATTCAGTACATCAAGGCACACCCCAAGTACGTGGAGCAGGTCCACGCACTTGGTCACAAAGTGCATGTCTGGACTGTCGACGAAATGGCCGACGTTGATTTGTGTCTGCGATTAGGGGTGGATGCGATTATTTCTAATCATCCGGGTGATGTGATTGCTAGGGTGCAGAAATGGAACCCTCTCTCCACACGAGTGGTCTAAAAAATAACTACGGTGACCTCGCCGCGCTCGCTGAACCGGATTTGAGCGTTTCCGCCGGGGAAGTGTTCGGATTTCTTGGCCCCAGCGCTACTTACACTCACTTGTGGGCAGACCAATTCAATAGTTGAAGGGTTAACAAGAAATTCATCCATGTGTTGCAACACTGGACAACCTGTTCGGTGTCGGTTAATTTTACTTGCCCTAGCAACCGAGCCTTCCCACCCACAACCGCCTTTATTTCAAGCTGGACCTGCTGCAAGGGGTCATGCCAGGAGCTATACGCCTCCGGTACGTTTGCGCACTATGGCAAAGAAAAACCAGGGTAAAAAAAATGGTGTAAACAATTCTGCAGTAACTGAACGCGAAGGTGAAGTTCCGGTGGTAGGGATGCGGGAGCCGTGCCCCTGTAGCTCCGGTCGTAGGTATAAGGCCTGCCACGGGCGTGAGGCGTCAAAAGTGGTCTCAGCCCCCAACCGTCCATTTCAAGGTTTCGCCAGCGAGTGCGACATTGTGGCGATGCGGGAACTGGTCCCCTCGGCAACGGCAGAGCTCACTCTCAAGCCTGGTGTCGGAGACGGCCGCAAGGTGACCCTGGCAACGGTGCTACCGATGGCCTACCCCGCACTCGTTCGCGCAAACGGCGATATCTTGCTCGGTCTGCAAATTAACACCGGTAGTGGTGACCCATCGCGGGATCTGGCTAATGCCCTGCAGCGAGCCCTTACAACTCCGCACGGTGAACCGGTGGGTCTTGAAAGAGTGTCGACTGATTCACCTTCAGCGCAAGACTTGATTGACGCTTCCGCGGTCTTGGATGTAGTCGTTCACGAGAATTTTGATTTCTGGATAGACGAAGAAGCAGAACTTTCTGACGAAGTCAAGGCGTCCCTTGAACGTGCCAGCGAGTACGCGAACCCCACTCTGAAGCTTGAATCTATTGATGCCGGTTATTGGACTCAAATGGGCGAGAAGGAACACCTACGGTGGATCATGTCCACGCCAGAAAATGAGCTACTCAATGCACTGGCCCGGCTTCATGCAGTCCAAGAGGACTCAATTGGTCCGGACACCAGACTGGTTGGCATGTTCCGCGCTCAAGGGCTCGTTGTTCCCGTATGGGACATCCCATTGGGTCGGGGAGCTGCCGCAATTGAAGGGCCAGCAGCAGAGTTTGGCAAGCGACTTGCTTCGGCGCTGAAATTGTCACAGCCGCTCAGTGATGCAGAGCGACGGGCCCGGTCCGGGCTTACTTCGCGTCAGGTTACTTTGCGCGACCTTTAGGAGCAGCTGGATTGGACCGCGACGTTTAGGAGGTTGTGCTCTGCGGATCGTTCTGCGCAATATTTTCTTCATAAATGACAACCGACGAAGTGGACCAAATAGTGTCGAATTTGCTTTTGCGTTCTCCACTCCACGGCGCTGGAAGCACGTTCAGGAAGTATGCGAGTTGATAGGCAACGTATTCACAATATACGCGTGACATTAAAACCGGTTCCAGGCGGTATCTAGATCAACCTCTACGGGGTGGCCGGATTTTCTCAGCACGTTGACCGCTGTTGTGAATTCTTCTTTGCAGAGTCAAATTCCATTTTTCTCACCGAATCTGATCAGAGGAACAGCTTCGGCCGAGAGCACTCCGGCCAAGCCAGCATTGGCAGCTTGTTCAACGGCAAGGTTCTTGGTCGGTAGCCAGGCATGTTGATCAGGGCATTGGTTTCGGGAACCGGGGCGCCAAGGTATCGGTCAATAAAAAGCAACTTCTTTAGGGATTTTTTGTGCACAATGAGGGCCGCGTACAGGGTTTCGAGGGTTTGGGTTGCGTGAATTACTACGTGGGTGCACTCGGCTCTGGGCAAGGTCTTTGTCAGGGACAGTTGCAGTGAGTCCGCATCTAGGGCGGAAACACTCGCGATAACCCAGTGCTGGTAGGGCAAGCAGATCGAATTTGGACGAGTCCCGGGTAGGTCGTGTGGGTCAGACGCAGATTTCCAAACCAATTGGTCCATGCGTTCATATGCGTGGGGATGTCCCCCAGTTGATCGTTCAATGTGAGCCGAGCAAGTGGTTCAAGACCCCAATATGGCTGGCCACCGGTAGCAGCCAGCAGCGAAATATCCGCTTCACGGTTTATGAAGGCGTTATAAATAGTGTGCAAAGCCCAGAGGCCGCACGCGACAAAGTAGAGCAGTAACCAGCTCAACAATTGACCAAGGATGATCAACAGGCCATTCAACGCTAAAACTGAGTCCTGCTTTACGCACGTCTTGCGGCGACAGGCAATGAGCTGATGCAGTCCAGTGATGCTTGGGGCGATGGCATCAGAGACCGTGGAAGTGAGTGTTCGCGCAACGACCGCGGGGCGCAACAGGCGGATCGTGGTGACGATGAATAGGAAAAGGCCAAACAGGACCGCTGCGGTGCGATAGACCAGGTCAACGAGTAGTAAGGAGAGGCCACCCCCGGACTGAGGTTGGCATGGCGCACTCATCTGGGGGCGCTTTGGTGCGGTTCTTTGGCGGGGCCTTGCTGCCAGTACGCTTATAAGCGTGAATCTTGACGCCCAAACAGCAACGATTGTGGCGCTAATTGGTGTGGTCGTCGGGGTAATTGGGGTCACGATCGGAACCATCGCACTGGCCAAACTTTCTCGGCTGCACCGTTCCTACTCGCTTTTACAAGTTGCTGAGGGCCGCGAAACCTACATTGATGTATTGGCTCGGACCCTTGAGCGCTTCAATGAGATCCAAGACGAAATGCTCGCCCAGGAATATTCCATTAATCAACTCAAGTCTGGTTTGCGTGATTCACTTAATCACATTGCAGTGGTGCGATACGACGCGCTCGACAATCTCAGCGGGCGCTATTCGTTTTCTGCGGCGATTGTTGACGACTATG
>JAPKAV010000104.1 GCA_028825115.1 Candidatus Nanopelagicales bacterium | reverse complement strand
TATTGGCAAGTTAACTTGTTGAGATCGCTGGATTCCGTTATCTGATCTCATGCAACCGCCTTACTCCATTCAGCGAACGCACTCACCCTCAGATCCCGATAGTGTTCAGCCCTGACCTTGTGCCTACACAAATTAAACAGATTTGATACGGAAGCATGAGCAACCAAAAATCTCTGCGCTTGCCCTGTTGATTTAAACTTCCGCATCACCCGCTCTCGCACTCTGGTCGCCTCGTGGGATTGCTCTGCTCGGTTATTCTCATACTGCTTAGTGCTGTGGATCGTTTCTGGGATCAACTCACGATGAGCGACACCATAGCTTCGCAACTTATCCGTCACGATCTTCCTTGGCTCGCCGCCATTATTCCGCAACAAGCGTCGAAAGAAACGCTTCGCAGCAGTACCATCCCGTTTAGCCTGCAGATACACATCAGCGACCTCACCGTCCTGATCCACAGCCCGCCATAAGTAATGCTGCTTACCATTGATCTTTACGAAGACTTCGCCAATGTAGAAGGTATCGCCGTAGCCTAGATGTTTTCGTTTCAACCTTCGAGTATATATGGCACCGAATTTGATACACCAAAGTCGAATTGCCTCGCGGCTGACTATGATGCCTCGCTCAGCTAGCAGATCTTCGACGTCTCGGTGGCTGAGATTGAAACGATAGTAGAGCCAGACGGCATATGAAATGATATCAGGTGGGAATCTGTGGCGTTTATAAGTATTCATTGGCCGATTCTACCAAGTCTGCTGGTTTAACTTGGCAATACCCTTCGATCGCTGGTACGGTGCCTACAGGCAAAGCGGACTGGATGGGCTTGAGAAGCAGAGCCGGGCTTCAAGGCGTCGCTGGAACCGGATACCGGACTCGGTACGTAGCCTGATCGTGAGCGTCGCTACAAAAAGCTGTGCAGTGTGACGCAGTAAACAATAACAGCGGATTTTCCTTTCCTATCGGTGCGCCAGGTAGGACATTAAGTACTTAAACAAAGTAGGATCGAGGGTCAAATCCCGATGAAGCATACGCAGGAGCAAAACTGATGGACACCCTCTCCGACTCGCGGAACACGGCCGCCGGCGCGAATCAGTCCGGAAACTGGCTACAGAGGCCCATCTGGGTAATTCTCCACCGAGGAGAAGTGACGCTTCACGGTTCCGGGGCTAGACCGACGCGGGTTTTGGAACCCTCCGATGTTTACCTTTTGGCTAATCTGGCCAGCAGTGCGCAAAAAGATAGAGCGAACCTGTTCCAGGCCGACGAATCCGACTTCCTGGTAGACCTTGTTGAGCAAGGACTGATTGGTGACGAGCAATCCAGCCACTGGTTAACACAACCCAAACCGTCAGACACCAACACTTGTGCAGAATCGACTGGAGAGACTGTGTCGTCCGCAGGGAAACACAAGCCGTTAATACTCATTTCTCCCGTGATACTCAAACTGTCACCTGCCGGCTTCGAACACCTGGACCATGATGGCCAAGTGCTAGCTTCCTTGCTGCCCCGGGAACTGGTGGCGGCAGCGGCCGCATTCGGTGGCCGACCTGCCGGACACAGAGTCGCCCTCGCCGCGCAGCAGGAACGCCTGGGCGATGAGGCATTGAGCGACGAAGAGTTTGGCATGCTGGTCGCGCGCCTACGAAATGCGGGGCTCCTTTTGATTGCCAAGGCCGAGAGTGGGGAGGTCTTGTTCAAGAGTCGATCAGAACGTATTGCCGAGCGCGCATGGGGAGAACTCAATCATCGCAACGAAGCCACTGACCGCTTCCTCGCCGAAGAACGCGAACGTGAAGCCGACCGGGTCAAAGCTGGAGCTGCCACCAGAGTATCGGTAATTCCAGTCTCCCCCCAGGGTTTCCCCCTGCTGTCCCTCGGAACAGTATTATCCACTGCATTTGCTCACAACGACGGCGCGGCAGCGGCGCATTTTCATCTCCTGCCTGATTGGACGAACCGCATTCTGTCAGATCTCACAGCAGACGATCCCCCCAGTATTTTCCTCTATTCGAATTATATCTGGACGACCCGAATGAACCAGGCGCACTCCGATCAGGTCAAGGCTATAAATCCTCATTCTCTCGTGATCCACGGTGGGCCAGACGTGCCCAAGTACGAAGACGATCTAAAAGCGTACTTTACTGCCAACCACTCCATCGATATTGCGGTTTTAGGCGAGGGCGAGGCTACCTTCGCCGAATTGCTCCCGGCTCTAATTGGCCTCGTAGGTGACGGTCAGCCAGACTTGAGCCGGCTACACGATGTGGCTGGAATTGCATATCGGCGTGGCGACGGATTCGTGCGCACCGCCGACCGCGACCGGATCAAGGACGTAAACGAGATTCCATCCCCCTATTTGACCGGCCTGTTTGACTCAGTTGGTAATGCCGGGCTGCCAATCGGCGTCGTCGAAACGAATCGTGGCTGCCCTTACGGCTGCACATTTTGTGATTGGGGGTCAGCGACGCTCTCCCGTATCCGCAAGTTTTCCCTCGATCGCGTCTTTGCCGAGCTGGAGTGGTGTGCACAGCATAAGACCAATGGCATCTATCTGGCGGACGCCAACTTCGGTATTTTCCCCCGGGACGTCGAAATAGCTGAGAAGGTCATTGAATTGAAAGAGCGCTACGGCTACCCCAAAGTGTTCGAGACCAACTATGCCAAAAACTCGGTGAAATATCTCGGCCAAATTGTGCGATTATTGTCCGCCGGCGGAGTACTCAGCTCAGGAATACTCTCACTACAATCGATGGACAAAAACACACTCGATACCATTCGTCGCTCCAATATCAAGCTGGAGCAATACGAAAATCTTGCTCGCGAATTCCGCAATGAAGGGCTGCCGCTGAATGTGGACATTATGATGGGCTTGCCAGGTGCTACCACGGAGTCGTTCTGGGCCGACCTGCAACAATGTGTCGACCGTGAGTTGCGCGCCCGGGTATTCCCCACCCAGCTTTTGGTCAACAGCCCTATGAATGAGCCGGAATACCGCGAAGTCAACCAGGTTGTCACCGCCAACCCCATTAGCGCCTCCTGGGGCAAAGAGGGTAAAGAGGGAGAGAACCTCGCCATTGTTGTCTCGACATCCAGCTTCACGCGCGCTGACTACAATGAGATGACTCGCATGCGAACTCTATTTGTCCTGTTGGAAAATTTCGGCATTCTGCGTCTTACTTCCCGGTTTGTGTTTCAGGCCAGTGGCGTGCGCGAACTCGACTTCTATCGTGACTTGCTCGATTCAGCCCAGCGCAACCCCAGCCGCTGGCCGACTATAGCCTTTACCCTGGAGACATTACCCGACATCCTGTTGCCCCCGGGAAGCTGGCGTCACTTCATCGATGAGATCCGGGAGTACCTCGTCGAGGTACTGGGCATCGAGGACGACAGTGCGCTGGCGACCATTATGACGGTACAACACGCCTTACTGCCTGCCCGGGATCGGGTCTTTCCCTCCCAACTCAAATTACAACACGATGTAGCCGCGTGGCACCAAAGCAGGTTTGCCGCCAAGGATGAGGGGCATTTATTAGACTGGCCTAAGATCGTTCCCCCATTAAAGGAATTCGGCCCGACGACCTTCACGGTGGACGACCCTCAGAGAATCTGCGTTCTCGGATTCGGCTCACCCCTTTTCTATGATGCCGATAGTGACTGGGAACTGGGCTCGCCGATCGCCCGCCCGATGACCGGCCGCCAGGAGCATATTTGACGGTACTGACAAGTTAACTTATTTTTCCTCGAAAAGTGGAGTTTTAGAACTCATTTCACCAAATGAAAAATCTAAAGTGGGAGCTGGCGACTCGATTGCTAGCGCCAAGGGCCGAATTGTGTCGGCTCAGCCAATGACCGTAAGTTAACTTGTCAGCACCCCCTGAGACATTACCGCTTTTCGCAAGAAGCAAATCCACAGCCCCAAATCAGCAAGGACGCTACTGAAAAACGCGTGGCATGGACGGTCGCATGCTATCGTACAGGAATGGACGGATATGCATTGTGCGATCACTCCTATCGGCAGACATTCAGTGAAGCAGACCGACTAGCCTGGATATTTTTAGCCGGGGTAACTCGTATTGATTAGGCTATCTTTTTTACGATAGCCCTTTTATTTTTCCTATACTTGAAGCGTGATTGATTTATCTTTCCTTCCAGTCTTGGGGAATGGCGCACATCTCATCAACAGAGAGAAGTTTAAGAAAGAATAAGTATGGTTGTTAATGTCATAATTCTATTAGTAGTGGCTGCGCTCTGGGCGTTCACTTTCATATTTGTAAAGGTCGAGGAAAGTG
>JAPKAV010000026.1 GCA_028825115.1 Candidatus Nanopelagicales bacterium | reverse complement strand
GGCCGGCAATTCTTGCGACCTATTGCGCACGCGCCGGTGCGCGCATGGTGCAGATATCAACAGACTACGTGTTCGCGGGTGACGCCCACGAGCCATACTCTGAAAATGCCGACGCCCAACCTGTAACGGCGTATGGGCGCACCAAATTTGCCGGTGAAAATTTTGTCCGGGAACTTCTGCCAGAAAATCATATGATCATTCGAACGGCATGGCTGTACAGCCCCACCGGACACAATTTTGTTAAAACAATTATCCGGGCCCAGCAACAGCAGGAAACCTTGCGTGTGGTCACCGATCAAATCGGTCAGCCAACGTGTGCGGGTGATCTTGCGGACCAAATAATTTTACTATTGGACACTTATCAGGGTTCGGGAACCTTTCACGGCACTAGCAGTGGCGTTACTTCATGGTTCGAGTTTGCCCGTGCAATCATGTCTGAGATTGGTCAAGATCCGGAGCGGGTGCTCCCCACCGATTCATCAACTTACGTACAGGCGGCGCCCCGCCCCGCCTACTCGGTGCTGGGACACCTTGGGTGGGCATTAGTTGGGATGGAACCTATGCGTGACTGGCGGATCGCATTGCACGATGCAATTCCAGCAATTATGCACGCGAGCAACTAGCCCACTGGTCAACTTTGGGGTGTGGTTCGACCCGCCCTACCTACACTTCAATTGAATTAAGAATCTGAGCCACGCCAATGCCAGGTTCCGGCGCCGTCATCAGGTCGGCGTACGCGGCAACTTTCGGTACAGCACTGCCCATTGCCACTCCGAGCCCAGCCCACTCCAGCATCTCGATGTCATTCCACGAGTCTCCGATTGCGATGGTTTTGGCAGGATCAACTTGCCGCCGCGCACACACCTCTTTGAGCATATTGGCTTTGTTTACGCCCTTGGGGGCGATATCCATCCAGGCGACATCAGCGATCCCGAATACGACCGAGTGAAATCCAAGGCTTTTAGCAACTTCACCAAAACTCCGCGCGGTGGAAGTTTCACTTCTGACGACCAGCCGTACTACCGGATCGGCGGTGAGCTCAGCGAGTTCAACTTGGCGAATGTTGAAGCCAAGTGCACCGGTATCGAAGAGGTGCGTGGTAAGGAAGTCACCATGAAAATTTTCAACCGCAAAGACCGCGTCAGGGACTAATTCAGAAAGTTGCTCAAGCGCTGCAGTGGCATCAAAAGTCACCGCTTCCATGACCTTTCCGGTCTCCACCATGGCTAAGATACCGCCGTTACTACACACGACTAAGTCTTCAATTCCAGCGGCATGGGCGATCGGGAAGGTCGTGCTCACCGAACGACCCGTTGCTAGCGTGACTTTGATGCCGGCTTTCGTTATGCGCTCAATTGCATCAACCGCGATCCCGAGAAGACTGCCCACGTGTTGAACGAGAGTGTCGTCAATGTCGAGCGCGATAAGTTCGGGTCGCCAATCAATGGGTAGTGGCTCCCCTGCTTCGTGCACTGGGATTTGCGGTGAAGTGTGTTGCTCGCTCATGAGAGTATTGTCTTTCCCCCGAGGAAGGGCTGTAGCGCCTTAGGCACAGTTACAGTTCCGTCGGCTTGTTGGTGGTTTTCGAGAATCGTAACAATAATTCGCGGCATTGCGCACAACGTGCCATTGAGAGTTGCAAGGGGCCTTGTTCCCTCTGAGTCTCGCATTCGAATCTTCAACCTTCGCGCCTGGTACTCGGTGGTGTTAGAGGTCGATGTCACTTCGCGGTATGTACCTTGGGTCGGAATCCACGCCTCGATGTCAAACTTTCGAGCCGCGCTAGAGCCAAGATCCCCAGAAGCGACATCAATTACGCGGTAGGGAAGCTCGAGGGAATCCATGAAGTCTTTCTCCCATCGGAGCAACCGCGCGTGCTCCGCCTCTGCATCAGCGGGGTCGCAGTAAACAAACATTTCGACCTTGTCGAACTGGTGAACCCGGATAATTCCAGTGGTGTCTTTGCCGTAGGAGCCCGCTTCGCGGCGGAAACACGTTGACCATCCGGCATAACGCAGGGGTAAATTCGCGGCAGAAATGATTTCATCCGAGTGATATGCCGCCAGAGGGACTTCCGAAGTTCCCACCAAATACATGTCCTCTGATTCAACCCGATACACGTTCTCTTCGGCTTGACCCAAGAAACCCGTTCCATCCATTGCCGCTGGTAGCACCAACGCCGGAGTGATCATCGGGATTAACCCATTTGCGGTCGCCTGGGCCATCGCCAGATTGAGAAGCGCGAATTCAAGGAGGGCGCCTTGCCCGGTGAGAAAGTAGAAGCGTGAACCAGAAACTTTTGCCCCACGGTCAACGTCAATTGCTTTGAGGGCCTCGCCGATTTCCAGGTGGGACTTCGGCGTGAATCCTTCGGCTGCAAAATCGCGGGGAGTACCCACAGTTTCCAGAAGTGTGAATTTCGCTTCGCCACCCACGGGTGAGCGTGGGTCAACAAGATTGGACAACGCACCAGCGATTACGACGACTTTTTCATTGAGGGCAGAAGCGGTTTCATCAGCGGCCTTAACCCGCGCAGCCAGATCGGTCGCTCTTGCCATGAGTGCATCGACTTGAGCACTTAACTCTGGTGTGGGGTCTTTCGTGAACTGACCCTGTAACGGTCCAATCTCTTTGCCCAGAACCTTTTGTTCATTGCGCAGTGAATCAAAAGCTTGCTGTGCTTCACGCGCTGCAACGTCAGCGGCAAGCCATTGGTCAACCAAACTCGAGTCTTCACCGCGCTTTTTTTGGGATTCACGAACCAGATCGGGGCTGGTGCGCAGGATATTGGGATCAATCACGGGACCCACTCTACTTTTGACGAATCTGGCATCTTTTCAGGCTCGACTGATGATCACGCTAAGCCTCATACTGAGCGCGAGAACCGGGCATGTTTTACCTGACCTGCAGCACAATCTTTCCGGTTGCTTCACCGGCTTCGAGGATTTTATGGGCGTCGCCGGCCCCCTCGATTGGCACGACACGGTCAATCACCTGCTTGACAGTCCCGTCAGTGATCCAAGGCCACACAATTTTTTCGACTTCGCGGCAGATCATGGACTTCTCTGGCTCAGGGCGACCGCGCAGGGAAGTGGCCGTGATTGTCCCGTTCTTACGCAGTAGTTGGTTAATCTGAAAATCGACTTTTGTGCCACCCTGCATTCCAATAATTGCTAGGTGCCCATTGCGCTTGAGCGCTTCGACATTTTTGGACAGGTAGCTTCCGCCCATGTTGTCTAAAATTGTGTCGGTTCCACCCCACGTGTCGCGAATCACGTCGACGAAATCTTGTTCCTTGTAATTAATTAGTATGTCTGCACCAAGGGATGCGCACGTATTGAGTTTTTCTTGGCTTCCTGCCGTGACCGCAACTTTAGCTCCGAGGACTTTGGCAACCTGAATCGCGAAAGTTCCAATTCCCGAGCCCCCCCCATGAATCAAAATTGTGCTTCCTTCGCGTAATTGCAGAACTTTGGTGAGGTTGCTCCAGACCGTGCAGGCAACTTCTGGCAGTGCTCCCGCATCAAGGATGCTGACCCCTTCAGGGACGCTCATGACTTGGCCGAGGGAAATGGCGACTTTTTGAGCGTAGCCGCCACCATTGAGTAGTGCGGTCACGCGCTCGCCGATTCGATCCATGGTGAGTGCCGCGCCCACCGACACAATTGTGCCCGCACATTCAAGTCCCAGAATGTCGGTAGATCCGGTGGGAGGCGGGTAGTTACCTTCGCGCTGCAAGAGGTCTGCCCGGTTTACCGCGGTCGAGGTGATATCGATGATCACTTCACTTGGTTCGGGTCGCGGGTCAGCAACCTTGTCCCACACGAGTGTTTCAGGTCCACCAAAGTCCTTTTGGGTGATCGCGAACATGATTAGGCCTCTTCTCTGTTGTATTTAATGACAACTAAACGGTCACTTTTTTCGAGGAATCGGATGCTTTCAGTGTAGAAGCGGTGCGTGATTCCATTACGAATCACCGCGAGAACTATTTGACCTTTCTCGTTGAGATCCCCGGGCGACATGCTGAGTTCTTCCTTTGTCACAGCGCGCTCGGTAACTTCGAGTCCGCGGGATGAATCAAGGAGGTCTTCCATGAGGGCGCCGGCCTCTGAACTGATGACCGAAAGGCCCATGAGACGCCCGGCCGATTCAGCCGTGGGGATCACACTGTTGGCACCTGACTGGCGGAGCACATCGGCGTTCTGGGATTCGCGAACCGCAGCGATGATTCGGGCGTTAGCCGGCGCTAGGCGCCGAGCCGTGAGGGTTACCAGCACGGAGGTATCGTCTTCGTTGGTGGCAACAATTATTTGGCCGGCCCCTTCGATGGATACATCTTTAAGTACTTCTTCTTGTCGGCCATCGCCGACGAATGCAACGAGACCATCGCGGGTTGCCAGATCACAAGACTCTCGATCTGGGGAAACAACAACGATTGTGTTTGGGTCGTAGCCAGCGTCGAGTAGGGCTTTGCCCGAGCTACGGCCTTTAACTCCGTAACCAATGATGATTGTGTGGTTTTCCACTTTCTTCCTCCATTGCCGGGACCGGATTTCAGTTCGAGTTTTTTTGGTGAGTACTTCAATAGTGGTTCCTACAAGCACGATTAAGAAAAGGAAACGCAGTGGCGTAATGACCAGTACGTTTACAACACGAGACGATTCACAGATCGGAACAATGTCACCGTAGCCGGTCGTGGAAAGGCTTACGGTTGCGTAGTAAAAGGAATCGATCCAGGTGAGTTCACCGATGACCCCACCGTCTGCATAACACGCACGCTCAAAGTACACAACCATTGCCGTGATTACGAGTGTGGCCGCGGCCACCCCAATCCGAAGGATTACGTTCTTGATCGGGCTGAGTTTGCGTCCCCGAAAGAGTAAAGAACGGGCAGACTCTTCGGTGCCGTCACCCTCGTGGTCCTCAAGTGATCGCTTGTATCGGCGACCGAGAGTGTCATCCATTACAACCCGCTTCGCCTCGCACGCGCTTAATCATGCCAGCAATCCCTGATCGTGTGGCCGGTAGGCAGATATCGGGTCGAGGATTCCCACCGAGGAGGTCGGGAGCCCGATCCCCCTACTCACTTGTGTTTCACGCACCGAATGGGGAAATAGTGAGCACAACATCGCCCGGTGACCCCATCTCCGGTGAAACGATGGCGAAATCAGTGGCGCCGGCTACACCGCTGAGGCCCGCTGGGCCGTCAGCTCCCAGGACCTGCGCCGTCCGCCCGGCCGGGCTAGTGCTGACTCGAACGGGAACGATCGTGGTGTCTTCTGCGTAGTCGGGAAATGGGGTTTCGCCCATTAACACTGCAGTGTGGGTGCTCTCAACCCACGCGGCACCCCGCAGCCCCGCAATCAGCGGTGGCGCGATAGTTATTAACGCCGCCAACGCACTTCGTGGATCACCGGGAAGGCCGAGAAGTAATTTTCCATCGGGTAGTCGAGCGAGTAGGACCTGTGCACCCGGTGTCATGGTCACTCCATCAATGAGCCAATGGGCAGCGAGGTCGCGTAACACGGTGCGCAGCAGGTTCTCTCCACCCGGAGCAGTTGAACCGGTTGTGATCAGCAGGTCTGCGTGTGAATCTTCAATCTCTTCAAGAAGTAAATCCTTTGTTTCAGATGCTCGAACATGTGGGTTTCCCCTCGCACCTAGGGCGCCCACAAATGCCGGAATGCTGATGCCTAAGGCATCACGCACTCGGCCGCCTCGGGGGGATCCTTGGTCAAGCAGGGACTCTCCAATAATGAGAGTGCTGACCACAGGTGGTCGACAAATGCGCAGATGGTCGTACCCGGCCGCGGCAGCGAGTGAAATTACGTGCGGGGTAACGAGCGAGTCTGCGGGAACGAGTTCGCGTCCGGCACCTGCGATCGCCGCTTGGCGAATAATCCCAGAGCCAAATTCAGGACGAGCATTCTCATCGGGTGTCCCATTGAGTGGATCAAAGGCAATGACTTGATGCTCGTCCGCTTGAATCTCGACGAGTTGTCCTTGTAAGAATGGCAAAACCGCATCGGTGTGCGGTGGGACGGGCTCGAATGCGCGCAGCCTGGTCCCATAGCGCTGGGGAAGGGCAACATCGGGGGAAAGATCAATCAGGGTCCAGGGTCCCCCCGCGCACAAGGCGTAGCCGTCGAATTGGGCAACATCAACACTGGGTTCATCGGCAAGGGTGACTAATGCTTCACCGAGCAAGGAGCCATGGGATTCATCCAGTCGAGCCGTGGCAAATTGAAGTGGTTTTCCGGCGGCATGGGAGACCAAACGTGCCTGGTTCCAAGTGAGCAGTCCGTCCATGCCAAGTGCTGCGTCGCTCATGTGACTAGAGCTCGAGTTGCTTAGGTTCATCTCGAGAAAAAATCACCGTGAGACGAGGGGAACGTTTGGCGATGCTCAAGTGCGGGATTTTTGTGCCAAGTGGTCTAGCGCCGCCGGTGACCACGATGTTGAGGTCTGGCAGAGGTGACTTGATCGACATTCACTTCCTCCTGATAGCGGGCTGCTGACAGCGACTAGTGCCTCAACTTAACTGTATCGGATTGCGGTGTTACCCCTGCCGGTTTGGGGTTGGGGGAGCGCGAGCGTGTGGTGGCGATGCCCATGCGAGTTCGTATAGTGAACCCAATGGTTGAGGTTATCGTGTCGCTCCTGCGGATTGAGTGAACTACTCTTAGGTCATGGCCTTTCATTATGTTCAATCTGTCTCGTGCATAACGGTCTGCCCAGGTTGCGGCCTGTGCCGCATGCCCCCCCCGATCCTTGAAAAACTTACCGAGCGTTATGCCGGCTCACGTGAAGTTGTCAAAATTAATGTCAATCACAATCCGGGTTTAACCCAAAAATATGACGCGAGTTCCAAATCAACATTGGTCATGGTTCGTAACGTTCACGTGCTCGACCGCGTGAGTGGGGCGAAACCCGAACCGGTTCTGGCCGTAAGGATTGATCAGCATTTAAGAGATACTGGGTGAAACGCTCGGCAGATTTAGTAGTCATTGGTGCGGGTGTGGTCGGGTTGGCCTTAGCCAATCGCTGGCTGGAAGTTTACCCCGGCAATTCGGTAATCATTCTGGAAAAAGAGTATGAGGTGGCATTGCACGCTTCGGGTCGAAACAGCGGCGTATTGCATGCGGGTTTTTATTATGCACCGGACACGCTTAAAGCCCGACTGACTCGGGACGGCAACAAGATGCTGCGTGAGTTTTGCGCTGAGGCCGGTGTGCCCGTCAAAGATCCGGGCAAAGTTGTGGTCACTACCAGCCATGAGCAGCTCCCCGCGTTGGACACCTTGTATACGCGAGGGGTCGCCAACGGGGTTGAACTTGAGCGCATTGATGTGAAACAGTTGCGCGAGCTGGAGCCTTTGGCTCGAACCGTTTCTGCGGCTTTATGGTCTCCGACAACCGGTGTCGCCAATCCAGCGGAAGTGGTGAGCGCTTTGGCGCAGCGGGTGCGCGATCGGGGCGGTGAGCTGGTGATGGGTGCCGAGGTCGTGGCGGTTGCTCCCGGTAGCGTGACATTAAAAAACGGTGACCAGATTTCATGTGGGCATCTGATTAATGCGGCGGGGCTTTATGCCGACACGATTGCCCACTGGTGTGATGTGGGTACCGACTACCGCATGTTGCCATTTAAGGGTCTGTATTGGTACGGAAATTGGCCATCAGGGCAACTCAAGCGCCACATTTATCCGGTCCCCGATTCCCGGAACCCTTTCTTAGGGGTTCACTTGACCGTGACGGTCAATGGCCGCGCAAAAATTGGACCAACGGCAATCCCTTCCCTGTGGCGGGAAGATTATGGAGTCGTGTCTGGATTCAGTGCCAGAGAACTGGCCGGCGTCGCCCGGTCGTTCCCCCGCTTCCTGGCTAGTAAAGAGCACGACGTGCTGGGCTTGATTCGCACGGAACTGCCCAAGTATTCACAAAAACATCTGGTGAACCGGGCAAAATTGCTGGCACCTTCGGTCCGGCCGAGCGATTTCATGGAAAAGGGTCGACCGGGGGTTCGGGCCCAGTTACTCCACGTGCCCACCGGCAAACTCGAGATGGACTTTGTGGTTGAACCCGGGGAGCGATCAACACATATCCTCAATGCCGTATCCCCGGCCTGGACCAGTTCATTGGCATTTGCCAAGTTCGTTGTCGATGGGATTATCGGCTGATCTGCCGCCGGGCATCGTTAAATCTCAGAAATATCGTTTTTATGTCTCAAAGTGATTGAGTCGCGACTGTTGAGCGGGCTAGAATGGGCTCACAGTAATCCCGGTCACTAACCCAATTGTCGAGTCGGAACGGTTATATAGAGACATGATTCGCACCGTCATGGTCGTCGAGGACGACGATGCAATCCGCATGGTTCTACGCACGAATCTTGAAGACGAGGGTTATCGAGTCCTTGAGGCGGTAACCGCCGAGCAGGGGCTGGTTATTGTCCAAGATGAGCAGCCCGATGTGGTGCTGGTTGACCTGCGACTGCCGGGAATCCACGGACTTGACTTGGTGCGCTCGCTCCGGGCGACCAGTGCGGTGCCGATTGTGATCGTTACCGCCCAAACGGATAGCCACGACGTCGTTGCTGGTTTGGAAGCCGGTGCCGACGACTACGTGACCAAGCCGTTTGTGGCTAAGGAACTTATGGCGCGGATCCGCACTCAACTTCGACGCGTCACCCAAGAAGATGACGTGGCCGAGTCCATGGTCTGTGGGCCGATTGAATTACGCACGGACACCGCAGAAGTAGTCCGTAATGGTGAAGTGATTGCAGTCTCACGCATCGAGTTTTATGTACTTGCCGAGTTGATTGGCGCCCAAGGCCGGGTTCTCAGTCGTGACCACCTATTGCGCAAGGTGTGGGGTTACGGAAATGCTGGTGACGGACGCGTTGTTGACAACTTGATCTACCGGTTGCGCAATAAAATTGAGGAGGATCCGGCTACCCCCGAACTTCTCCTGACCGTTCGGGGTTTTGGTTACCGAATGAAAGTTTAAATGCGTTTCGGACTAAGAGCCCGAGTCGCGTTAGCATTTGGTTTGCTTTCGTTTGTTATTGCGGGCGCTGTTTCCGGTGCTACTTATTCTGTTGCCCGCTGGTATCTGCTCAATCAGCGTGAAGACTCGGCAATTACCCGCGCAGTGCTGGACTCACGCTCGGTGGATGCATCTTTGGCCGCTGACCTAGCGCCGGTCACAGCCCTTGAGCAAGTTCCCTCTGTGGGAACGTCTCAACCCATGATTCAAGTTCAAGGTGTGTGGTACACCTCTGGCGTGACCGTCCCCCCGGCCTCACTCCCCGCCTCGTTACTGTCGATCGCATCAAAAGACGGCGGTGCGCAACAGCGAACGACTATTGGCGACGAGCAGTATTTACTTGTTGCGATCCAGCTGGACACCAGCGTTTATGTTGAAGTGTTTCCGCTTCGAGATTTGGATTTAGTATTGACAATTGGTGGTTGGCTGCTCCTGATCCAGACTCTTTTCGCTGGAATTATTGGAATCTTTATCGGCCGCTACACATTTGCCCGAATTATTCGCCCACTGCTGCGACTGGGTGCCGGTGCCAGGCGGATCGCAAGTGGCGAGTTCTCAACAAGGATCCAATTGACGCGCGACCCCGACCTTGATCCGATTGCCGCCTCATTTAACGGTATGGCCGAATCGGTGCAGTCACGTATCAAACGTGAACAAAGATTCAGTGCCAACGTGTCCCACGAACTGCGATCGCCGTTGACCGCGGTTGTTGGTACGGCAGAACTTCTTGAGCGAAACCTTGATGACCTCCCCGAACGCGAGCAGCGACTCATTGGCACTTTGCACACCCAAACGGCGCGCATGTCCCAGATGCTGCTGGATTTGTTGGAAATAAGCCGGATCGGCAATGACGATCCATTGCTGAAAGAAACCGTCAGCGTCACGACTTTATGTCTAGATGCAATTCACGTGCGTGGCTTGCCAGAAGATTTGATTCACGTCGAGGACGATGGTGATCACTCGATCACAACTGACACCCGTCGCTTCGAGCGCATTGTGGGGAACTTGATCGACAATGCGAATCGGCACGGTGGGGGAGTAACCGCAATTCGTATTGCCAGGATTTCCGATTCAGACCCCGGGCACATTGTGGTTGCGGTCGAAGATGCCGGACCAGGGATCCCGGTGGATGAAGTGCCCAAGCTCTTTGAGCCTTTCACCCGGGGTGAAGATGCCAAGGAGACGTCCGGGGCAGGCCTTGGCTTAGCGATTGCGATCGAGCAGGCGCATCTTCTTGATGTGGAACTGCGCGTCGAAAGTGTTGATCCGCACGGCGCTCGCTTTGTCATGGAAATCCCGGTTGCGATTGAACCGGAGGATGTTGATGAATAGGTGCTGGTCTAATCGAAATATTTCGTTGCGGTGTATTGCGGCCTGGAGTGGAACGGCCGCCGTGTGTATGGCCTTGGTTTCTTGTGGGGTGCCAACCCAAGATCTTGCAAAGCCCCTTGCTAGTGGGGTGATCGCCCCGCCGGCTTTGCCGGCAAGTCCCAGTCCCAGTCTCACTGACTCCCAAAGTGTTGCGCCAAGCCCTACCGTGACTTCGGATCCGGTGGAATTATGGTTCGCCGGGGACGCTGGCTTGGTGCCGGTGCTCACCGCTGTTGAGCCCGCTAACAGTGCGGAAGCAGTTGTGGCAGGGCTCGTTGCTGGACCACCAGAAGATGAGCAGTTGCGCACTGTGGCAGTGGATCCACTGACCGGCTTGCCCCTGATTTCTGTCTTCCCTGATGAAGTCACGGAAAGCGTCAACCCTGGCGACGTAAATATTGCGCTTTCACCTGAGTTCGCGGCCCTGCCACCCAATGAGCAGGTGCTGGTTTTGGGTCAGTTAGTGCTCAGCATTACCGGGGAAGGACTGGGCACGGTGGCATTTGTTGACCAAACCGGCTCTGCGGTCGCGGTTCCTCTCCCCGATGGCAGGTTGCTGGATCGTCCGGCCACGGTTGAGGACTACAGCTCACTTATTGCTCAACCCCTGGCGTGAACCTGGCGTGAACTTGCCGCGAGCGGCTCAGGCAACAAGGATCCGCCCTATACCGGTGTAGGACCGGCCCCACCAGGATCCTGAGATCGGACTTACTCGGACATGTTCCCCAGTTCGAGGAGCATCGATCATTTTCCCGTTGCCAATGTAGATGCCCACGTGATGGGCGCCTTGCTCAAAAAAGAACACGAGATCACCCGGTTGGGCATTGCTCTTCTTGACCTTTGTGACCTGGCTGTATTGGGCTTTCGAATAATGGGGGAGCGTCTTGCCCGTAATATTCTTGAAGACATAGCGCACCAAGCCCGAGCAATCGAAGGCATCCGGACCGGCGTGGCCAGCCCGATAGGGGTCCCCGACTTGTTTGCGGGCGAATTTCACAAGTTTGTCGCGGACCACTTGAACGTGGGCTTTTGTTCGGGCCGTCCGATTGGCCTTGCTCAGCCGGGTCGACTCATTTTTGGTCGCGGCAATTGAGCGCACCCTTAATTCGCCAGGTGCCGCAACCCGGTCGGCGCCCTGCCCAAGTTGTGCGGGCGCCATGGCTTGGTTGGAGTGGGCAGCACTAGATGTCGTGGCGACCAAGCCGATTGCAGTGACAATGATGGTGGCCAGCCGGGCAACGCGGGAAAGGACCTGCGGTCGTGATCGAGCGTTCGGCTGCGCATTGGGTGCTGTGTTCGATTCCGAACCCAGGGAAGCGGGCGCGGTATTCGGTTGGGAAAGCAATTGGTCTCCTAGTCCCCCGACTCGGTGGCTTACCCTCTGTGGGCGTGCTGTGGATGTAGCCCGAAAGTAAGTCTGTGGTTGATCTTAATTTGTTCTCAAATTCATCTCAGCCACAAGTGCAAGGTTGTGACGCTAGGCTGATTTAAAAGATAACGGAAGTGTAACGACCGTTTATCGGACTTAGTCGCTACAAGCCTGTGACATAAGTCACTTACCATCCCCCATGGAATGGACTGGTAACAATCGTCGTTCGATCGGCCGTTTTGGGGCCGGTTGGGTTGCGGTGCTTCTCGAATCAGATCACATGCGTGGGTAGGCTGACGCCCGTGGATCGCCCAGTTGAACATTCCGCTTCGTCACGGACCGTAGTCGCAAAAGGCATGATCTTTGTCGGTGTGGCCACACTGCTGGGAAATGGCACCGCCTACTTACTCAGCATGGTCTCGGCCCGAATCCTGGATCCGGCCGACTTTGGGGCACTGGGTGCACTCCTGGGACTGCTTGTGATCGTCGCGACTCTGGGTATTTCCACCCAAGCGTTGACCGCCAGGCGCGTTTCGACCGCATCGGCGACGGACCGCGAGGATGTCGAGGGCCAAGCAATCCGACTCTCTATTTTCACGGCATTCGCAATTCTGATCGGGGCGTTAATCCTTTCCTGGCCGATCAGCGTTATTTTCGCCATCCCGATCCTGGCCGTTTTTACCGGAGTGGCTTCCCTGGGCTTCGTGGTGATCGGCTCTGCTGCCATGGGCATTGCCCAAGGGCGCGAGGAACACATCAAGCTGTCCATTGCGTTCATTGCCAACACCGCATGCCGGGCTTTTGGCGGAATTATCGGCGTGGTGGTTTTCCAGAGTGTTACTGGAGTGGGTTTCGGAGTCTTAATTGGTTGCGCAGTCGGTGCGGCTATCGCCCATCAACTCATTTCGCCGAAAACATTTAGTTCGAAGCTTAAAGATGGAATTGGCATTGAGTTCGGCCATATTGCCCACGCACTAATAGTGCTGTTTACCCTGACAAATATTGATGTCCTACTCGCTCGAGTCTTTCTGACCGAAGACCTCTCGGGTGAATATTCGGTCGGCGTGCTCCTCGCCAAAATAGCTTTTTTCCTGCCGAATGCCATCATCATTGTTCTTTTCCCAAAAATGAGCGGCGGCGATTCGCACCGCGCTCTCTACATTGCAACGGCGCTCACCACGATGGTCGGTGTTGTCATCACACTCGCAAGCGTGTTCGCAGGAGACATGATCATAAGTATTTTAGGTGGATCTCAATACACCGATCTTGGTGGTGAGGCGTGGCTGTTTGCACTTGAAGGTTCAGCCTTCGCGCTCGTTCAAGTGCTTCTCTACGCCCGGTTGGCAGCACAAGACCGCAAGGCAGTGTTAGCGGTGTGGGGCGCGTTAGCGGTGCTCGCAGTAATTGTGGTCGGTTGGCGTCACAACAGCGTCGCAGAAATTGTCACCAGCGTTGTTGCCGTGTCCCTTGGCTTGACAGTTGTCGGTTTCATTCTGGACCGAAAGCAAGCCGACAAAGTAGATCTACCGATTGAAATCGCCGAATAGCGCGATTGATCCCATGCTCAGATAGTGAGTGTGCCGCGCAAAATACTGTCGGTACTATGTGTGACATCTCCATCAAAGCGTTCCAGGGAAATATCAACAACAGGAAAAGCTGCCAAATAAATTCCGGCCGGTAACGGGAATTTCCCCCCTTCGCTCGCATCGAGCATCCCGATCGAGATCATGTCCAAGGAATCCGGTGCGAGTAGCCACACCTCGTAGAAGCCGTCGGTTGCAGGAAGTCCCGAAGCTTGAACGTAAAGCACTTCCCGGCCATCAATCTGCTGAACAGATGCCACAGCGGGCTCCGTGACGCCGCGCAACGGCTCCAGAGCCGCCTGCGCAACCAGGGTCGGGCTTGGATTTGCTGAGTTAGAAGCGACCACCGTGTAGGTGCCCAGTCCGCCGATGAGGATGCCAACACTTGCCGCCAGGGCAAACATGGCACGGCTTTTACGATGAACCTGTGGTGTTACGGGCGCAGGAATGGTCCGAGAATCCGCTGCCAACTCCGCTTCAATCCGATCCCAGATCTGCGCGGGTGCATCAACCGGTCGATCCTCTGAATTGACTGCGCGCGCCGAAGACGCAACCGCCGTGAGTTCATCGAGTTCTCCTTGGCACGGCAGGCATCCGCGGACATGCTCAATATCGCTGGGTAAAGCACTCTCGCCGATGGCGATCAGTGCAATGGTGTCGGGGTCAAGGTGTGACACTGGTCGCCTCCAATCGTGCTTTAAGTCGGTCAAGTGACCGACGAATATGGCTTTTTACAGTTCCCAAGGGTAGGTCGAGAACACTAGCAATCTGAATATGGGTCAGATCATTGAAAAAGGCAAGTTCCATAATTTTTTGTTGTGGGTCACCGAGTCGGCCTAGCTCATCGGCCAAAACGACCCGGTCCACGATCGTGTCGATCGACACCGTGTCAACTTGGTGGATCGGCTCCGAGCCGTCAGATTCGACGGCTTGGGTTGCGGCGATCTCGACGCGGACCTTGGCCGAATAAAAGTCAGCAATTTTGCGACGACAAATTCCTAGCAACCAGGCGGGTAATGCGCCCGCATTTGGGTCAAATCCGGCTCGACCCTTCCAAGCTGAGACAAAAACCGACTGGGTGACGTCCGCTGCATCTTCAGAGTTGCGGGTTGATCGAAATGCGATCGTGTAGACCAAGCTGGACCAACGCTCATACATATCGCGGACGGCGCCTTCATCACCGGCGACGAACCGCTCGGTCAACTCTAGATCTGCTGTCTCCTTCACGCTGAAAACCTGCGCTGCCCGAGTGTGACTCGTTGGTAGCCCATTGACTGAAGTCTGCATCACGTTGATGATTCTGTCGAATCCGTAGGGACAGCATACGAGGAAGAATCTGGCTCTGCGCTCACAATAATGTTGGCCTCGTAGCCCACACCTGGCTCGTAGTAGCCAATGCAGGAAATAAGAGTCAAGGTTTCCGCCCCGTCCTCCCTAAAGAGTTCCTGCAAGGGAAGCTTGGACTTGTTGATGCTCTCGACGCCCGTGACTTGATAAGTGACAAGGTCCCCAGCTTCATTTGTGACTGAAATCGGGTCTCCGACCGTCAAGTTTTCGAGTGCGTAGAAGGCCCCAAGCCTGAAATTGCGTCCATCGCGGTGACCAACAATCACACTTGAACCAACGCCGGTGCCTGGGGTTGCGCCGAAGCGGTACCAGCCAACCTGTGAAATGTCCTCCGGGATCTCCACCTGTCGGTCTTGGTCAACACCGACGGGGATTACTTCTGAGCGAACACCGATTGCCGGGATCTCAAGCCAAATAGGAACAGAGCCGATTAATGCTTGACTTTGAGGAACGACTTCACCGATCCGATTTGGTGCGGGTTGCTCTGGTGAATCGACACTCTCTTGAGTTGTATCGGTGCGGGAGATGCCCGCAGGGTCAATCTGGGCCGAATCTTGGTTGCCTGATGAACCAAACCCCGCCACCACGAACCAGATCGCAGAGCTGATTAGCAGGAGGAAGCTGACTCCCAGCACAATCTGAGCGGGGCGGGGCTTGGTTTTCATCAGTTAGCTATTGATGTGAACTGTTGATTTACGCGCGGCTGCGGTTCAAGCGAACTGCGGCACCGGCAACACCGGCTGCAGCGACCGTTATGAGACCAGCTGCAAGCAGGGCTGAGTTGGTTCCGCCACCGAAAGCTGCTCCGCCACCGGCTGGCACCCCACCGGGCATTCCGTCAAGGCCGTCGATTGTCTGAACGGCCAGGGCAAGGTTGCCAGCTTCTGCTGAGCCCCATGCGTACACGATTGTGTTGGTTCCTTCGGTCAGATCAAGGTCTGCTGGTCCTATTGCCACCGTGTCGGTTCCGGCTAGGACAACGTTAGCAACGTACATACCGGCAGGAACTTCAACGATTGCCTCGTCTGGGTTGACCAGGTTGGTTGCGATTACGTTGCCATCTGCGCGGATATCAACCGCTGGTGCCGCTGCGATGTGGCGAACGGTCAAACGAGAGTTACCGGCCATTACTTCGCTGATGTCGTTGACATAGACGTTTAATGCTGGGCTCCCGCTTGCATCAAGGTTTGCGGTTACGGTTGCATTGGCTCCGGCAGGTACTTCAACTCCCATTGCTGAAAGAACAGCGTCGCTGTCTGCTGGGGTTGAACCATCACCGTACACGCCCAAGTCGTAGCTCCCGGCGGGAATGACCAAGGTCTCGAGGGATCCTGGGGTGAAGTCGTCGATCAGCAGTGAATCACCGGCGTAGACGTCGACGACGTCAACACCCAATCCTGCGGGAATTGCGTGTAGGACTGAAACGGTGGCGTCATCTGCTGCCGTTGCTGGGGCCGCGAATAGGCCCGCGGGGACAATCATGGCTCCGGCGATGATCGCCGAAGCGCGTAGTCGGTTCTTAGTTCGAGAGGTTGTCATGCTTCTCCTTGTGATTGGGATATTTCACGGTCGGGGTTTTTCCAACCGCTACCCCCTCGACTAGGGAAAGGGCCACTTTGGATGCAGTATCTAAAATCTTTTTTTAGGTGTCCCCTAGAGTTGACCCGCTCACACACCAGGCGAGGTGGCAGAGCGGCCGAATGCAGGCGCCTTGAAAGCGCCCGAGGGGAAACTCTCCGGGGGTTCAAATCCCTCCCTCGCCGCACACGACAAGGTCCCGGGACGGGAAATGGTTTGCGTCCGGGGACCTTCGCACTTGCGGGACCATCGCTTTTTACAGATTTTCGCAAGATACGCTCGGGCGCATGCTCAGGCTCGCCTTCTTGATCGTGATCGATATTGTGATTGTTGCCGGTATATCTATTGGCGTTGGAGCAACGGCACCGCGCTGGCGCGGGAAATGGCTCACCCGAGATTTTGGACCGCTGCACCTCGCTCCGTGGGAGACCCCACAATTCTTTAGGGCCATGAAAACGCACAAACTGGCAAAATCATTGCCTGAACTTGGGGCAGCTTTCGGTGGCGCAGCCAAGGATCAATTACCCAGTCGCGATGTCGCGCACATAGATTTATATTTAATTGAATTGCGCAGAGCCGAATGGGTCCACTGGATCTCGCTCTTTAGCTGGATCCCGATCGCATTTTTCAACCCGTGGTACTTGACCGTGGTCTTCGTCGCGATTCAGATTTGTGGCAACACGTCTTTTCTGCTGATCTTGCGGCACAACCGTCAGGGATTGATGGCAATTAGAGCGCGAATCACATAAAGGGTTTAGATCGTCGAAGTGTCGATCACGAATCGGTATTTCACGTCGCTGTTCACCACGCGTTCCCAGGCAGTATCAATGTCCTTGGCGTCGATCACCTCAACGTCGGATCCAAATCCGTGCTCGGCGCAGAAGTCAAGCATTTCTTGGGTTTCTTGGATCCCGCCAATATTTGACCCGGCCAAGCTTCTCCTGGCCCCGGTCAAAGAAAAAGTCCGCACAGATAGGGCGTCCAGTGGGAGTCCCACCATCACCATGGCGCCATCGAGGGTGAGTAGCGAAAGGTATTGGTCGAGATTCAAATTAGCCGAGACAGTGTTTATAATCAGATCGAACGAGTACCGTGCGGCTTTCATCGCTTCTTTGTTCGATGACAACAGGAAGTAATCTGCGCCGAGCCGTAACGCATCTGCTTCTTTGTGGGGCGAGTGGCTAATCAGTGTCACCTCAGCACCCATTGCGTGCGCGATTTTGACACCCATGTGCCCCAATCCCCCAAGTCCAACAATGCCTACGCGCACTCCTGGGCCAGCTCCCCAGTTGTGTAACGGGGAGTACAGCGTGACGCCGGCACACATTAGCGGCGCGGCAACATCAAGCCCTAGGCTCGCAGGAATCTTGAGGCCGTAATTTTCGTCTACAACTATTGCAGTTGAGTAGCCGCCATAGGTGGGTGTTTTTTGATCGGCTTCGCGGCCGTTGTAGGTAACGCTCAGGTGACCTTGGCAATATTGCTCAAGACCGGCCGTGCAGTTTTCACAGTCTCGGCAAGAGTCGACAAAGCAACCCACACCGGCGTGATCGCCGACCGTGAATTTTGTGACGGCGGAGCCAATTTCGGTGACGACTCCCGCGATTTCGTGACCTGGCACCATGGGGAAGATTGCTTGACCCCATTCTTCTCGGGCTTGATGGATATCCGTGTGGCAAATACCCGAAAACTTTATGTCAATCAAAATATCGTGGGGTCGCAGATCGCGGCGTTCAATGGTGGTGGGTTCTAGTGGTGCACCTGCATTTGCTGCAGAGTAAGCGGAAACCTTCACGAGACTCCTTATTGTTGTGTCATTCTTATGGTTGGGGAAGTTGCCAAACCCGAGCACCGCCGACCAGCGCAGCCGTATTAAGCACAATAACAACGTCGTCACCGAGTCGCGCGGTCGCACTGGGCGTGAGTGCGCGAGCATTTCCACCACCGAGGTACAACCGGTCCCATAGAAACACTGGCCGCAAGACATCGATGGCGCGAGCAACCCGGCGTGACCACAGCGCATCACCTAGTCGTTTTCGTTCATGATCACCGATATACATGTCATAGGAGAGCCCCCATCGAACGGGAGCTTGTGAGAGTTCCAAATGGGGTGCTAAAACCCCACCGTCAAATATGGCACTGCCCAGTCCGGTACCTAGGGTGAGTACAAGCTCAAGCCCTGCCCCGGCGATCACACCCGCTCCATGAATTTCGGCGTCGTTGAGAACGATCGTGGGCATATTCCATGCCTTCGTTAGGGTCGTCCGGGCATCAAAGTTTTCCCATTGCCCCACTAGCTCGGGAACAATTTTCGAACGCGGGCCGGATCGAGTGATGTAATGGGGGGTTGTGATCACCACACCATGGCGAATCATTCCTGGCAGCCCGACGGTTGCGCGTTGAACTGCGGGTAGCTGGTGCGCTAAATCGAGCAATGTTGACACGAAGAGGTCGGTACTTAATGGGTACGGGGTGGGAATTCGAATAGGTGCGCTTCGCATGGTTCCGGTGGCATCGAGCACGGACCCTTTGATACCCCCACCACCGCAATCGATCGCGAGCGTGTAGGTCTCGTCATGTCCCGCAGCACTGCCCATGACCGGCAAGTGTGCCCTAAATGATCAGGCATTAGACTCAGCGGGCTGCTTTCGGCCTTTGTCCTGGTACGTCACTGGAAACTTGGTTTGGGATTGGCGTGGAGGCGTCGCCTAGTGGTCTATGGCGCCGCACTGCTAATGCGGTTTGGGTTCACCCCCATCGAGGGTTCAAATCCCTCCGCCTCCGCTGTGTGCGCATGCTCTCGCTAGACTTTTGCATTGCATACGTTCGGCGCCCGTAGCTCAACGGATAGAGCATCTGACTACGGATCAGAAGGTTTGGGGTTCGAATCCCTACGGGCGCACCCGTGCATACCCACCCCTTTGAGCGTAGATCACGCTCTGAGCAGTCAACTTCCAAACTCAGCCACGCACACAGCGATGACAGTCTCGATGTTTTCTTACGGCTAAGGCTGCACTTTAGTTTGCGCTTAGGTGAAGCACTTGTGCTTAGATGAAGCGATGTTAACCAAGACCCCCGCAACATAGGAGCCCAACCGACGGGCCAGGAGTAGCTGATGGGTTTGTTCCTTGAGTGGATTTTTTTCCCCAAGAAGGCTAATGGTTACGTGATCAAGCCGGGCGTGAAATTGTCCCGCGCGAAACGCGTCGCGAAATCACGGACATTTATGATGGCGAAATCGCAGATTGTGCTTAGCGGATTACGTAAGAGGCCATCGCAATTGACCGAGTCTGGTGACTTCGTCATCGTGATCCGCGGCTTTGTGAATCTCCCGCAAAAGGTCTTAGCTGCGGAAAGCCGCGCTGAAAACTAAAAGCCCCAACCCAACTGCCGTACCCAAGATCAGAATCGTGAAGGCCACACCAAAAGCAACGAACCCTTTGAATGTTTTGCCAAAGTTCGATGACGCCAACTCCGGTGACATGGATGACGCCAACGCCTTCATATCAACTATCAGTCCCCAGGCCATTAGGAGTGTAAAGAGTGTGACGGCAATAAGAACAAACAGTAGACCTGTCTGAATAACTTGATCGACTCCCGCATTGTCACTCCACCATTTTGACACGGAAACGAACGCAAAAATTGGCGCAAAAATCATGAAGAATGCGATGAACATCGCAAACGTGGGATAAACTCAATGATTCATCCATCCAAGTAGTTGCCTGTCTTCCACGCCAGACTCCTTGGACTAGAAATTTATTCGTTCGTGAATGAGTTTAGCCTAGTTCACTACCGGGGATTGTCGAAATGAGTGAAGTTGAATCTATGAATCACAATTGGCCTTGGGGGGCGAAGAACCGTCCATGAGGGTCAAGGCCCTCTGACCATCTGCGAATGAGGGCCATCGGCATGAGACAGAGATGGACATCACCCACAATTCATCCCCACCCACATATTTATCGTGACTGGGTAGGGGGAAAGTAACCTGGGGGCAAGTGCGAACATTTTCACTGCGGCGGAGTACCACTAGGTGACACTGGACACAGGTGAAGCGCACACAATCGGGGGAATGACTACTGCTCTAGGACGTTCCACTCCACGAGAAGTTCATCCTCGTTGTCCCAGACCGTTACCCATTGGTCCGCTGCAACGGAAGTAGTGAACGATACTCGGCCTTTTTTCTTTACCCG
>JAPKAV010000025.1 GCA_028825115.1 Candidatus Nanopelagicales bacterium | reverse complement strand
TGTTGCTCACAATTTACGTGGTCTACGGCTCTCGCAGATGGCTAATGCTGGCCCACTAAGTGCCTATCTTTCAGGTCCGCGTGGGACACCTGCGAACCCGTCAGTTTTGTGCAAGCCAGATTCGTGCCCACTTGATAGCAAGCCCATATCCCCGCTCATTCGCTCTCCTGAGCGTTCTTTCAGCCTCCATACAATTTGGCTTGGGGTAAGAGCTGGACTTGAATTCATCCGGCCCAATAAAAATTTTCGGAGGGGGGAAGCATCACTTGGATGAAACAGCGGGGTGTGGAGCCGCCCAATATGGGGGCATGTGTGGCATTTTACTGGATTGATGTGTATTATTATCAAAGATAGATGTACGTCGGTCGGGCAATAATTGTGTGCAGTTGTGTCCCATACTGGCCTAAGAGTCGGAAGCAACCGCACAAATGCGAAAGGGTAACTAATGGGCCCGTATAGATCACTTTTGTTTGTGCCTGGCCACAAACCTGCTTGGATTGACAAAGCCGCTGCAGTCCAGCCAGATGCAATCGTCCTTGACCTAGAAGACTCCGTACCAGAGGACCTCAAAGTGCGAGCCCGGGAGACTGTCGCCGAATCAATCAGCCGAGCCTCAGCTGAGCACCCTGATATCGAATTTCTGGTCCGAATAAACGGTCTTTCTACGGGAAATACCGGTGCCGATCTAGAAACTTGCCTCATTCCAGGATTAAAGGGTCTCTTTGTCCCAAAGATTGAAACCGCAATGGATCTAGCCAAAATAGATGCCCTCGTTGACCACTTTGAACGACGCAATGACGTATCAGGAATTGAATATGTCGTTCCCATTGAAACCGTACCCGCCATTTGGAACGTCCGCGAGATCGCGCACGGCTCACCTCGAGTTGGGGCCGTCATTGGGCCTACGGCTGAGCACGCTGATATAGCGCGCGAAGTAGGTTTCGAGTGGACGCCTGGTGGCTTGGAAACGCTCTACCTACGAAGTCGAGTATTGCTCGCGATCAGGGAGGCGGGCGTACATGCCCTTACGGGCCTTTGGGAAAAAGTTGACGACCTTGTTGGCCTTGACGAATTCGCCCGATCTGGTAAGTCATTGGGGTATCGAGGCATGGTAGTCATTCACCCGTCCCATGTCCCCGTGGTAAATACGGCTTTTACCCCCTCAGACACCGAAGTGAATTTCTACGAAGGACAAGTATCAGCATATGAAAAAGCAGTAGCGGCTGGTGACGGTGCGCTGCGCTACCAGGGGCTTCACATTGACAAGGCGCACTACGACAAGGCTGTTCAATGGCTTGAGCGCGCCCACCAATTACGAAACGGGAAGTAGGTAAAAATGAGAGGCTTGTATTTTGAGGAATTTGAAGAAGGTAAAACATATAAGCACGCGTTAACTCGCACCGTCACAGAAATGGACAATGTGATGTTCACTTCGCTTACTATGAACGTTCAGCCTCTACATTTAGATGAAGAGTTTTCCAAGACAACAATTCACGGTCGTCGAGTAATGAATAGCCTTTTCACCGTGGCGCTCATTGGCGCCTTTCATGTTCCTGAATTAACCATGGGAACAACTCTGGGAAATTTAGGTTACGACAAGATCGAGTTCCCACACCCAGTGTTTCACGGCGATACGCTGCGCGGAGAGACCACTATTTTAAAAAAAAGAGCCTCGTCCAGTAGAGATGACTCCGGAATAGTGTGGTTTGAGCACCGTGGCTACAACCAGGATCAAGTTCTCATTTGTCGCTGCGAGAGAGTCGGCTTGATGCTCGTAAAGCCAAAAGATGGGCCAGCATTCGGAGAATAAGAACTCACCTTTAACACATTTACACGCGTTCGAACACCGCAGCCAACGCCTGCCCTCCACCAATGCACATGGTGACAAGGCCTCGTTCCAGATCTCGACTTTGAAGGTCGTGCAGCATTTTGATCGTTAAAATCGTACCTGTTGCTCCCACCGGATGGCCTAGGGCAATGGCTCCACCATTGGGATTGGTGCGATCTGGGTCCAACCCGGAATCACGAACAACAGCAATCACTTGAGCGGCAAATGCTTCATTCAATTCAACAACATCTAAATCCTTAACCGACATTCCTAACCGATCCAGCAATGTTTTGATAGCGCCTACAGGGGCGTAACCCATCATTGCAGGGTCGCAACCGTTACTCGCCCAGCCAACTAAACGGCCCAGTGGAATCAACCCACGTTCTCGTGCATCAACTTCACGCATCAACACCGTGGCCGCTCCTGCATCATTGATGCCGGAAGAGTTACCCGCGGTAACTGTTCCTTCTGCAGAAAATGAAGGACGCAGTCGAGAAAGACCCTCAAAAGTAGTATCTGGGCGAGGATGCTCGTCGACCCCAACGCTTTCGGTCTGACCCTTCGCTTTTCCCACTTCCACCGAAATAATCTCAGATGTGAATGCGCCGCGTGAAATGGCGCCTGCTGCTCGCTGTTGACTTCGTGCAGCCCACTCATCCTGCTCGGCACGATCAACGTTAAATGCCCGGGCAACATTTTCAGCCGTATGTCCCATGAGGTAGTCGCCCCACGGATCCGTCACCAACGAAAGTGTCCCGTCAACCAACACTCGATTCCCCAATTTAGCACCTGATCTTGCCTGTGGTTCGAGAAACGGCTGCCCGCTCATATTCTCATTTCCACCGGCAACCACTACGTTTGACTGTCCGAGCTGGAGTTGCATCGCACCTGACAAGATCGCCTGAAGGCCACTTCCGCACAGGCGATTTACGTTATACGCTGCGGCTGAAAGTGATATTCCAGCATCGATAAGCACCCTGCGTGCGTTGTACGCCTCGGGGCCAACTTGCCCGATACAGCCCATGATCACTTCATCAACGTCCTCGGGGTCGACTCCCGCTCTCCAAATTGCCGCCTGCACAGCAAGACTTCCTAGACGGTAGGTGGGTGTCGAAGACAAACCACCCATATACCCACCGATTGGCGTCCGGGCGCCCGAGACCACGACAATTGAATCTAACAAGACGTCCCGATTGTTCATCTGTGTGCTTTCCCTCGCCACTGTGTGTCGCAAGTTTCTCGAGTCACTTCTGGAGCCCTAATATTCGGGCAAGATTTCCGCCAAGTATTTTCTTTTCGTCGTCTTCGGGCAGTCCTAGCGCCCGAATTCCGGCGATTTCTGCGCCCGGGTCTGCCATGGGCCAGTCTGAACCAAAAACCACTTGGTCCGCGCCGTGGCGCTTTATGATGCCACGAATCCGGTCAGGATTCAGAATAGCCATGGTTGGTGGCCACGATGTCTCAAGAATTACACGTGAACCGACAACAATCTTTTCAGCCAGCTCTAGTTGGTGATAAGCACCGTAATGACACGCCATCAGAGTGAGATCGGGTACCGACTGGGCGAGTGCAACCACTTTTTCAGGACTACCCCTGTCTGTGGCGGCCGCATCGCTGCCCTCCCCTGCATGAGTGATGACGACAATTCCATCCTGAGCTATTGCATGACAGATCTCAATCACACGCGGATCGGCTAGGTCCAGGTTCTGAAAGTTTGGGTGCAATTTGACGCCGACGATTTCATTCTCTCGGAGTGAACGCATATTATCCGCCACTGTTCGATCTGGATGTATTGTTCCAAACGGCACGAGCCTGGAGCGATCAAGGCTCCCAATGAACTCATTCGTCTTCTCGAGATTCTTGGCTGCTGTGGCTACCCCGAGGCAACACCCATAGTCGATTCCGGCTTCGTCCATCTTCGCCAGGAGAGAGCCAACCGTTCCATCTCCCATAGGTTCAAGGCCGGCTATCTTTGCGCTCAAGACTTTCGGTGCGATGTCGTCAGGCCACACATGGCAGTGACTGTCAATTATCAACCGGTGACTCGCTTGACGAGTTGTTTCGACAAGGAATCGTAAATAACTTCTGTTGCACCTTCATATATGCGCAGCGGTCTGGCTTCCCGATACAAACGCTCTATTTTTGATCCGCGAACAATGCCAAAACGACCCATTATTTGAACAGCCCGGTCAACGACCCGTCCGGACATCTCTGTTGCCCCGGCTTTTGCCAAAGAGGAAAGGTAAAGGTTGGCGCGCGCATCCCTCGCCGAGGCGGCGGCGGCTCGGTACGTTAACGCTCGAGCCATTTCAATCTCAGCCCACGAGTTAGCCAACTGTGCAGGAATTCCACCCAGTCGTGCCAGAGGAACACCAAATTGTTCACGACCAGCAGCATGCTTGGTTGCTTCATCTAATGCCGCTTGCGCGATACCAATGGCCGCGCCAGCCACTGAAACGCGAAATGTAGACAATGTCGCAAGAACAAGGTTAAAACCCTTGCCGGGCTCCCCAATCCGATGGCTGCTCGGGACCATCACATCTTTCATGATTACGTCTCCCAGTACGTGAGGAGCTATGATTTGGTGCGGATGGCTGACTGAAAGCCCTGGGGTACTCGCTGGAATTAAGACTAACGAATATGCGATCTCACCATCCACAGTCTCCTTACCCAACATCGTGTAAAAGTCTGCATCACCCGCATTCGTTATAAAAGACTTGTGCCCATTGATGCGAAGGAGATCTCCTTCAACCTCAATTGTCGTCGTGATAGCTCGCAGATCAGAGCCCACATCAGGTTCGGTGAGACCCAAAGCTGCGATGGATTCCAGTCGCCCAACTGCCGGTAACCATGCTTCTTGCAATGTGGGGCTACCGCCTTGAGCTAGTGCATAAGAGCCGATCCCTTGCATGCAAAACATCGAATCGACGTGCGCTGATTCGTAGGCTAATTGCTCTCTGACAACAGTTACTGCAAGCGAGTCAACCTCTTCGAACCTTCCCCCAAATTTTTTCGGTACGGTAAGGCTGCACAACCCACTTTTTGCCAAGATTTGCCGCACATCGGGATCGAAATGATCGGCTTCGTCTGCACGATGTGCATGCGGCGCGACCTGTTGAGCTACCTTTTTCGTCTCCTCAATAATTGCCAAGTAACTTTCAGGGAGTTCAAAGAGTTGTTCAGTCACCGCGAGACTCCTAAATCACTATGAGGATCGTTGATTAATTGTTTTGCCGTAAATTTCGGATGCGATGCGGATTCGTTGCATTGCAGGTGTGCCACCGGCAATGGCCCACCCGTGCGAATCACGATGTAGTCTTTCAATCCCGTACTCTTCCGTATATCCATTGCCACCATGAAGTTGCATCGCCATGTCCGTGACCCTCTTTGCCATCTCGTTGGAATAGACCTTGGCTAAAGAGACTTCATAGGTATCAGGTAATCCATTCCCCGCGGTCAGTGCAGCTCTCTTGATCAAAAGTCTCGCTGCTTCCACATCTATTGCCATGTCAGCCACGCTCTGTTGAACATTTTGGAACTCGTAAATTGGTCGACCAAACTGTTCCCGCTCCTGCGTGTAGGCAATTGTTTTTTCCAAAGCAGCCTGTCCCAGGGCCAGACTCATCGTTGCATTTCCCATTCGTTCAATTGAAAATACGCCAAATAGTTTCTTAAATCCGCCTGCCGAGATCACGAGGTTTTCTTTTGGCACCCGCGCATCTTCGAAGATGAGATCCGCCGAAGCGATGCCACGGAAACCCATGAGTTTTTCCGGGGCTCCAAAACTCAGTCCCGGGGTGTCCGCCGAGACAAGAATGGCGCCAATCGCTTTGGAACCCGGTGAATCGTTTAACCGACAATAAAGAAGGTAGTTCCCCGCATGGCCACCCCCGGAGATCCAGCGTTTCGTGCCATTAATTACATATTCATCCCCGTCAAGGCGAGCGGAGGTGCGCATGTCGGTCGCTCCGGAACCCGCGTCTGGCTCTGAGATGCCAATTGCCACACTTGTCTCACCTGCCACGACTTTAGGTATAATCGCTTCACACTGGGCGGACGTGCCGTAAAACTGGAGGACCCGCACCGGTCCGACGTTTGCCTCAAAGACCTGAAAAGCCGCTGGGCGACACACTTTAGCCAATTCCTCAATGACAATCAGCGCATCCATCAGTGGGGCATCAGAACCCCCATACTCCTCGGGAAGGCAGATACCCAGAAAACCTAGTTCAGCCAGACGTTTTATCTCCGCATCCGGAAATAAGGTTCGGTTGGCATCCCACTCGTCGGCTAGGGGGGCATACACATCGTTGGCCACTTCCCGGGCAACAGTTCGAAGCGCTGTTTGCTCGGGGTTTAGTGATGCACTTTCGCTCACTTTGTCTCCTTAATAATTAATCTATGATCACCATAGCAAGGAATTATCAAGGCTGCCACTAGGGTTAGGTAATTCATCAAAATACTTTTAGGAGCGACGTGGAAAAGCTGTTTGATTTACGTGGCAAAGTGGCTCTAGTCACGGGGGGCAGTCGAGGACTCGGTAGGGTCATGGCAGAAGGATTTGCCCATCATGGGGCTGATGTGGTGATTGCCAGTCGCAAGGTAGAAGCGTGCGAGGAAGTGGCCTCCAGTATTCGCCAGTCCACTGGACGCCGCGCCATAGGGGTTGGAGCGCACGTAGGGCGATGGTCTGAACTTGACCAATTAGTTGAGACTTGCTACCAGGAGTTCGGGTCAATCGATATTTTAGTGAACAATGCAGGCATGTCGCCTGTATACGACACGGTTGATTCGGTAACCGAGGAGCTTTTTGACAAGGTGCTCGACGTAAATCTCAAGGGGCCGTTTCGATTAGCCGCTCTCGTTGGGACCCGGATGGCAGCCCTCAATGGAGGCAGTATCATCAATATTTCCAGCGTCGGAGCGATCCATCCGCGCCCCTCAACTTTGCCATACTCCGCAGCAAAGGCCGGCCTCAACGCCATCACGGTCGGGCTTGCCCATGCCTTTGGCCCAGCAGTTCGGGTAAATGCAATTATGGCGGGTACCTTTATGACTGATGTGAGCTCTGCCTGGGACCCCGACATTTTTGCACACCGAGCACAAGGTTTCGCATTGGAACGTGGAGGACAACCTGATGAAATCTTAGGATCGGCCCTTTACTTGGCGAGCGAGGCGTCAAGTTACACAACCGGATCACTTTTAACGGTCGATGGCGGCCAGCCATAACCGAAAAACTATCTGCTGATCACGCCGCTCTGCGCCAAGGACTGTATTCGGGCCTCGTCAAATCCAAGAAAATCCTGTAACACTTCTTTAGTGTGCTGGCCAATTTCCGGAACTCCGTCGTACTCGGGACCCGAATACGAGGACACATGCAAGATCGGGCCGGGCATTTTGACCTTCCCAAGAAGGTCACTCCCGGTCAGATCGACCAGAGTTCGCTCAGAAAAGTGGGGGTCTTCGGTAACGTCACGGGCATCATTTACTCCCGCCGCAACGACGTTATGGCTTTCCAAAATTGCAAGAATCTCCTTGCGAGGCTGGGTCTGAACCCACTCTGACACAATTTTTTGCATGTCCTCGTTATGCTCCATGCGGGCAGCATTGGTGGCATATCGCGGGTCCTTAATAATGTCCGGACGGTCCATTGCCTCAAAGAGTCGCACTGCAATTGTCTGAGAAGACGCGGCAATCGAAAGCCACTTCCCGTCCTTCGCTTGAAAAATTCCTCGCGGAGAGGCGGAGCCGGTCCCATTTCCTACTCTTTCTTGGATCGCTCCGTTACCCGTCCACTGCAAAATGATGTCGCCGATAATGAACATTAGGGGTTCATACAGCGCGACATCGACGACATCTCCGACTCCTGTGCGGCCGCGATTAAACAAGGCCATGGCGGTTCCGAATGCGGCCGAAATCCCGGCTATTGAATCAGCAAATCCAAATGGGGGCGAGGTGGGTGGCGTCGAGGGCCATCCGTTGATATAGGCGTACCCGCTGGAAGTTTCCGCCACCGTTCCAAAGCCGGGACGTTCACTATAAGGACCGGTCTGGCCGAATCCCGAGACTCTCGTCATGACTACACCAGGATTTAGTGAATTCAAAATGTCGTAACCCAGCCCCCAAGCCTCCATGCGCCCGGGTCGAAACGATTCGAGAACGACATCAACGTGTGGAACAAGGTCACGAACGATTTCTCTCCCATCTTCGGATCTCAGATCAATACCGAGCGAGCGTTTGCCTGAATTCAATCGAGAAAACCCGAGCGACAAACCATTTTTAAAAGGGGACCATTGGCGCGCAAAATCGCCCGCCACTGGGTCTTCCACTTTGATAACCGTTGCGCCGAAGTCCCGCATCATCCGCCCACATGTCGGCGCTGCGTACATGGAACTTAGCTCAAGAACAGTAACTCCATGGAGTGGACCTTTGGCGTCATTTTCCATCAGGTTCTCCACTGTAGGTGTTGGGGTTCAAGGTATTCCGAGATCCCCCACTCACCAATCTCTCGGCCGATGCCTGATCGCTTGAAGCCACCGAATGGCGCATCAGGTCGCATGTTGCCGCCACCGTTAATCCAGACGGTGCCTGACCGAATCCGTGTAGCCATCTCGCGAGCGTGATCCACATCTGGAGAATAGATATTAGCGGCAAGGCCGTAGTTGGTGGAGTTTGCAATCATGATTGCTTCTTCGTCATTTTTGAAGGGAAGGATGACGGCAACAGGGCCAAATATTTCTTCCTGGCACGCCGTTGCCGTGTACGGCAGGTCGCCGAGGAGCACTGGATTCACAAAATAGCCTTTTTCAGGAAGCGGAGTGTCAACCCCAAAGAGCACTCGACCACCTTCGCCGGGGGCCCCGTCAATAAAGGACCGCACTCGTGCCCGGTGATCAGGGCGAATCATGGGCCCGATGTTTGTGGCGGGATCCCATGGGTCACCCACCTTCATCTGGTCAAAGGCTTTGGCGCCCGCGGCTAAAAACCTATCCATCAGGCTTTCGTGGACCATGATTCGAGCAAGAGCAGCGCACCCTTGCCCTCCGTTGCGCGACCATCGCAAATGCATTTCCACAGCGAATGATTCAACATCTGATCCTTCAAGAACAATGCTCGGTGATTTACCACCCAGTTCCAACGTCACGTCCCTAATTCCCAAGGCCGCCTGTTGCATGATTTTCTCACCAACCATGTCCGAGCCGGTAAAGGAAACCTTGTCTACTCCGTTGTTCGTTGTGAGTCGCTTGCCCACTTCCGGACCACCGATGACAACGTTGAAGACACCATCTGGGACGCCCGCTTCTTTGGCGAGTTCCCCTAGGAACAACGTAGTAAGCGGGGTTCGCGAAGACGGTAGGAGTACCACAGTGCACCCAGCTGCCATGGCGGCACCAAACTTGAAAATCGCCAAATTAAGCGGATAGTTGTATCCAGTAATACACGCGACAACTCCCACCGGTAAATAATTGACGTGGCTATGGGTGGGTACAGGATCGTTCCACGGCCCAAGATCAATTGTTCGATCCTTGAGCGCCGCCTCTGCTTGCCAACGCAGATGCACAAGTCCCAATTTTACCTGCATAAATTCGGCAAGCGCCACGGGTGTTCCCACTTCGTTTACAATTGAGGCGAGCAGTTCCGGGATGTGCGCCTCTAAGACATCGCAGAAGCGATGTAGGACCCGTGACCGCTCCTCGCGAGAGGATCGCGACCACGGGTCAAAGGCCCGTTGAGCAGCTTCAACTGCCTGATCTACCTGATCAACGGATGCTCCACGGACATTAGTGAGCACCTCTTCGGTGGAAGGATTCACGACCTCAATTGACTCGCCCTCCCCAGCAACAAACGCCCCACCGATCAGGAGATCACGTGCAGTCGGTATCCATTCTCGCCCTGGAGTACTCGCGCTGTGTTGTGTATTCATAACTAACACCCTTTCCTGTAATGAACTGTCCCTGAATTTTGGTTTAGTAACTTCTCGGCAGACCCAAGGAATGCTCAGCAATATAGTTGAGGACCATTTCCTGGCTAATCGGCGCAATTCGATTCAAGCGAGACTCACGAAAATATCGCTCGGCATTGTATTCCTTGGCATACCCATACCCACCGAGGACATTAATTGCCATGTCGGCCGCATTGAAGCCCGCTTCTGAAGCTAGGTATTTGGCTTCGTTGGCTTCCTTGCCGCAGGGAATATCCTGATCCACCATCCAGGCGGTCTTCTGACAAATGGCTTCGGCCGCATCTATTCTGATTTGTGCTAGCGCAATTTGATGGGAGATTGCTTGGTTCTGACCGATCGGGCGACCAAAAACCACTCGGTCGTTCGCATACTGTGTTGCTAGTCGAATCGATGCTTTACCAATTCCGAGTGCCGCATTTGCTGCAACAACCCGCTCGGCATTGAGTCCCACCATAATAGCGCGGAATCCCTTACCGACCTCGCCGATGACGTCCTTGTCGGAGACAAACAAGTCGTCAATAAACAGCTCGTTCGTGTCGATTGCATTGCGACCCATTTTCTTGATCGGGCGAATTTCAATGCTTTTACGATCCATAGGGGCAAAAAACATTGTGAGGCCATCTGTCCTTTTTGATACCTCACTGAGAGGTTGCGTGCGAGCGAGGATGAACATGCGCTCAGCTTCTTGGGCTTTAGTTATCCACGTCTTCTTCCCGCTCAGGAGAAATCCGCCTTCAACCTTTCGTGCGAACGTTGTCATGTTCAAGGTATCTGTTCCCGCATCCGGCTCAGTTACCGCAAACGAGACGTGTAACTCTCCTGTCACCACCCTGGGAAAGTACTTTTCCTTCATTTCTTGGGTTCCGTAACGGACCATAGACTCGAAACCAAACATGCCAATATGGACCGCACTGCAGCCGTTCATTCCCGCACCGGAAGCCGCAATTTCCTGCTCAACAATGCACACCTCTTGAACGCCGGCGCCCCCTCCCCCAAATTCTTCGGGGATGGTCAACCCCAGCCAGCCGGCATCTGCAACAGCCTTGTAGAACTCCCACGGAAATTCCTTGTTTTCGTCATGCTCCTGCCAGTATGTGTCGTCAAACTTGGAACACATCTGACGAACAGATTGCCTAATCTCTTCGTACTCCGCTAACTCTGTGAAGTCCACTTGCTTCTCCTTGATCCCTACTCGGGTTGTTGACTCGAATTACACCGTGGTTCTGTCATGCGTATTTGGTGTTATTCCTTGCTCGCGCAAAACTGATTTTTGAATTTTCTCTGAAGGTGTCCGTGGTAACGCGTCCACAAACCGCATGAATCGCGGTATTGCGAACTCTGGTATTCGACCCATGCAGAAGTCCCAGATTTCCTTGGGATCCACATCCCCATTCGTGACGACTACCGCCATGACTTCATCCTCACCAGCTTCAGATTCTGCAGCAACTGCAATGACTGCACATTCAGTTACCGTGGCATGAGACAAAACAGCCTGCTCAACCTCGTAAGAACTAATATTTTCACCCCTTCGGCGCAGAGCGTCCTTGTAGCGATCAACAAAGTAGTACCAACCATCGGTATCGCGCTTCAGCGCATCACCCGTATGGAACCAAAGATTCCGCCAAGCCTCCGCGGTGCGATCGGCCATGCCGTAATAACCGAGGCTGCACGTCCAAGGAAATTTTGGACGGATCACAAGTTCACCAATTTCACCCACAGGTACTTCTTCATCTGTGTCCGGGTTTACCAGCCTAATCTCAAAAAAATCGCTCGCGAGAAGTCCCGCGGCGCCTGGTGGTCGGTCTTCACCATAAGGTGAAAGGATAGGGGCAGACGTTTCAGTAAGTCCGAACACTTCCACGAATGCCTCTATGTCAAAGCGGTCCTTAAACTTTGCCAAGATGCTACTGGCAGTCGGCGCAGCAAACACACAGCGCAAGGGGTTATCCGAATCCGTTGCTCGCGATTCCTGTTTCCAGATGAAGTCCATCATCACACCAATCAGATTCGTGACCGTCACACCTTCTTCGCGAATCTGATCAACCCAACGACTCGCACTAAACTTGGAACGAATCACAAGTTTCGCCCCGGCTACAAGGGCGGGGTAGGCTGCCATGAATTGTGCATTGCCGTGAAAAAGTGGCGTCACCGTCATGTAGGTGTCTTTGTGAGTCAATCGAGTGAGAGAAACAACTTCGTCAGCAAAAAAATACATCTGGGCATGAGGCATCGCGACCCCCTTCGACGGCCCAGTCGTGCCAGAAGTGAAAAATATGGACGCTAAGTCCTGTGCGGCTGGGATGGGAAACGACGCAGGAGTCACATCAAGTAGATTTTGCCATTCACTTGCGCTCCATCCCGCCTCCTGCAATTGCTGGATAGATTCCTTCGCCTGCCCTTTGTCAATTACCCAAAAGTGCTCAATACTGGGGAACTCTGTTCTCAGTTGTATAAAACGGTGAGCGAAATGGTCATCAATCACGGCGAACTTAGGGGTCGTGACTTGTACTTGGTGCCGGAGAAACTCACCTTCATACGCGGTATTGATCGGGACTTGAACCAGTCCTGATATGGCGGTGCCAAGCCACGTGCGGACAAAAGCAGAAGAATTGGCTGCCATGATCAACACCCGGTCCCCTGAGAGTGCCCCGCGTTCGCAGATACCTGCCGCTATGGATTGCGCTTCCCTGCGGATTTCACCGTATGTAACCCGCAGGCCTTCTTCAGGAGCGATAAGAAACACTTCGTCGGGGGTCTGTTTTGAACGACTCTCCAAAACGTGGGCTAGTGTCCAGTCCGTTTGATTTGGGAAGGTAGGGACTAGATCTGTATATGTGCGCGTCATTTGGACCCGACTTCACATAAATTCACTTACCGCGCCCCACTTAGATTTTATTCCGCGGAGAGATGGCTGTGATCGTTGGCACAATCTCGCGCCCGATACGCCGGATCGCCGCAACGGTTTCATCCACATTCATTGTTGGCCATTGAGGGCGAACAAGTAGAGGGTCTACCGGAAGTTCGGTGACCAATTTGACCAACTGTTCCGTCACTTGGTCCGGGGTTCCCACGACAGCATGGTCCTCCACTGCCTTCGCAAATTCATTCTTTAGGTCCGCATTGGCCATGACGTCAAGACCCTTTTCTAGATAAGTGACGTAGCGCCCTTGGGCAACGCGAGCAAACTCCAATAACGCCTCGTCCTTAGTGTCGGCCACCATAATATTGCGCCGCAAAGGTTGGGCTGTGAAGGGTTTCCCTCGTTCGGCGAAACCTTCTGCAACAACGGTAAACCGCTCACGTACCTCTGGGACGGGGGTTTCTGGTGGACATGCATATCCATCTCCATATTTACCTGCACGGACTGCTCCTGGTAGCGAATGGGCTCCCACCCAAATGGGCAGATGTTCCTGTACTGGTTTTAGATGAGGCCGTACATTTTCCAGCGTGAAGTACTTTCCATGATAGGTAACCTCGTCTTGAGTCCAGAGCATACGTAGGAGCTCAAGGATTTCATTCATTCTTCCCGCTCGTTCTTTGAACGGGATTCCCAGATAGCCAAACTCTTCAGCGCGGTAGCCCAAGCCTAATCCGGCAACTAAACGTCCCTCTGTCACAACGTCTAGGGTTGCTAGCTCTTCAGCCAGCATTACGGGGTGATAGAGAGGGGCAATCAAGATTTGAGTCGCAAGTCGAACGTCTGAATTTACCTCGGCTGCTAATCGTGCCAGCAGCGGCACGGGCTGCAGCCAACGAAGATCGCCATAAAGGAAGTGCTGGCCGATAACGATGTAGGTGAACCCACTGTCCTGCGCCTCGTGGGTAATTCTGACTATATCCCGAAATTGTTGGGCGGGTGACACTGAGGCTGGAACATCACTAAGAAGCAATCCCATGGCGACCATTATTAGTTCCTTTCGTGGATTTGAGAATCGAAATTCAGGTAAAACATTTTGTTACGATTGGCAGCTTTATCGGACTCATTGTGGCTAGTTAATGCCAACTTTCCCGAACCACTGGAGTGAAGTGGAGTTGAAGCAAGTTTTGCCCGCTGGTTTACCTCCTTGGCCCACAAATAGCAAATTCATTACAATGATGATCCTAGAATACAAAGTCCACTGTGTCTTGCGATAACTGCCCCAATCTCGGTTGGCTCTTGTCTCTAGCGACTACTTGACTCGGGCAAATGGGGAAAACCGTGAAATTTCACGAGATGTCTCGGGCAAGTCGATTGAGCCTTCAATGAAGATTCGTTTTTGTTGAATCCGAAGATCCCCATCAATTACGACCAACGTATCGTCATATCGGCCAACCAGCATGTGTGTCGTATTTGAGCGCATGAAAACGGCTTGGAAATAGGCGCGCGATCGAATGTTGCCATCAGCGTCTTCGCTCGCGATTACATTTGAGATGTAGTGCTTGGCTGCGGTCCAATCAGCAGCCCAATTATTTCGATAAACCTGAAGAAAAGCGTCTAGGCCTTCATGTTCGGTACCGTTTGTTGAGATGGCGATTTTGGGTCCGAGGAGTGATTGCAGTAGGTGAAAATCGCCATTGTCAGTTGCCCACGCGTACAAGGCATACAAATGAGAAGCACGAGCCGTTAAGGACATATCAAACGTGCGCCACTCGGATTCACCGATAACCGGCGGCGAAATATGGTCACTCATTTTTCATTCCTTCCTCTCTGCAGCCATCTTGGCTGGCCCGCCGCGCCCATCACCTGGCATGCGGCGTGAATCATGGCTGGACGAAATCCCCGCTGGAATTACCTGCAAGATTCGACGCTTCGGCGTATCCAGTAGCCGCACGAAAGCCATCGGGTCAGCCGGCTGTAATCGCGCCCCAATTGTGTGCAACATGTTTTCAAATGTTTCTGAACCTGGCTCGTGAATCACCGCGACCCCTCGAACTGCAATCATTTGCCGCGCAGGTGTCTGCGTGCCAGCGTTACTCACCACAACCGTCACTCGAGGATCTTCGGCAAGGCATGCAACTTGGGGTCGATTCACGACTGAAGCGATCCAGAGGCATTCTTCGTGATACACAAAGCTCATCACTACCCCAGATGGCCACCCACCCGATCGATTAAAAATAAAGGTGCATTCGGACTGTTGAGCAAATAGGACCTCTCGATCTTTTGCCAACAAGGTCACGCCGGAAAGGTCGTCAACGTCATCGATTCCAAGCCTACCCATTTGTATTCCTCTCCCTGATTTTAATCTATGATATTGGTAGGTATAGATTCGCACATGTTGAAACGTAAAATTACACCCAAATTATTCGTTCAAGTACCCACAACAGGAGAAACAGTGACGGAATCCGCCGTAATAGTCTCAGCCGCCCGAAGCCCCATGGGTAAAGGAAAACCTGGTGGAGTCCTCTCTGAGGTCCATGCGGTTGATCTGCTGTCTTCGGTGATTGCCGGAGTTATTGAGAAAACTGGTATTGATCCCGGCTCGGTCGATGACGTCCTAATTGGCTGCGTGTCGCAGGTGGGTGAACAATCCGGAACCCCTGGGCGACAAGCGTGGCTCGCTGCGGGCTTCCCAGAACATGTACCGAGTGTGACCATTGAACGTAAGTGCGGCAGTGGCCAACAAGCACTAGATTTTGCCGTCCAAGGAGTCATGGCAGGGGCGTACGAAGTAGCTATCGCTGGGGGCCTAGAGTCCATGAGTCGGATTCCCATGGGAAGCAACCGACTTGATATGGATCCGCAAGGCCCCACGGTTCGGGAGCGCTACCCCAACTTGAGCTCCCAGGGAGTCGCTGCAGAGCTAGTCGCTCACAAATGGAATATTTCTCGCAAAGCACTCGATGAGTACTCTGCTCAATCACAACAGCGGGCGGGAAGTGCTGCCGATAAAGGCCTATTCGATGCCGAAATTATACCGATCACGACAGTTCACGGTTCGGCAAAAAGCGACGAGTCGATCCGACGCGGAACAACGGAAAATAAACTCGCCACACTTGAGCCTGCTTTTTCTACCGAAAAGAGTCGACAACGCTGGCCTGAGATTCAGTGGAAAGTGACCGCAGGGAATTCTTCTCAAATCACTGATGGAGCTGCGGCCCTTCTCGTGATGTCTGAAAAGAGCGCTGCAAAATATGGGTTGCGTCCTCGTGCGCGCATCGTCGCAACCGCAGTAGTCGGCGATGACCCAATCCTCATGCTCACGGGACCAATTCCTGCCACCCGCCGCGTGCTTGCCAAATCCGGTTTGACAATCGAGCAGATGGACGCCATTGAAGTCAATGAAGCTTTTGCCTCGGTTCCGCTGGCTTGGCTATCTGAATTTCCCGTTGATGTGGCTAAACTCAACCCACTGGGTGGAGCAATCGCGTTAGGGCACCCCTTGGGGGCATCCGGAGCACGAATTGCCACCACTTTGCTGCACCATCTTGAGGAAACAGGTGGCAGGTACGGATTGCAAACCATGTGCGAAGCAGGTGGGATGGCCAACGCCATGATAATTGAGCGCCTCGATTAAGCGATAGGACGAAAAATGGATATCACAGGCACATCTGCTCTCGTTACCGGCGGCGCCTCAGGTCTGGGGCTCGCGACCGTTCGAGCGCTCGTAGACCGACGAGTCAATGTTGTGATGCTTGACCTTGACGGGTCCAGCGGTGCTGAGAAATGTGAAGAATTGGGGCCGTTAGCTCATTTTTCTCAGGGGGACGTGACAGATCCAATATCTGTGGGGGCGGCTCTGGATAACGCCCAAGCGCTGGGACCAATCAGGGCACTGGTGCATTGCGCCGGTAAAGGCGGCACCGTTCGGGTCGTTGAGCGAGACGGAAGTCCAGGATCTCTCGAGACTTACGAATCTCTGGTGCGATTAAATTTGGTCGGAACCTTTAACGTTCTTAGTCTCAGCGCCGCACGAATGGCGGAACAAGAGCCCGTGGGAGAAGAGCGGGGCGTATGCATTTTGACAGCTTCGGTGGCCGCTTGGGAAGGTCAGATCGGACAGATTCCTTACGCTTCTGCGAAAGCAGGAGTCGTGGGAATGACTATCGTTGCAGCGCGAGATTTGGCCCGGCGACTCATTCGAGTATGCACTATCGCACCTGGGGTCTTCGACACCCCTATTCTCGCTCGCTACTCTGACGAGATTCGTTCTGGTCTTGCCGCCCAGATCCCTCACCCTTCACGGCTCGGACATCCAGATGAGTATGCGTCCTTGGCACTCCACATTTTGGATAATCCCATGTTGAACGGTGAAACCATCCGCCTCGACGGCGCGATCAGGATGGGTGCAAAGTGACCATCAAAGGTGACCCTGTGTTAACGGAATCCGTCGACGGGATTCTGATCATCACCATTAACCGTCCACAGGCGAGAAACTCGATCAACACGGCCACGGCGGAGGCCATCGGCCTCGCTTTAGACGAACTTGACAATAAAGCCGACCTCACCGCAGGCATTATCACTGGTGCTGGGGGCTTCTTTTGTGCAGGAATGGATTTAAAAGCTTTTTTAGCCGGCGAGAAGCCCTCTATCCCGGTCCGTGGTTTTGCGGGCATAGTCGAAAAGCCCAGTGAGAAACCGCTGATAGCTGCCGTTGAAGGGTACGCGTTGGCCGGAGGCTTCGAAATAGCGCTTGCGTGCGACGTCATTGTCGCTTCTCGAGAGGCCAAGTTCGGCCTTCCGGAAGTCACCCGCGGCTTGGTTGCTGCCGGAGGGGGCCTGATGCGTCTCCCCCAGCGAGTGCCGTACCACTTAGCGATGGAGTGGGCATTAACCGGTGGCCTGATTGACGCGGAAGAGGCGCATCGCGCCTCGCTAGTTACACACTTGACCAACCCAGGTGCTGCGCTCGACAAGGCACTAGAAATTGCTACGCGCATAGTGGCTAATGGACCGATGGCCGTTCGAGCAACTAAAAAAATTATTGTGCAATCCCAAGATTGGACCTTAGAAGAGAGTTTCCATCGTCAGCGAGAGATAAGCGAACCAATACGGGAATCTGACGACGCTAAGGAAGGTGCGCAAGCTTTTACGCAGAAGCGCCGTCCTGTGTGGCAAGGAAAATGATGGCTCTGATTACATCACTGTGGGTCCGGAAAAGACGGCTTGCGCTTATCCAAAAAAGCGTTTGCCCCTTCAACCATGTCCGGGCTGCCGACGGCTTGAATGAGCATCCCTAGTCCCGAGCTAAAAGAGTCACGCGCGGCGTTCCACCACAAATTGGAACTCACCTTCGTGATTTCCAAATAGCGGGCGCTCAATTGCGAAAGTTCCTGCACCCATTCATCTACTGTGTCGTCAAGTGCTTCGTCATCGACGACAGCATTAACTAGGCCCATTTCCAATGCTTGTTCGGCTGTGTAGCGACGACAGAGCATAGATAATTCCTTGGCTTTTTTCTCGCCGATTTGAATACTCATGACGTTGGTTGCACCAGTAACAGGTGCGCTTCCCACCCTGGGTCCCGTTTGCCCAAAGGTCGCCGACTTTGACGCAATAGCCAAATCGCATGCCACTATCAGTTCGTTTCCACCGCCGGCGGCAGCACCATTCACCGCTGCAATAACCGGGCGAGGGCATCGTCGGATGGCGTCAAATAGTCGCAGGGATCCCTCGTACATGTAACGCATTTCGCGTTCGGTCGGATGTGCGAGAGAGGTGAGAGAACCACCCGAACAAAAACTTCCAGGCGATCCCGTGATGACGACAGCGCGTGAGGCCGTAGCTCCGTCAATCGCGTTTACAATTTCTAATGCCATTTCTGGGTCAAATGCATTCCGACGCTCAGGACGATTTAATCGTATCCAAGTAGCAGATTTTCGTTCTGTGACGATAACATCCATCTGAAGCTCCTTCACGATTTGCAGTGGTTACATTTGGCCATCCAGTATGTGCCTTGCTCGCGCAATGCATCTCACGCAGATGCCGTCTGAACATATTCACACACAGCAGCGTGATTAAACCGCCTCGATGGAGTCTATTATCTAGAGGCTACGTGAGGGGAGCCACGGGTAAGTACGAGGTTCCGCACGGAATGGTTTTTGCCTAGCCGCACCCCTCGCGCCGCACCCCGACGGCAAAATGGTGCAGATTGCACCACCTCAAAGTAGAAATACCAACCATTAAAAATGGTAGTATTCATTGCTAGCAATTAGGTAAACTCCATGACAGCCTATTTTTTCGAGAAAGAGTCGATGTGACAGCATTTGAGGAGCGTTGGGCGTCTTTACCGTCCGCTGCCCCCCGAGCACCCAAAGCAGCCATGCTTATAGCGCAAACCATCGTGAAAGAGATCACCGCAACACAGATGAAGGTGGGGGACCGGCTACCCCCAGAGAAATCCATGTTGGAGCGATATCAGACTGGCAGAGGAACGCTCCGCGAGGCGCTCCGTTTTCTTGAATTTCAAGGCGTCCTAACTCTCAAGCCTGGCCCCGGCGGTGGGCCGATTTTACTCAAACCCGACTCGGGAAATCTGTCAAGCACGCTGGTTCTACTCATGCAAATGAATCAAGCCCCGTTCAAGGAAATCGTTCAAGTGCGCTCTGCTATTGAACCAATGATCAGCATGCTGGCCGCAGAGGTTATGACGGATACTCAATTAAGTTATCTAGAAGATTCAATTATTCAGATGCGAGACAATATTCAAAGTCAAGACGTGTTTCTCGAGGCCAACAAGCAATTTCATGACATTATTGCGTGGTCCTCGGGCAACGTGCTCTTCGGTTACTTAGTTGATTCTTTGCTCGGCATAATGGACGGCACCATCGTCGGTATCGACTACCCACCGCACAGGCGCGAGGCTATCGCCAATGCCCATCAGGAAATCTTTGAAGCGTTTGCGGCAAAGGATGCGGATGCAGCTCGGTCACGTATGCAGTCGCACATGAGTGCATACGAAGATTACGTGACAAAGAAATTTCCGAATGTGTTAAGTGAAGTTGTTCCTTGGCGCACTTTCGGCTAATGTTTAACTCGGCCGATTCAGTTTCTTACCTTCTTGACCGGTGACATTAATTGGCGAGAGTTGTCGGCCCGGTCTAAACACAGGGACAATTGCTAAAGTTGCGATCGCAATGAGTAGTGCGACCAAGTAGCCGGCCGTAAACCCATTAGTCACATCGAATAGTACCCCCAAAATCAGCGGACCTGACGCACCGAAAGTGTACGCCACGAGCATCGTCATAGCTCCGAGTCGAGCGGCCTCGCTTTGAGATGTAGTGTAATCAACAATCAGGACTAGCCCTAGGGCAAATCCACCGCCAAGTCCAACACCAAAGAGCACAAGCGAAGCCACCGCTAATTGCTGTGGCGCAACGACCAGTCCGGCGATCCCGAGACACAGAGCAGCGATGGAAATCGCCAGCATTGGCCGCCGATCTGCCGTGAAGTCAGTGATCGCCGGCAAGGTAAGCATTGCGCCAAGGTGCGCGACTTGAAAGATAATGAACAAAGAAGCGGCTTTTTCGGGAGTTTCACCAATTTCCACATAAAGCGGAATGATCCAAGCAAGGGCACTGAATCCCACAATGCTAACTCCCGTGTAAAAAAGAACTACCCACCAAGCCGTCCGGGATTTCCACGGTAAATTTTCTAGGCCCGCCGGCTCGACTTCGTCATTTGCATTTTGCAACTTCCCCAGAAGGCGTGGTGTCATGACTGCCCAGACAACTGCGGTGAGGGCCGCAAAGGCCCCCCACACGGCCAGCGCCGGTCTCCAGCCGCCGAGCAGGTCACTCGACGGGACCGCGAGACCCGCGGCGAGCGCGACTCCAATTGCCAAACTGGCGGAGTAGATCCCTGTTGTTGTCCCCCTAATTTTCGGTGCGTGATGCCGAATAA
>JAPKAV010000103.1 GCA_028825115.1 Candidatus Nanopelagicales bacterium | reverse complement strand
GGCAAACTATTTCTGGCCGCCTAAACCCTGTTGACAATAATCATGGCGGCCTGAGGTGCACGAGTCGAATTTGGAATATACCCATTTGACTTGTCATTAAGTAAGCGTTTTTAGCGAAAGTGTCATTGAGCGTGAGCAAAGACCTGGCTACGTTCGACACCACTTTGAATATGCAACCCACATCCATAGAGGGTGCCTGAGCATGACTTTAATCATTATCGGGGTTCAAGCGCTATTACCTGCAAAAATGTCGAAGGGGGAGCAAAAAAAAGCAGTTTGTGAAGGCAGCATAAGGGGCGAGTAAGCCAAGAGTCTTAGTTTGCTTTGTTCCCCTTGTTGTGAGGCTCAGGGACAACTACTGAAGTGTTCCTGTCATGATCAAGCTTCTGGAGGGCGTGGCTGGGTGTGTTGGCGAACGAAATCAAAACGAGCCTGCCACGATTTTTGAGCGATTGAGGTTTTAGGCGCGAAGTAGTCAAATCCGTGCGGTGCGCCATTCCATATGTGAGCATCGACGATTACTCCAGCCGCGATGAGGGCTTTTGCATAGGCGGTGTCTTCATCGAGGAAAATATCTTTCGTTCCCATGTCGATGTAGGTAGGCGGCAGGCCAGTGAGGTCTTGTGCGCGAGCTGGTGCCGCATAGATCGGCGGATTGCTATTCGCGGGCTGATCTTGTAGGTAAGCTTTCCAGCCGAAAGAGTTATAAAGAAAGCCCCAGGTGATGAAGGGGCCAGTGAAACGTGAGTCCGGACCAAGATTTCGATCATCGAGCATCGGGTAAATTAAGATTTGTGCGCAAATGTCGATCTTGGTGGTGTCGCGATTTCGCAGGACCGCCGCCGTAGCAAGCCCACCGCCGGCGCTGTCCCCGGCAATAATAATTTTGCTGGCGTCGAACTTATCTAGATTTCCTGACAACCATGTCAGTCCAGACATTACGTCGTCTAGTGGCGCTGGGTACGGATGCTCGGGGGAGAGTCGATAGTCCACGCAAACGATGACACTGCCGGTATTAGCGGCCCAATGCGCGCAGCGTGCTTCGTAATCTTCCAGTGTGCAAAGAATGTAGCCGCCACCGTGGACGTAGTAAATGATGCTGTCCGTGGATATTTCGACAGGAGTGTAGGTCCGCACGCGTAGTCGGCCAGCCGACGTACTAATGATTTGGTCGGAGAAAGTGACGTCCGGTGAAACACCGAATTGCCGAGTCAGATATTCGTTGAGAACCTTTGACTGTGCGCGAAGCGCATTGATTTCAATCGGGTTCGGAGTGGGGCTCTTGCGCAGGGCGGGTAGTTGACGCAGAAGTGCCAACGCAAGACTGGAGTTGGTTCCTTGAATTAGCATGTACTAAGTGTGGCAGGTATAAAAGGCGGGAGTCTTAAATGGGGCATTTGGGCCGCGTTCACGTGCGTGTTCAAGTAACTCTCACTTTTTGTACCAAATTTTAGGATCAACTTAACCACAGGAGCCGGAACAGATTAAAGCAACGTGCATTAGCGGCATCAATATTGTGTGTGGCAATTGCGGGGACACAATTTAGTCCGGCATCTGCCGCAGACCTCGACACAGGCAACAGTCCATCTGCAGCCGTTGCGGTCCCGGTCACTGTAAATGTCCCCATTCGCACCATTAACACTTCAGGAACGATTGGTCAAAACGGGATCGTGGAAATTCGAGTCGGAAAATCTGCGCCGTTTGCGGTCATGCTATATACCGGATCAGTAGGGCTGCTGGTCTTTCCCGGTGCGTGGGAAAGGAAACTGGGATCGATTAATTTAGGTGCGAAAAAGATTGCGAATGCACTTGCTGGTAGTAAAGTCAAAGGAATTGTCGGGCGAGCACCCATGACGCTCAATGGAGTAACTACAGTGCTGCCAGGGCCCTTTCAATATGTAAGTTCAACGAATCCAGATATACAACAATGGACCGGGCGCAAAATTTTCGGAATCCCAGGGATTGGATCAGGCAGCGGGGATTTAAATAACCCACTCATGGCCATGCTAGGAAACCTTGGCCTGGGTTGGAGTGTGCTTTTTAAACGCAATATTTCAGACCGCATCGGGCGGTGAAGGTAGAGCCTTGATTCACTCTGAAACACATCTGGACGTTTAGCGGTCGACAAGCGTCATCCAGACATGCGGTGCTTATGCAATTAAGTGCAACACCGAGTGCTTTTTAGTCGGTCAATGTGAGGTGCTTGTATACCTATTGGTTAAAGTAGAAATTAGATGGGGAGGCCCCCCGAGTCGTTGGTACAGTGAAGGATTCTGGCGTCTTCGACGCAAAAACCTCTGATTTTTGCCGTTCGGTCAGATCTATTGTCGGCGCGATGCGCCAAACGGTGGCGCGGTGAGTGCCGACCGGGTAAACCCATGGGAGCATTCCCGCAAGTGAGTCCGCGTCGTAGGCTGGCGTCATGGATTCCTTTGACATTCGCTCCGGTCCGTGGAGCGCCGACCAGATCGATGCCCACCTCAGGTCAGCCACTATCCCCATTCGACTGGCGTCTTCCGGGACTTATCCGCTGGTTCAGTCCTTGTGGTTCACATTTGATGGCACGGCTTTGTGGTGTGCGACACCTCGTGACTCTGTCCTGTCGAAGAGATTATCGCGAGCCAATGGCATCGGATTTGAAGTCGCGGCAGACACGCCTCCATATTTCGGGGTTCGAGGCACCGGACGCGCGCTACTGCTGCCCTCGGATGCCGGCACTGTCCTCCCGCAACTAATTGACAAATACCTGGGCGACCAAACCGTGCCGTTGGCGAAGTGGTTGCTTTCGCGACTGGATGAGGAGGTCGCGATTCGGATTGATTCACTGACCTTGACTTCGTGGGATTACTCGACACGTATGTGATCCTTAGCAAGTGTTTCTACCGATTTTGCGTCAATAATTTTTCAACTGCAGGCGCAAGGTCGGCCGGATTCGTGGTCGGAGCAAAACGCTGAACGGTGGTGCCGTCCGGGCTGACCAGAAATTTAGTGAAGTTCCACTTAATCCGCGAACCCAGCGGTGCGCCCGCGTGTTCTTTAAGGAACTTAAAAACTGGGTGGGTGTCGGAGCCATTGACATCAATTTTGGCTGCGAGGGGAAAGCTCACATTGAACTTTGTTGAACAGAAATGCTCAATTTGTGAATTGTCGCCGGGCTCCTGGTGCCCGAATTGGTCACAAGGAAAGCCAAGTACAACAAGGCCGAGGGGTCCAAGTTCTTCATGAAGTTTTTGAAGCCCCTCATATTGCGGAGTGAAGCCACATTTACTCGCCGTATTGACAATGAGAACAGGTTGACCTCGAAAGGGCTCAAGGTCAACTTCGTTACCGTTGATATCGGTAAAACTTAGGGCGTACAAAGAATTTAAATCGCTCACGAACCTATGATATCTCTCCGAAGGTCTTGGCGCATTTGCAGCGGCTGGGCTCCTGCGGTGACTGAGTCTGAAGCGATCCCACCATCCCCAGCACGCAAAAGCCGCAAGGGAATAATTATCAGCTTAATTATCGGGCTTAGCGTCATGGTGTTTCTTCTGTGGTTTATTAGCCAAAATGCGGACGAGTATCGAAAAGCTTTTACCGAGTTGGGTTCAATTGATTCTTTTTGAAAGGCTACGGTCGGGCTTTCCTCAATTATTAATATTGCGATTTACCCCCTCACTGCGATCGCAGCCATCCGTTCGCTGAGTTACTTGCATGCTTTTCTTAGTCGTCAGTCAGGGTTCACCCTCAGCAACATTATTCCCGGGGGTGGAGCCGTCGCTGTAGCTACGCAGTATGCGGTGTTGGCTAAGTACGGGGTCCCGCAGGCAAGAGCTGCAGCTGCCGTGACCGCGGACGCGATCTTTACGTACTTATTCACGCTAGGGGCACCTTCAATCGCTGTGACACTGCTGGTAATTGAAGGGCGTTCAGCGGGTGGTTTAGTAACCACTGCAGTGATTGGTTTGACGGTAGTAATCGTTTCTCTAATTGTGATTGTTGCGGTCCTTCGAAGTGAAAGCGCTGCCCGCAAAATCGGCGGTTGGGCGCAGAAGCCACTGGACTCCCTACTGGGAAAATTGAAGAAGGCAGCTCCAGATGTCACCAGCATTTTGGTTCAGTTCCACGATCAAGCATCAGATTTAATTCGGACTCGCTGGAAAGCGTTGGCCATTACAAACGTGGCCGCCCAGATGGCTCCTTTGTTGGTGCTTTAGGCGGCTCTCGAAGGATTGGGAGTTACCCGCGCTGAGCTTTCACTAGTGGAACTCTTTGCAGCCTTCTCTGTTGCGCTGGTATTGACCGCGTTTCCCATCACACCCGGCGGAATTGGCACAGTTGATGCCGCGTTGATTGCGCTGTTAATCGCCTTCGGAGTAGATAGCTCAACCGCCGTAGCCGCGGACCTGCTGTGGCGATCGGTGTGGTTCTTGCCGCAGTTGCTGGTCGGGGCTCTTGCAGTCGCCAAAGTCGGGTGGGACCGACGACAAGATCGGCACGTAGCTTCCTAGCGT
>JAPKAV010000102.1 GCA_028825115.1 Candidatus Nanopelagicales bacterium | reverse complement strand
TGGCGGTGGCGGTGGCGGTGGCGGTGGCGGTGGCGGTGGCGGTGGCGGTGGCGGGAACCTGATCTCTTACCTGAGTAGCAACAGCGGCCCCTTGTCAGGTGGGCAGACAATTGCACTAGTCGGAGGAGACTTCACGATAACGTCAGCTGTGATGTTTGGTAAAACACCATCGCCCTCATTTACCGTGATTGCCAGCAACCACATTAATGCGGTTGTGCCACCTTCGGCATCTGCTGGCACCGTAAACGTGCACGTGATCCTTAGCCCCACACTTGGACGAGCATCCTTGTGGAGTGGATATACCTACACGGACAGGCCAGCAGCTGATGCGCCAACGGCCCCAACGCCTGCAGAGGCGCTAACTTCGGTTGGTTCATCGGTGACCAATCAATTCGCGACGTCGGTGGCGACGAGACTCCCCGTTCCGCGTGCTGCCTTGCGACTGATTGGCTCAGGGAAAAGGGCCATACTGAAGATTGACATGGAAGAATTTCAGCTCGCTGGCGTAAACAGCGAGGTAGTGAGTGTCACTCTTCAAAAAAGAGTCAAAGTCAAGGTCAAGGTCAAGTCATCTAATATTAAGAAAGGCAAGCTTCGCAAGAGTAAAGTTATCTACCGGAAAATCAGCTCCGTTCAACTAGACAACACCGAGGTGGCAGCTTTCACGAAAATCAAGATTAAGTCCGGTTATTACAGACTCGTATTTAATCTCGAAGATTCGTCAAAAGTGGTGAGCAAAAGGTTCAGTATTACCAAGAAGCAGATAAGTAAAACAATTCGCTCGAGTAGAGCCTGATGTGGGCGCCAGTTATTGGCCGCGAATCCGGCTTGGCTCTGCCAAGGACCACTGACCAGCAGAGCCGGCAAGTTCAGTGGCGAGGTTGTAAGCCAGGGGCAAGCCTTCCTACCGCACGTCACTCGTTGGCCCGGCGCTACGCGAGGAAACCTCGCTGTTGCCAGGTGACTCGGAGATGCGAACCAATGCCAAATGGCTTTCTTCGCTACGATATCTCTCACATGTTGGAGAACGATAAAACAGATTTAGAGCTCCTACTCGACCACGTGTCAGGAGACGAATCAGCTTTCCCTGAAATCGTCCGGCGTACCTCTGGTGCCGCTTGGGCAGTCGTACTGAAAATCACCGCAAATGAAGAGGACGCAGCTGATGCCTTTCAAGAGACGTACCTTTCGGCTCATCGGGCCGCCGCAAATTTCAGGGGTGATTCGGCGGTCAGCACGTGGATCCACCGAATCGCAGTTAACGCTGCTCTTGCTTGTGTCAAGAAGCGCCAGAAGAACCTCACTTCCGAACTAACCGACCTAGAGGAAATCGAAGTGCAAGCAAATACCGCACCCAGCATTGACCTTGTTCATCCCAGTGATGCGCATTTAGATGTTTCCCGATCGCTGGCGCTTTTGTCTCATGAGCAACAACAAACGATTCTCTTGGTCGATATGTACGGATATACGCAACTGGATGCTGCTGAAATATTGGGATGTGCTGAAGGAACAATTAAGTCGCGCTTGTCCAGGGCGCGGCGATCACTTGCTGCGGATCTTGGGCACCTTCGACCGTTCACAATTGATAGGAACTTAGATTCGTTTCGAGAGGGGACTGAAGATGAATGACGCAACTGGCGTGGGAGAGGGCGGGGAAGTTAACCCCACATTCGCGAGTGATCAGGATTTCTCTCAACGGGTCCTCGCTAATTACAATGCTTTTCTCGAACCTGCCACACACGAGGTGGGTGAAGCTCCAGCACGACTTGTGCAGTTAGTTCTCGACCAGATCCCTTCCTCAAAAGTGTCCTCCGCTGATGAGGCGCCTTCTTTGGTCGAACGAAGGCTGGAAAAAAAACAAGGACCACGTTTATGGAAAGTTATGGCACTGGCGGCCTCGACGTTACTGGTCGCTGGGGTCGGTGGGTTTGCCGTGCAGACGCTTGGGGAAACGGGTATGCCAAGTGAAACTGACATGGCCTCTGGGGCGACAGATGAAGTCGTACCCGGTCTACGCGGTAACGCTGGGACTGAAGGAATTGAACGTGCGCAAGTGGGTGAGCTCGCGGCCGGGCTCCTGATCCTAGATTTACCGGCAGCCAACTCGGACGAAGCGAGGGACCGAGTAAGTCGAATTTGGGTTCCTGATGCGGCCCCGGCAGTGGCGGGCTACTCAATAATTTTCGTCCCAGAGACGCCGAGTGGAACAATTGAGTCGCAAGCTCGAACCTTTTGCTCGACCACAAGCAACTGCATTGTCGCCACGATCCCAATGGATCCGGAAGCTGGTGACGCCGCCGGCACTTCGGTGAAAGCGACTATTGACACAATCACTAAGTCATTACAGGGCTTTGAAAGTATCAACCTTGACGGTAAGCAGTACTGGCTGGTGGACGGGCCTGGAGTAAACGTCGTGGAAATGCAAACGGACCTTCCCGGTATCCGAGTCGTCACATCTTTGGGGGACATGCAATGAGGTCCAGCGGGCAGAAGTGGCACGTGGTTCGCTTTGTTGCGATTGGTGTGCTCTTGTTGGGGGCCACCTCTTGTGCCAGTGACGAGGAATCGGCACCTGTGGGGAAAGCATCTGCAAGCGTGTCACCGCAAGCGACTGAGATTAGTGTGAACACCGGATTTTTGAGCGACCCGGATGGTTTTTCTTTTGCGAACGCGAAACAGTCTGGGTCCTTAGAAACGGAAAGCTTAATCACGTTATTTGGGCCTGAAACTGTCTGCATTGGTGGCAAGATCAGCGATTGCCAGTTGTTCCCCAGCGCCGTGCAATGGCTCGACCAAGTTAACTCGGCTCTTACAGCAGGTCGCTGCGAAGGCATGGCCGTTTTATCGCAACAATTTTTCCAGAACATCGCGTCGGTCCAAAAATTTAATGACTCGGCCCCCTTCGCCTACGCCCTTAATGAAAAAAATGCGGATCTGCAGCGCAGTATCGAGCAGCTTTGGGCAACTCAGTTGCTTTCCAGTGCACAGGAGGCCGCTGCTAAATCACGCCGGGCAGGGCCTGTGGCTATCGCAGAAATGTTGCAATCTGCCCTGGTAGACGGGGCGATTTACACAATGGGACTTTACGACGAAACCGGAGCGGGACATACGGTCACTCCAGCATCAATAGTCGAGGTGGATTCCGGGTGGGAAATCAGCCTGTACGACAATAACGTTCCCGGTGTTCAGCAGCTACTTAACGTCTCAAGCCCCGACAACACTTGGGCCTACCAACCGATCGATGCTGCAGGAGCTTCGATCGGTAGTGCCATAGGTGGAGGCGTTGGCTCTCTGGACATTACTCCGCTTGCAGTTCGTGCTCTGCCACAAACGCCCCCATTTTCCACCAGCGTCAGCGCTACCGGTGTGAACACAGGGTCGGTGCGAGCCCACGTGCTTGTCACTGCGCCTGCACGAACAACAAATCTTCTTGTCTCCGCTGAGGTAGAAGGTGAAACCAAAACAGTCAAGCAGCTGACATCTGACGGTGATTCACCCGTGATCTACACCCCGCTGCGGACCGGCGATTCGGCAGCGAGTGGATTCACTGCGCAATGGGATCCCGGTGAAGTTGATCAAGTGAGTTGGAATCTTAATCACCAGCCAGAAAACGCAGAATCTAAAGATCCCGTGAAAGCGTCGCTCGATATTCCCGGTGCACCCCGAGTCCAGGCTGAACTTAGTCGGGATCAAAGTGGTGATCTGCAGTTCAATACAACTGCAAGTCGGGCCGTTTCCATGCGCAGCACTGGTGGTGCAGCAACGCATATCACGCTCACGAATGGACTGGTAACTATCCGATTTGTTGTGGGCCCAGACGTCACACTCACGGCTGAGCCCGCAGATCAAGGTGGGGAGTCTCAGGTCACCGTAACCAATGAAAAGGGGGAAGGTGCTGTCGCAGACTTCACGCTTCCCAGCGCAATCATGCTTGGTTCAGCTAGTCAGATTGAAATTGACGCATCAGATCTGACACTCCTGAAGGTTCTCAAATCAACCCTCAAGTCTTCCCGACTAAAAAAGTTTTTGTCCTCTAGTGGTTTAGGTGCCAATATCGAAAAAGATGAGACACCTGCCCAGACTCAGTCTCCTACCCAAAAGCCAGATGATTCTGGTGAAACGGACACGAGTAAGCCGACAAAAAAACCGAAACCAGAGCCGAAACCAGAGCCGAAACCAGAGCCGAAACCAGATCCGGAAGAGGCTGCCCCGGAGGATGACGAGGACCCAGGTGGCGAAGCTGAACCGGAGGATGACGAGGAAGAATCCACGGACAATTTCCCTAGTGGCTAAAGGGCCCTGCTCCGCACACTCGACCTGAACTCATAATTTCGAATCTTGATGAGAGGTGACAATGCTAAAAACCTTGCGGCATCCTAAGCACGCTCTTGTTAGTGCCGGTGCCATATCTATTGTTGTTGTGTCCTTAGCCGTGCCTGGTTTCGCTTCCCCTGACTACCCGCAACCTGGCAATCAGGCTTCTAGCTCCGAAGCAGTCAACGATTCCACGCGGTACACCTCGTGCAAGAAACTACGCGTTG
>JAPKAV010000101.1 GCA_028825115.1 Candidatus Nanopelagicales bacterium | reverse complement strand
ACTGGTGGGATCCGTAGACAACTACTCCTACATTTAGTGTTTCCAGGCGCTCCAGAGTGGCGCCTACATCCAGGATTGACTTAACTCCGGAGCACACAATCGTGATGGGTATTTGGCTCAATGCGGTCAAGTCCGCCGATTCATCCCAACTTCCGCGCGCATGGCGATGCACGCCGCCCAGACCACCGGTGGCGAACACGGTAATGCCAGCGAGGTTGGCCAAGTGAGTTGTGGCAGCGACGGTGGTCGCCGCAAAACCCTTGCGGGCTGCAACAGTGCCGAGATCGCGGATGCTGGTTTTAACGACATCGTCTCGGGTTGCAATTTGCTCCAAATCATCGTCACTAAGGCCAATATGTACCCGACCTTCTAACATCGCGATGGTGGCCGGCACCGCGACCCGTGAGCGAACAGTCTCCTCGACCTCTCTGGCAACACGCAGATTTTCAGGTCGAGGGAGCCCGTGGCTAATAATCGTGGATTCCAGGGCCACGATGGGTGCACCCCCATCCAGAGCGGCCGACACCTCTTTCATGGAGGAAAACAGGTCCGATTTTAGATTCCGTAAATTCACCCCACGGCCCTAGCCCCTAGACTGTGGGGTGATGAATACAGGTGTGCTGGAGCAGGCACTCCAAAGCGATCTTGAACGGCATGGGTATTACCCCCAACTCGTGTTTGAGTCACTCGACGGGGTCCTGGGTTCGGAAGGCCTTCTCGCCTACGTTGTACATCACGAGGCGACGTTTGACCGAGATGAGTTACGGCGCCACATGAGTGTCCTGGCGCTCACGCGAACCCGCTTGATCGTGTCACATACTGATGAGCACAGCCACGAAGAGCATTCGTATGCATCCACTTCTAATGAAAGCGTGCGGCTTGGAGCAGTTGATACGGTTGTGGTCAATCGAGTGGTAAAGGACCCGGTCGGTGCACAAGGCACATTGACATCTGAAGTGGTTCTCACCATCGGCTGGGGAGCGGTGAGTCGAATTGAGCTGGAGCCAGCAGCCTGTGGCGACCCAGAGTGTGATGCAGAACATGGGCTTGTGGGGACTGCTACAAATGACGACTTCTCGTTACGAGTTTCACAAGCCGCTGACGGCGATGACACAATCGCACAGGTCCTTGAATTCGCACGTGCCTTGTCGCAAGCCAGCGTGTCGGGCAACAACTAGATCCCTGTGCACCAGTTGCAAGCGATTCCGTTTGGGCAACCAGCCCTTCAACTAAAAGATGTAATCCCTGGCGCAATCCACGCTCTCAAGCCATCTCTTTTTGCGGGTGTGTCTGCGTTTTCGGGGGCCAATATTCCCCCGTCTTCGCACGTGATCGTGCTTCTTATTGATGGTCTAGGTGAAATCCAACTCCAAGAATTCGGTCCGAATCTGCTTCTGAGTGGGTCCTGTGTTGACACCCCGATGCACACCCAATTCCCCAGTACGACACCGGTTGCGTTGGGTTCATTAGGGACAGGCCAATCTCCCGGCCAGCACGGGTTTGTGGGTGCGAGTTTCTACGTTCCAGAGGAAGATGCCCTGTTTTCGCCATTGCAATGGGGATCTGACCCGCATCCACTTGCCATGATTCCCACGGCACCGTTATTCGAGTGGGCCTCAGCAAGTGGGATTGATGTCGGGAGCATCGCGCGCGAAGAATATCGCAGTTCGGGGATCACAAAATCGGTGCTTCGCGGTGGCGTCTACCTGGGGTCTGCAGATCTTGCTGATACAGAACGGATCGTTCGCGATCGAATTGCACATGCGCGAACGCCCGCATTGACTTACGTGTATTGGCCTGAGCTGGACCGGCTCGGTCATGTACATGGTCCGGGATCTCACCCTTGGCTGGCGCAGCTGCGCCTAGTTGATGCTTTTGTGTCACGAATTGCGGGCGTGATCGCGAAAGATGCCAGATCCGATATCAGTTTGGTGATTACCTCGGATCATGGAATGGTGTTGTGTCCGCCGGGACGCCGAATCAATATTGAGTCCCACTCGGTACTCGCACCTGACGTGAGGTGGGTCGCTGGGGATCCGCGGGCTCGACATATCTACACCCGGCCCGGTTCGGGGCCAGATGTCGCGGCCCGATGGCGAGATGTACTCGGACAAGATTTTGACGTGGTAACACGAGTGGATCTCGCAGACGATGGATATTTTCCGTACTTGGATCCAGATTTTTCGGAAAGATTGGGTGACTTTATGGTGATTGCCCGCAGCGACGCCCTGCTGGCTAGTACCTCGGATTCGCGTTCCAGTTCATTTCTCGGCCAACATGGGTCGATGTCGGTGGGTGAGATGCGGATCCCGTTTAGAGTTTTCCACTCGGGGGCTAACGGCTAGCATTGGTGTTCGGCAAGGCCAGATAGCCACGGCTTGGTGAGACATGGAATTATGTAACAGTGGCTGAACTCATCTATTACGTGGGAACCATGGACTGCGGAAAATCGACGCTGGCCCTGCAAACCGACCACAACCATGCGAGCCGCGGAAGGTCTGGCCTGGTCTTTACAAAGTTTGACCGAGCCGGAGAATCCGTGCTTTCGAGTAGGCTCGGCCTCGAGGTTCCCGCAATCGAGGTGAGCGACGGGCTAAATTTGCGTAGGTTCGTTGTGGACCGACTCTCTACTGGGCATCGGATCGACTATTTAATTTGTGACGAAGCACAGTTTTACACGCCCGAACAGGTTGAGGAAATTGCGCAGCTGGTTGATGAACTGGCAATAGATGTGTTCGCATTCGGGATCTTGACTGACTTTCGAACGAAACTCTTTCCCGGCTCAGCTCGACTATTGGAGCTTGCCGACCGGGTGCAATACCTGCAAGTGGAAGCGCTGTGTTGGTGCGGGAGCAGGGCCCTGCATAACGCGCGCACGATTAACGGGGAAATGACTACCGACGGTGATCAGGTAATGGTGGGAGACGTCAGCAGTAGCACCGAAGTCTCCTACGAGGTGTTATGTCGGCGCCATTACCGCGCCCAACTCACATCAAAGCGCGCAAACAATGCCCACTTGTCCCGTGAGCCACTTCCATTTGACGCGGAGTGACTGCTAACCCACCGGGTAAAGTTATTCCTCAGTGGAATTATTGCCAAAGAGGATTTCGTCCCAGCTGGGGACTTTGGCGCGGCCTTTGCGCACCTTTTTTGCCGGCGCGGGAGACGTTGACGCTATCCCGGGTTCTGGCAATTCTTCCAAGTTAATCAGCTCGAGCACTTCAGACTCCAGCTTGGGAACGGCGGCGAGCTTGACAGTAGCCGTGTGTGTTTGCTGCGCAACTTTTTCCCCTCGAGGTTGAGGTTGTGCCCCAGTCGTGTCGACGATAATCGTTGACTCCACCGCAGAACCAATTCCGGCCTCACGCGCGGGGTCCAGGCCCATCAGGGTTCGGGCCAGCGTATTTAGTGGATTGACCGACTTACCTGAGGGCTCGTATGACCACTGGGCACTTTCGGTGGGCGACTGTGCACTTGGGTGCGGCTTGAGTTCAACCAGCCATTGACCATTTATGTGAGCGCTATCCCAATCCAATTGTTCGGCCGTGATTCCCAGGGAGTCGCCAACCACTTCTGCAAGGGTCGCACTGCCCCGAGATTGTTGGATCTGGACTTGGCTTGCACATTCGGCGACGTAAGCACGCTCACGAACCGGTGGCTCTGCATAACGATTTACCCGCCCCAAGTCCCAGCCGGTCTCCTGCGCCACCAATTCGGGAGATTCACCAGCGCGTACCCGCTGTTGAATTTCACGCGGACTCAGGGGATTCAAGGGGTGCTCCTTAGGCTAGAACTTATCGATGATTACAGACTAACTTACTCGCTATCCCTGTTATCCATGAACGCGCCGGGGGCTGGCCCTGGTATTGGATCCTGATTCAACGTAATCGGTGCTGCATGGGTGGGTTCAGTTCCACGGAGGGCAATGGCCCGGTTCCAGCTATTTCGGGCGAATAGGACGCTGGCCAAGCCAACCGCAGATCCAGTTAAGGCGAGACCAAATGCGACTTCAGTCCCGAATCGATCTACGAGGAAGCCGCTAAACGAGGCTCCGAGCGCGAAGCCTGCAGCGAGACCGGAGTTGGTCCAGGTAAGGCCCTCAGTGAGCAGCCTTGCCGGTGTGAGTCTTTGCGCAAGTGAGAAAGTCACAATTAGCGTGGGGGCAACCGCAAAACCCGAAATTGCGATGGCCGCAATGAGCACTGGGGCTGAACCAATAAATGGTAGGGGCAGGACCACAACCATGGTGATCAGCGTCGTATACGTCAACTGGCGGGAAAGAGGCGCCTGGAAGTGACGGCTTCCATAGACAAAACCGCCGATCATTGAACACAACGCAAAAAGCGCCAATGGGAGTCCGGCCAATTGGGGGACCCCCGCTTCTTGCATGAATGCCACGACCGACACGTCCATGGTGCCGAAGAGCGTGCCCAGCCCCAAGGCCACAAAAACGGTTGCGATCATGCCTGGAGAACGAATTGCCGATCCTTGTCCTGCGTGCTCGTTTCGGGGGGCTGGTGGTGGTGCCGATTCACTAAGTCCTGCCAGTAGTAGTGAACCAACAAGCGTAATGATGGCGCCCACCAGAATCGGACTTGCGAAACTCACGTTGAAAGCGAGGGCCACGGCTAAGACCGGACCTATTGTGAACATCACTTCGTCGAGGATGCTTTCCCAAG
>JAPKAV010000024.1 GCA_028825115.1 Candidatus Nanopelagicales bacterium | reverse complement strand
ACTCGCCATGGTCATTGCCTTGATTTTTAGCGCGAGCGGATTGTGGAGTGCGTTTTTCGACTCCAAAGTTGATCTGGGTGGAGTGCTGGGGCAGTTTTTGTTGATCACAGCGGTCATGACGGTGTTACTCAGCCTTGTTAATCGTTTCTTGGCTCACTACCTGGCACATCCGAAGCTTGATCTGATGGCGCAGGGCGCAGAGCCCATGGGGGGGACTACGGTTGTAGTAGGGGATTCCACCGTCACTCCCGAACAAGCGCCCGTAGGAGTGAACGCCTTGGAATCGGGATCAGATCAATAGGTCGCGTTTTTACATGTTTTGTGCAGTTTTGTCATATATTTACGCCATTATTGGCAAGTTAACCCAAAAGAATCAAATGACTCGTCAATTCAGGTGTATCCCGAACTCGCACTCGTTTCTCCACCACGTTCACCCAGCAACTATCGGCCCCAATCCTGCATGATTGATTGTCAATCTTTGAAGCATTTAATACCTAGAATAGCTATTCCTCAGCCCATTCCCCCACAAAAACGTACGCCCCATACTATGAGTCCATGCGACTCAAGTACCTTGCGTTGAATTTGACAGTCAGCAGAATTTAGGGCATAGTTCTTACAGGATTCCGACGAAAGCCCACCTGGGTTGCGAGTCCGCTCAAAGAAAAAGACACACATACAGGAAATGAGGAGCCACAAAATGGCTAGAGCAGTAGGAATTGACCTTGGCACCACAAACTCAGTGGTTTCGGTACTTGAAGGCGGCGAACCCGTCGTCATTGCAAACGCAGAAGGTGCTCGCACCACCCCATCGGTTGTCGCATTCGCAAAAAATGGCGAGGTCCTTGTAGGCGAGGTTGCCAAGCGTCAAGCCGTGACAAACGTTGACCGCACGATCCGTTCTGTCAAGCGCCACATGGGTACAAACTGGAATGTTGACATTGACAACAAAAAGTACACCTCACAGGAAATTAGCGCACGTACGTTGATGAAACTCAAGCGCGACGCTGAAGCATACTTGGGCGACGCGGTCTCTGACGCTGTCATCACCGTCCCCGCATATTTCAATGATGCACAGCGCCAAGCGACAAAAGAATCGGGCGAAATCGCCGGCTTGAATGTGTTACGCATCATCAACGAGCCAACTTCAGCGGCCTTAGCGTACGGCTTGGATAAGGGAGATCAGGAACAAACCATTCTGGTATTCGACCTTGGCGGCGGAACATTTGACGTTTCGCTCCTCGAAATCGGTGACGGTGTTGTTGAAGTAAAAGCGACAAGTGGCGACAACAACCTCGGCGGGGACGACTGGGATAACGCGGTCGTCGACTGGATGGTCACGCAGTTCAAGAACGCACACGGTGTTGACCTGTCCAAAGACAAGATGGCGGTGCAACGCCTGCGTGAAGCAGCTGAGAAAGCGAAGATTGAACTCTCGAGTTCGACCGAGACCTCGATCAACCTTCCGTACATCACGGCAAGCGCTGACGGTCCCCTTCACCTCGAAGAGACTTTGAGTCGGAGCAAGTTTGAGTCACTGACGGCCGACCTCCTTAAGCGCACCAAGGCGCCATTTGAGTCCGTCGTCAAAGACGCTGGAGTCAAAATCAGTGACATCGATCAGGTTGTACTCGTCGGTGGATCGACTCGGATGCCGGCAGTTGCTGACCTGGTCAAGGAGATGACTAGCAAAGACGCTAACAAGGGTGTTAACCCAGACGAGGTTGTTGCAATCGGAGCGGCACTGCAAGCAGGTGTTCTTCGCGGAGACGTGAAAGACGTGCTACTACTTGACGTCACCCCGCTATCCCTTGGAATTGAAACCAAGGGTGGAGTCATGACCAAGCTGATCGAACGTAACACCACGATCCCCACCAAGCGTTCAGAAACTTTCACAACTGCAGAAGACAATCAGCCTTCAGTGTCCATCCAGGTGTATCAGGGTGAACGTGAAATGGCTGCTTACAACAAGCAACTGGGAACGTTTGACCTCACTGGTCTACCTCCAGCACCGCGTGGAGTCCCGCAGGTCGAGGTCACATTCGACATCGACGCCAACGGAATCGTGCATGTGTCAGCTCGTGACACCGCAACCGGCAAAGAGCAGTCCATGACAATCTCCGGTGGATCAACTCTAAACAAGGAAGACATTGATCGCATGATGCGTGATGCGGAAGCACACGCAGATGAGGACAAGCAACGCCGCGAGGAAGCTGAAGTCCGTAATAACGCTGAAGCGCTGGTGTATCAAACCGAAAAGTTCTTGGCTGATAATGCCGATAAAGTCCCCGCCGAAGCGAAAGAAAATGTTGAGGGTCCACTGGAAGAACTCAAAAAGGCAATCGAAGAAAACGATGGCCCGGGAATGCGTTCAGCAACGGACAAAGTCGCAACTGCAAGCCAGGCGCTCGGAGCCGCAATGTACAGCGACGCACAAGCGGACGGATCTGAAGAAGGCGCGGAAGCGGCGGCTGATACATCTGAAGAAGATGTTATTGATGCGGAGATCGTCGAAGAGGATGAATCCAAGTGAGTGAAGAAGAAGGTGTAAGGGTGAATGACAAACGTCGAATCGACCCCGATACCTTCGAGGTTCGCCAGCATGATGCTGGCGAACCTGTCACCGAGATGGACGCGGAAGCAGAAATCATTGAGGGTGAAGTCGGGGGAATTGAGGAAAAAATCAGTGAACTCACCGAAGACTTACAGCGGGTACATGCCGAGTACGCGAATTACCGCAAGCGGGTCGAACGTGACCGGGAAGCCAATCGACAAATCGCAATCGGTGCGGTCTTTGTAGAACTCCTACCAATCCTCGACGATGTCGAGCGAGCACGAGAACATGACGAACTCACTGGTGCTTTCAAAACATTTGGTGAGAATTTTGAGGCGACTTTGAACAAATTCGGCCTCGAGAAATTTGGTGCAGCCCAGGATCCGTTCGATCCCAATTTGCATGAAGCTTTGTCAAGTGTGGAAGCCGACGGAGTTACCGAGCCAACGGTCATCGCAGTATTCCAACAGGGCTACCGACAGGGCGACCGGATTTTGCGCCCGGCGCGGGTCAGCGTAGCTGGTACGTGAATATAGAGGGGAACCAAATGGATCGGGACAGGCAATGAATAAGGATTGGCTCGAGAAGGACTTTTACTCCTTATTAGGTGTCAGTAAAAATGCGACCCCCGATGAAATGAAAAAGACGTATCGTAAACACGCACGCGACCTTCACCCCGACAAGAACCCGGGAAATAAGAAAGCAGAAGACAAATTCAAGGCAGTTTCTGAGGCCTACGACGTGTTATCTGATGAAAAGAAACGGAAGGAATACGACGAAGGTCGAGCTCTTTTCGCATCCGGACGATACAGTCCCGGGCAGGGAGGCGGCGGGAAATACAACGTCAACTACGAGGACCTATTCGGCGGCGACCAAAGTGGATTTGGTGACTTCCTTGGCGGTATATTTAATCGAGGTGGTGGCGGACGCTCGCAGCAGCCACGACGTGGACAAGATATCGAGACCGCCCTTACTTTGTCGTTCAATGACACCTTGGACGGATTGACTGTCCCGTTGAATCTTCAGAGTGACGCGCCATGTTCGATGTGTCACGGTACCGGAGCGAAAGCCGGCTCCACCCCTAAAGTGTGCCCAACTTGCCAAGGAAATGGACAGGTTTCACGTAATGCCGGTGGATTCGCATTCGCTGAACCCTGCCCAACGTGTCAGAGTCGAGGTCTGTTCGTAGATGACCCGTGTAACAGATGTCACGGTTCCGGTCGTGGTAAGAGCAATCGAACCGTTCAGGCGCGAATACCGGCAGGCGTCAAAGACGGGTCAAAAGTTCGGCTTAAAGGTAAAGGCGGCCTCGGCAAGCGAGGAGGCCCCGGTGGAGACCTATTCGTCAAAGTTTCAGTTAAGCCCCATCCGCTCTACACACGCAAGGGCGAAAATTTAAGCGTCGAGGTCCCAGTGACTTTTGTTGAAGCCGCATTGGGTGCTGATATTCCAATTCCAATTCCTCGCGGTGGAACTGTCAATATGCGAATTCCAGCAGGTACTACGACCGGTCGGACGTTCCGAATTAAAGGAAAAGGTGTCCGCGGCAAGGACGGCAAGAACCACGACGTTCTTGCGGTGATAGATGTCGCAGTCCCGCAAAACTTAAACGAGAACGCGAAGACTGCCCTAGAAGCATTCGCCCAAGCAACAATTGATCAAGATCCACGCAAAGAGATATACGCGCTTGGGGCAAAACCATGAGCATTCCCAATGACGACAATATCGTTGCCTCCGATACTCCGGTGTACGCGATTTCAATTGCCGCGCAACTTGCGGGATTGCATCCGCAGACCTTGCGACAATACGACCGAGTCGGTCTCGTATCGGCACACCGAGTCGCGGGAAGAAATCGTCTTTACAGCGCGCGCGACGTCCAGCGACTCCGCTATGTTTCACAATTATCAGCAGACGGTTTAAGCATTGAAGGAATTAAGCGAGTGATTGAACTTGAGGAACAAGTCCTCGCCCTTCGTGAACGACTGGCTGAGTTCCACCGCGAACGCACATCTCGTGCCTTGGTGGTGTGGCGTCCACAACAGATGAATCGGGGTTAGAAATGGACATTGCGTTCACGACAAAAAGTCAGGATGCCATTGGAGCATCTGTTCGTATTGCTGCTGCGCAAGGAAGCCCATCAGTTACGCCCATCCACCTTCTCGACTCCCTTCTTCAACAGGGCCCAGGAATTGCAACGACTCTCCTTAAACACCTAGATGTAAATGTCCCAAGACTTACAGTAAGTGTGCGCGCCCAAATGCAGTCGCTTCCGTCCGCTTCAGGGTCAACGGTTGCGGCGCCGCAACTAAGTCAATTAACTTTTAAGGTGCTCAATGACGCTGACGCGTTAGCAAAGGAACGGAGCGACGACTACGTCAGTACCGAGCATTTACTCGTTGCACTCGCCCGAAGTGGCACAAACGAAGCCTCTAAATCACTTGCGAAGGTGGGAGCCACCGGAGCGTCATTACTTCAAGCTTTACAAGAAACAAAAGGGAGCACACGCGTGAATACACAGGACCCAGAGGGCACTTTCCAGGCACTTGAAAAATACGGTATTGACCTCACCGCGCTGGCCCGCGAAGGCAAGATCGACCCGGTAATCGGTCGTGATGAGGAAGTGCGTCGAACTATCCAAGTTCTTTCTCGTCGCACCAAGAACAACCCGGTCCTGATCGGCGAACCAGGGGTGGGAAAGACGGCCGTCGTGGAAGGTTTGGCGCGTCGCATTGTTGAAGGTGATGTCCCTACTTCGTTGGCTGGGAAAACCCTGATTTCTCTCGACATGAGCGCAATGGTTGCCGGGGCAAAGTACCGCGGTGAATTTGAAGAACGCTTGAAGGCAGTACTGGACGAGATCAAAGGTAGCGACGGTCAAATAGTTACTTTTATCGATGAGCTCCACACAGTTGTTGGCGCTGGAAGTAGCGGTGATTCGGCAATGGACGCCGGCAATATGTTGAAGCCAATGCTCGCCCGGGGTGAGTTGCGCATGATTGGTGCGACAACGCTGGACGAGTACCGTCAATATATTGAAAAAGACGCGGCACTTGAGCGGCGTTTCCAGCAGGTATTTGTTGACCAGCCCAGTGTTGAAGACACCATTGCGATTCTCAGGGGTATCAAGGAAAAATATGAAGCGCATCATAAAGTCGTGATCTCTGATGCCGCCCTCGTTGCCGCGGCAACTATGTCCGATCGTTACATCACCAGTCGCTTTCTGCCCGACAAGGCAATTGACCTAATGGATGAGTCAGCAAGCCGTCTGCGAATGGAAATTGACTCCTCGCCCGTTGAGATTGACGTGCTTCAACGTCAAGTAGATCGATTGCGCATGGAAGATCTCGCGGTGTCAAAAGAAAAAGATGATGCCTCAAAAAATCGTTTGGCCAAGATTCGTGCTGAGATTTCGGAAAAAGACATAGAACTGCGCCAACTTCGCACCCTTTGGGATGCTGAAAAGCAAGGACTGGACCGCATTGGCGAAATCAAGGTCCTCGTCGATGATTTGCGTGCAGTTGCTGACAAAGCCCAACGTGAAGGAGACTTTGAGTTAGCATCACGGATTCTATATTCTGAACTCCCCACTTTTAAAGAAGAACTCGAAAAGGTCACGGCGGAAACCAATGCGCGTGAATCGACCATGGTCAAAGAAGAAGTCACCGCAGATGACATCGCTGAAGTTGTTGCAGCGTGGACCGGAATCCCGGCAGGCAGAATGCTGGAGGGGGAAACCGAGAAACTGCTGCACATGGACGACCATCTTGGCGAGCGGGTGATCGGCCAACCCAAAGCTTTGCATGAAGTCAGTGACGCGGTGCGCCGTGCGCGAGCAGGGATCTCCGACCCCAACCGACCAACCGGTTCCTTCATGTTCCTGGGGCCAACCGGCGTAGGGAAAACGGAGTTGGCCAAAGCACTCGCGGAATTTCTCTTCGATGACGAACGAGCCATGATCCGTATCGACATGAGCGAGTACTCCGAGAAGCACTCGGTGGCGCGTTTAGTTGGCGCACCTCCCGGATATGTTGGCTACGAACAGGGAGGCCAACTCACTGAAGCAGTTCGTCGACGTCCTTACTCCATCGTCCTGTTCGACGAGATTGAAAAAGCGCACCCCGAAGTATTTGACATCTTGCTACAAGTTCTCGACGACGGGCGCTTGACGGACAGCCAAGGGAGAACAGTCGATTTCCGTAATGTTATTTTGATTTTGACCTCGAATTTAGGTTCTCAATTCTTGGTTGACCAAGACGTACCGTTCTCCGATCGCAAGGCTGCCGTTATGGAAGTTGTGCGCCAAAAATTCCGACCTGAGTTTCTCAATCGACTCGACGCGATGGTCACATTTGATCCACTAGATAAGGAAGAACTACGTCGAATCACCGAAATTCACATTGAGCAATTGCAGGAACGGCTTTCTGACCGCCGGATCACCCTCGAGTTGGACGCGATAGCGCTCACCTGGTTGGTTGATCGGGGTTTTGATCCCGTGTACGGAGCACGTCCACTGCGTCGGCTCATTCACACCGCGGTGGGTGACAAGTTGGCTATGGCGCTATTAGGTGGTGAATTAACCGATGGCGGCACCTGTGTCATCGCGGTGGCAGACGACGGCGAATCACTTAAAATTCGATCATAATCACACCCACGATTCGTACCGGGCTTATTGCCGCCGTCATCGCAACTCTCTGCCTCGGGTTTATCACCCCGGCAAATGCAGCACCAAATGGCCAGAAGGTTGTAACTCTTACCAAGTTTGTGAGCGAAGAAACAACACTGAATCCACTACTGGGGGGTTACACATACGGCTGGAACTACCTGACGAGCGCCACCAAAATTTACGGTAAGCGGGGGAAAGTTGAGTTCCTGGGTGTAGTGAATTACAAAGACGGTATTGTCCCTCGCGAAAGGTGGGGAACAACAGATGCCTGTCTTGGGGTTTCCATCATAGGAATCATTGGGACGGGCGATTTTAAAAAGGCGCAGGGCAGAGGGACAATGACGGGGAGCCGGGCGTCAACACTGGGTAGTCCCGTGGCCATGAAATTTAATTTGACCCTAAAAAAATAGTTCGGATTCGAGTGGCGGCCTCTGTGAGGACTTCAGGCTTTTTACAGAATGCCCACCGCACGTATTCTTTAAAGTCATGACCTGACTCGGTAAAAACTTGGTGCGGGATCGCAACAACCTGACATTTTTTGGCCAACATCCGTGTGAACTCGAATCCGTCGGTGTAGCCGAGGGGGGAAATATCTGTGGTGACGAAATATGTCCCTTCGGTGGGGATCACCCTCATTCCCATTTGCGCCAATTCAGCGCTGAGTTGATCTCGCTTAACGCCAAGGTCCCGACGAAATTCAGTAAAGTGCCGGTCTGGCAGTCCGAGCCCATGTGCGATCGCCAGTTGAAATGGCCCGCCCGATACGTAACTCAAGTGCTGGCGTACCGCTTTGACGGCGGTGATCAAAGCGCGCGGTCCACTCGCCCAACCGACCTTCCAACCCGTGAATGAAAAACATTTTCCTCCCGAGCCAATGGTGATGGTGCGCTCAAACATTCCCGGCAAAGTTGAAATCGGGATATGACGGTTCGAGTCAAACCACAAATGCTCGTACGCTTCATCAGAAATAACGATCAAATTATGAGTAGTCACCAGGGCAGCGATGGCGCTAAGTTCTTCAAAATTGAATACTATCCCGCTGGGATTGTGTGGCGAGTTGAGTAGGAGCACCTTGGTTGCGGGAGTGATCGCTTGCGCCAGCGCCTCAATGTCTGGTCGGAAATTGGGCTTAGTGAGTGGAATCCCAACAGGCTTCGCGCCACTTAAATCGATCGCCGCTCGGTACACATCAAATGCGGGGTCAAAAAATACGACCTCGTCACCTACTTCAATGAGCGCCAGCAAACTTGCCGCAATAGCCTCACTGGCTCCTGTTGTTGCAACAACACCAGTATCAGGGTCAACGACAAGGTCGTAAAAGCGCTTCTGATGAGCGGAGATCGCGGAGCGCAATTCTGGAAAGCCATGTGGCGGCGGATACTGGTTCCCGCGGCCGCTTTGAATACACCGAATAGCTTCGTCTTTGATTTCCTGCGGACCATCGGTGTCTGGGAACCCTTGACCAAGATTAATCGAATTAGTTTCTACCGCAAGGCGCGACATCTCGGCGAAGATTGAGACCGCATGGGGTCTCATTTTTGGGACTAGGAAGTTTTCGGGCACGGGGCAACCCTAAACCTGCATCACAGTGGCCTCCGTGCTTAGGTGGGTGGGTGAGCACGCGAATAATTGAGCCAGGGGAACAACTAACGGTTGAGATTGAGTCAGCTCTGTACGTGATTGCAGAAAGTGCCAAGATTTCTGATCAAACGGGAGTTCCTCGAAGCCACATTGATTTGCTTGCCTGCGCGGGGGCCCATGGTGCCCCACGGGCATTGGCGCAACAACGTGAACTCACCGAGCGCCTCGCTGGAGCAGATGCGAGTACTTGGTTTTGTTGGAGCCAACACCAGACACCATTACGCACAATGCTTGCGGGTGGAAACCAGCCAGCGAGTGAGGCACTTTCGAGACGGTGGTTGTCTGGATTGCAGGGAGGCGAGTTCTTGGCCGCGATTGCATTTGCACATGTGCGGCGTGGGGGGCCACCTAACCCAGTCGCTCATCAATGTCAAGGTGGGTGGGAGCTGACCGGGACCCTTGACTGGGTAACGAGTTGGGATATTGCCGACGTACTGATGCTGTTAGCGTCCACGGAAGATAAATCTAAGTTCGTGATTTTCTATCTACCGATCCAAGACTTCACCGAAAAATTTGCTTCGTGTGTTGTGGGGGAATCATTGAAATTGTTGGCAATGTCAGGTACACACAGTAGGCCAATCACATTTGATCACACGTTCATTAGTAGCGAGTGTGTATTCAGCGTGATTGATGCAGACGAATGGCTGGTGGCTGATTCGATGAAAACAATTTTGCCCAATCCGGCGGCCTTGGGCGTTGCGCGGGGAGCAATTGAGCAGCTCAATGAAGTCGCATCTGATCGTAAACAGGAGCAGGGAATAATTGCTGCAAGTGAATTGGCGAGTAAATATCAAGGACTGCGTGAGCGCGCTTACGCCGCGACGGACAACGCTGAAACTCCCAGATCGGTACTGGTTTCCTTACGCGTTCAGATACTTGAGTTTGCCATCGAGTGCGCTATTGCTGTAATCACTGCAAGTTCAGGCGGCGCAATGTTGATGGGCAACGCCGCGGAGCGCAGGGCGCGTGAAGCAATGTTTTTGCAGGTACAAGCGCAAACGCAGGAAACGAGAACTGCTGCACTGGCGCGCTTGACAAGCAAGTAGTTAAAACTCGCTGTCTGCTGGCATAATGAGGAGATGAGAAAATTACCGAAATCCCTCGCGGCGTTTGTTGCATCAGCGTTCGCATTAATAGCTTTCGGTGCTGCACCCACACAGGCTGCAGACCCGACTAAGGGTGAGTTCACTATCGCAATCTTCATGGAAGATGGGCAAGTGCGATTGACTTCCCAGGAAGTGGTCTTGATTGCCAAGCAAAATAACCCATCAACTGGACACACGGTAAAAGCAACCGTAAATGGAAAGAAAAAGTATGTGAGACTGACTAAGGGCTTTTATAAAGAGGATGAGAATTTCTCGGGGGCGGTCGGAGTCGGAGGCACCACTTACTGGCGCGTTAAAGGTCTCAAACCAGGTATTGCCTACGTGAAAGTCACCACAACAACTCCAAGTGGCGAAGTTGCATCAACAGAGCGTCTCAAAGTGATAGTGATGCAAGTCAAATAACGAGTTAACGTGAAAGGCGAATTTTTGTTACGGGTGATTTTGCAGAACCAGCCTCGGTGAAAATTCGAACAACACAACGGTACCGACTTTTAGTGAGGTCGCGAACCACCGCTGAATTATTGAAAATTCGAGCAGAGCGAATAGCTCCGGCTCCCAAGGGTGAGCAGAGAACTCGCTCTGATTTAATTTGTGAACCATTTGCAAGCGAAGTGGTCACGCGAAATTTGGCGGTTTCTCCGGTGAACTTGACCGACTTAATATTTCCTGCAACGGGTTGATCACTGGGGACCGCAATGATCGGCTGCGACGGTGGCGAGTTGCCTTGGTCGGTAGCAGATATTGCCGTAATCGTGTACTGAGCACCAGTGAGCAGTCCCGAAATTGTGCAAGTTCCAGTGACGCTGCGCTTGGTCGGCGCCGCAAAACAAGTGAAAGTCTGAGTGTTATTCGGATCAATCGCACTTGGCCCGGTAGCAGTGACCGCGTACTGGGTCACAGTGGTTCCGTCTTGACCGGCAGTGATTCGAACCCTCAGTTGATTAAGAAGTGGGATAACGGTAACGCTCGGAGAAAGAGTGGGAATCGAAAGCGGTATCGCTCCGGCGTTTTGCAAGTATGTGTTCAGGGCACTCACCCGACTGTACACACCGGGATAGATACTGGCGCAGTCTTCACCCCAGCTGACTACTCCAACAAGCCGAGGCCCGGCGCTTGCATCAACCACCAAGGGTCCACCAGAATCTCCCTGGCAGGCATCGACAACTTCTTTATCGGAGCTGACTCCGGCCGCGCACAGCATAATCTTTTTATCTAATTGACTACCGTCAAAGCCATTGAAATTGAGTCCATTAATTTTATATCGCTTCCCGCCGCCGCAGGAATTGTTCGGGAAAATAGTCAGATCGCCGACCTGGAAAACAGAAGTGTATTTTCTTCCCGAGACTGCTGTATTTCCCCAGCCCGCAACTTGGGCCGCTTGGCCAGCGGAGGTGTATTCGGTGGACAACTCCGGGGCTAAAGGGGCCAATAACGCAATGTCATCGACAGGCGAGGCGAGCGTCAACACAGAAATGTCGTTTTCGGAGGTTTCGATGTCGTATTTCGGGTGCACACTCACGCTGGCAATATCGATGAGTCGAATATTTGTGGAATCGAGATTCCGAGTGAAGCCCGCGGTGATTTCGGCAGCGGCGCTTTGTTCACCCGTCTTTTGGTTAACCACACAGTGGGCGGCGGTCACCAGTGTGGTTGGGGTGGTCAGCGTTGCAGCACAGAATTGGGCTTGAAAGGCGCCCTTCTTTTGTCGTTCCTTGGTTCTTAGCAGTGCGACAAGGTAAGGGAATTGACCAACTTCGCCGTCAAGTCCGCGAACTACTCGGGGGGAAAGTTCGTTGTCGTTGTCGTTGTCGCTGTTGCCTACCCCTTGGGCATTTGCCATGGAAAAAAACCCGAGAATTGCAGCCATCAATCCAATCATTGCGTGCTTTCCCCCACACTTCACTCCACAACGTTAAGCCATGTGCTGATACAAGGCGTCATGAGTCGGCATTGAACAGGAATCGGTCGGGGTCTGCTAGGGAAAACAGTTGTCAATTAACGCGGCGAATGCGGGTTCGCCGGGGAAGCCAGCCACCTCAATGCCACGAAGTGATATCTCTCTAGGAATGATGGAATCCGGTGAAAAGTAGGCGGTAATGGGGGCGTTTGGCCAAGTTTCGGTGAAGGGAGGGAGGGTCGGACTGATCAGCTGGTAACTCAAAATCTTTTTATTCCCTGCTTTTTGGGCGAGAGCGATTGCCGGGAGCTGCTCGCAGGCTTTGCCAGTTGCAATGATAACTAGGTGCGCGGTCGTAGCGCTCTGCGCAATGTTGGCACAGGTTTTAGCCGGGTCGGTCTCAAGCTGAATCTCAATGTGATCGGTAAAGTTGTAGGTGGCCAATTCTGCTGAGAGAGCAGGATGGGTGTCTGCACTGACCAAGTGGACCACAGTTACTTCATTCATTGGTTCCAGCATACGGGCACTTGATTAGGATGTGGAAATGTCAACGAGCACCGAATGGAATGCATTACGTCAACAGATTTTAGACAAAGCAGTGGTTCGCGGCAAGGTGATCCTTTCTAGCGGTCGCGAGGCTGACTATTACATTGACTTGCGTCGCGTGACATTAGATGCTCAGGCAGCTCCCTTAGTTGGAGCAGTTATGCGACAGGTCAATAGCAGCTTTGATTACCGAGCTGTCGGTGGATTGACTCTCGGAGCTGATCCGGTTGCGGCAGCAATGATGCACAACGCTGCAGGCGAAGGGGAACTACTCAATTCATTTGTGGTCCGCAAGAGCGAGAAGCAGCACGGATTACAACGCCGCATTGAAGGACCAGACGTCAACGGTATTCGAGTTCTTGCGGTTGAAGACACCTCAACTACCGGCTCATCGGTTTTGACAGCAGTTGATGCCCTCTTGATAAATGGCGCCCTGATTGCTGGAGTCAGTGTGATTGTTGACCGTGGTTCTCGAGCAGCCATTGAAGACCGCGGATATGAATTTACGGCGGCATATTCACTTGCAGATCTAGGACTTGAGTAGATCCTTTTCTTCCTCAGTCACACCAAACTTACGTTCAAGAGCCAGCAGGCTAATGACGAAGCCAGCACCAACAATAAAGAGCAGAAGCGCAACCCCCACTTGATCAGTTGGAGCGAGTAGCTCACGCTCAATTCCTTGCCAAGGCCATAGAGCGCGGAGGGAACCGAACATTAAACCAGTAATGATGACCAAAGTTACTCGCGCACGGTTTTCTAGCAGCCATTTGAGTAGTGACACAAAAATCGCCAAACCAAGTATCGCACCGAGGGCAAAAACGAAAAGATAAATGAAATTGCGGTCATTAACTGCTGCGATCGTTGGTTCATATACCCCAAAGGTGAGCAACAGAAATGAGCCAGAAACCCCAGGCAGAACCAGGGCACAAATGGCTACGGCTGCGGAGAAAAAGACCGCAATCAGGCTTGGGTCCGCAACGTCAGTTGGGGGCAGGCCGGTCAAGAAAAAGACACATAGTGCACAGATCAATCCCAGAACGAGCAATGAAGGGGACCACCCACCCACTTTGGTCACCATGTGCGCGGGAACATAGGCACCGGCGATTACTAATCCAAAGAATAGTGCATTCGTAGCGATGGGTTGGTCGTCAAGGAGGGGCTCAATTACTCGTGCTCCAAGTACAAGGGCTACGCCCATACCAACGGCAACGGGAATCAGAAGTCGCCACGGCAGCGAGGTGAAAGTCCCGCCGGCAACTCGGCTAGAGGCTTTATCGGGAGTAAGGCCGACAAGCTGGCGAACACTGAGAACGAGGTCGGCGATCGCGTTGATGAGTGTGTGGTAGATCCCAACGATCAAGGCGAGGGTTCCGCCACTCACGCCGGGCACCACCTCTGCAGCGCCCATGAGCGCGCCACGACCAATATTGAGAAAAAATTTTAACACCACTGCAGGGTACCGGGTAGGTTTGGCAGGTGAACGAAGACGCGACCGAAGTGGTGGATGCTGAAGTGGGTGTTGGCCCATGGGATGGCGATCCGCCATCCGGTGATCAGTGGGATCTAGAACTTTTGGCAATTGGCGACCGACGAAATGTCATCGATAAGTATCGATACTGGAGACTTGAGGCGATAGTCGCCGATCTTGATAACTCTCGACACCCGTTACATATTGCCATTGAGAACCTCGAGCATGATTTCAACATCGGTTCAATTGTGCGCACGGCCAACGCATTTTTGGTCAAAGAAGTGCATATTGTTGGACGCAAGCGGTGGAACCGACGCGGGGCCATGGTGACCGACAAATACCAGCACATCCACCACCACCCTGACCCAATTGCGTTTGGGGCCTGGGCAGCGGAAGTCAACCTTCCCGTAATCGGTGTTGACAATATGGCCGGCTCGGTCCCGATGGAAACCTTCAACTACCCCAAAGCGTGTGTGCTAGTGGTAGGTCAAGAGGGCTCCGGATTGTCCGATCCGATGCGTGAGCGGTGCGAAACCCTCGTCGATATCGCCCAGTTTGGCTCCACCCGGTCCATAAATGTGGGGGCGGCAGCGGCGATTGCGATGCATGGCTGGATTCGAACCCACGCAGCCCGCTGAGATGGCTGCGATGGGTTACCTCGTGGTAATCCAAGCATGGAAGGATGGGGACATATGACCGCACCCGCGATTAAGCGGGCTAAGAAGTTTGGAGTTCACATGCCTATTGCATCCCCAGAGGTATACGGCGAAATGCTGGATCGCGCGAAGGCGGGCAAATTTGCCTACCCCGCGATTAACACCTCTTCATCACAGACAATTGTCGCGGCAATCCGCGGCTTTGCCGAAGCAGAAAGTGACGGAATTGTTCAAGTCTCGTGGGGAGGCGCTGAGTTCGCATCAGGCCAAGGTGTCAAAGACATGGTTACTGGTGCTGTTGCACTCGCTGAGTTTGCACATGTCGTTTCTGCGAAATACAACGTGAATATCGCACTCCACACTGACCACTGCCCGAAAGACAAACTCCCAGCTTTCATGGAACCACTTATTACGGTCTCCCAAGAGCGGGTCGCTAAAGGCCTTGCGCCGCTATTCCAGTCACACATGTGGGATGGCTCCGCCGTACCTCTCGCGGAAAACTTGGATATTTCAGAGCGAATGCTAGATGCGTGCGTCAAAGCAAAAATTATTCTTGAAATCGAAATTGGAGTTGTCGGTGGCGAGGAAGATGGTATTGAAGCCACACATGACGCGAAACTTTTCTCAACGATTGAAGACGGACTTGAAACTGCGCAGCGGCTTGGTTTAGGTGAGCGAGGTCGTTACATGGTCGCTGCAACATTTGGTAACGTTCACGGCGTGTACAAGCCGGGTAACGTTGTATTGACTCCTGTGATCCTCAAAGAAATCCAAGATGCAGTTGGTAAAGAGTACGGAGTGGATAAACCATTTGACTTGGTGTTCCATGGTGGATCCGGGTCATTGCTGAGTGAAATCCGTGAATCACTGGATTACGGTGTTGTAAAAATGAATATCGATACCGATACTCAATACGCATTTACCCGTCCAATTGCCAATCACATGTTCGTCAATTACAACGGAGTACTCAAAATTGATGGTGAGGTCGGCAACAAGAAAATGTATGACCCACGTGCTTATGGCAAAGCCGCAGAAGCTGGCATGGCCGACCGCGTAAAGCTTGCTTGCGAGGATTTGCGCTCTGCAGGAACGAGGATGAAGTAGCCATGGATTCACAAAATTTACTTGGTGGTCCAGAGCCTACACGCTTACCTGAAGGCGATGCCGCACAAAGTGCTCTCTTGGCCGGGGGTGATCCACGTGAAGTTGTCGCTCAGTACCCCACGAGTTCACTTGCTTGGGCGATGCTCAGTGACCAGGCGTGGGATAATGGTGACGTCATTGGGTCTTATGCGTTTGCCAGAGTCGGCTATCACCGTGGGCTTGATGCGCTTCGTAAAAATGGCTGGAAAGGTTTTGGTCCGGTTCCCTGGAGTCATGAACCAAATCAAGGCTTCCTACGCTGCCTTCAAAACTTAGGTAGAGCCGCTGGTGAAATCAATGAAAGCGACGAGAAAGTTCGAATCTCTGACTTCATCGTGGAATGTGATCCAACACTTGCCTAAACACGTTCTTATTGCTGGCGCAGGAATCACTGGGATTTCCTGCGCCATTGCATTGCGTGAGCGGGGAGTTCCTTTTCGCATTGTTAATAAAGGTCGCCGGGTTGGTGGTCGCATGGCTTCGCGCATTGTCCGTGATTCGGGCACCACATTTGATGGTCGAGTTTTTGATACGGGCGCTTCGTACTTCACAGTGAGTGAATCCGAATTCGCATCGGTTGTCGCTGAATTGGAAACTGCGGGTGTCGTGCAACCGTGGACGGATACTTTCCATTTTGCTGACTCAGAAGGAATCGCCGGTGTCAAAACAGGGCCCATGCGCTATCGGGCCGAGAGTGGGATCCGCAGCGTTATCGAATATTTGGCGCGAGATCTTGTCATTGAAGAAGGAGAAATTACCGAACTGCCCACATCTGAACGACTAGCACTTTGCATGCCAACACCCCAAGCGGCTCGGGTGTTCCCGCAGGCGAGTGTTCTGAGTTCAGCAGTGTGGGAACCGGTTATTTCGGTATCGATGTTATTTGACCACGCTCATTGGAGTGATTTTGACGGAATCTTTGTTAACCAAGATGCACAAATTACCTGGATCGCGAATGACGGAGCCAGACGTGGAGACCAAGCACCGGCACTCGTTGTTCATATGAGCCCGGTTCTTTCTGCCGTCCACCTTGTGGATCCCAGTGAGGTGATTCCCATTGCAATTGCACGTGTCCAGAAAATACTGGGCTTCGACGAGGAACCCACGTGGTCACACGCACACAGGTGGACCTTTGCCAAGCCAATTGAGGGGACCACCTCACCGGCTCCGGATTTCGTGCTGGGTGAAGTGTCACTCGCTAGCGACGAATTCAGTGCGCGGCCTCGGGTTGAGGCTGGTTGGCTTAGTGGTCGCGATCTAGGGCGTGCACTCGCTGCTGGCGGATAATCAGTCGAGCCGCAATTCACCTGATGAAAAAAGTCAGCGCAATTTTCCTCGCCAAGCCGAAAACGACTTCACCGACTGCCCATGCGGTTTTTTTAGCCACGGATACGGGTGAATTTCAGCCAAATCTGTGAATTTCTTAAAACTTGGAACAGGTGCGTACGTTACCGCCACCGGATTCTTGCGAGAAAACTCGGTTGGGTCGCCCAAATAGAGGTGCACTTCTCGTCGCAGGGCCAAATCTTTTAGAGTCTCGAGATAAAAAAATATCCGCTGAGAAGACAACTGTAAATTGCGCAATGCTACTTCGTTAAAAACAAATACTGCAGGCAATTCTGGGTGAGCGGCCAATGCCGGATCACTATCACCCAGCGATTCAATTGTGAGTAAAACGTACTCTGGGGTGCGGATCTTTACCGCAATTGATGGCCCGGCGGTCCCTTGCGGATCAGGGTCACAAGTCAAGAGCGGGTCGAAGGCTATTTCGTCGAGTGAAATTTTATCGGGGAAATTTTCGATTGGACAAGAGTGCTTCAACGCGCATTCGCCACACAACTGCGGTGCCCGCTTGTGGACTTGCCAGCGTGAAAGACCGTAGGGCCTAGCGTTTGCAGAGCCAACGACCCACTGCCAGCCAGTTAGGTTCGCCGCCCGCGACCCATCAATTAGGTGGCGATACATGCGTTCTTGGCCGTGCAACCAACCTGCGTTGTTACGGACCGTCCACTGTGATGCCAGCCACATTCTGGTTTGGTTGACGAGCCAACCATCGCGGGTTAGTTCATCAACTGCAAAATCAACACATGCCATACCGGGTGGCCAGCCGTCCCCAGGCGCATCCCACACCTGCTCGAACCGGAGATTGTGGAACAGACGGATACCCATACGGGCATAAAGGTGTCGTGAATATTCTTGCCATAAGAGTTCGTCACGAAACTTCTCACGATCTGCAAACGGAGCTCTCGAAACATGCCTCCATAATTTTTCGAGGGTTAAGAGGTTGTGTCGAATGTATGGTGACAAGACCGTAGCTCCGCGTGCCGCTACTGGCAAGACTTCTGATCGGTTTCTTGCGTAGCCCGCAATATTTAATTTAGATAATGCCTGATCTGCTGCGCTTTGCCCACCGGTAATGGAACTTCGCCCTCCGCCGGAATGCAAACCAGAAAAGTGGTCAACAATTAACTGGTCAATGTCTAATAAAGTGTCCAAGCGCTTCAAAGAAAACCTCACTACTTAATCGAGTTCGTCAGTGTAATGTCGAAATATTATCTGGATTTCTTCACCTCTGGATGCTTGTCCCAGCAACTCGCTGGAGAAAGGCCATGATCAGTTCTCACTTGTCATGGAGCTCACAATTCACCGTAAGAATTGAGTTCCGAGGATGGAATTTAGACTGTGTCTCATTATTGGAGTCGTGACCGGGCGGCGCTCCATTTATCCCGTGAATACGCTGGTTCTCTTCGGCCGCGTTCTGGTATAGCGACAAGGCCTTCGCAACCGACTCCGCGCCCGGAAACCAATCGTGGGAGCGCCCCGGCCAAATGAGTCAGGCTAATGGGAGCCAACTCTCGTAAACTCTGGTCACCCTCATAGCACCGGAGCAACTCCGGTAACCTTTCGCGGTGCCCGCAATAGTTCTTCTCGGCTCCCAATGGGGGGACGAAGGTAAAGGTAAAGCAACAGACCTTCTTGGAGATCGCGTTGATTACGTAGTCCGCTATCAGGGCGGCAATAACGCCGGTCATACGGTGGTCATCGGTGATAAAAAATTCGCTCTTCACCTGTTGCCCAGTGGGATCCTCACCCCTGAAGTAGTGCCCGTGATTGCCAATGGAGTTGTGATTGACCCGGCGGTTCTGCTCGAGGAAATTGCCGGGCTTAATGCTCAGGGTATTAATACCTCCAAATTATTGATCAGCGCTAATGCGCACTTGATCACGAGTTATCACGTGACTTTGGACAAGGTGACTGAGCGGTTCCTGGGCAAAGCCCAGATTGGCACAACTGGCCGGGGGATCGGCCCGACCTACAGTGACAAGATCGGGCGTGTTGGCATTCGAGTCCAAGACCTTTTCGATGAATCGATTCTGCGACAAAAAGTGGAGAGTGCGCTTACCAACAAGAACCAAGTGTTGGTAAAAGTGTTTAATCGCCGTGAAATAGATATTGAAGCCGTGGTTGCGGACCTGTTGCAATTCGCTGAGATTCTGCACCCAATGGTTCGTGACACCTCACTTGTTCTCAATAAAGCACTCGACGAAGGCAAGGTTGTTCTGCTCGAAGGCGGACAAGGAACACTCCTTGACGTTGACCACGGCACTTATCCCTTTGTGACGTCAAGTAACCCCACTGCCGGCGGTGCTTGTACGGGAAGTGGAATCGGACCAACCCGAATTGATAGGGTTGTCGGAATCCTGAAGGCCTACACGACTCGGGTTGGTTCTGGCCCATTCCCCACCGAACTCTTCGACGAAGATGGGGAGAAGCTCCGCACCATTGGTGGTGAGCGCGGTGTAACAACCGGGCGAGCACGTCGATGTGGCTGGTTCGATGTTCCCATTTCGCGGTACGCAACACGCATCAATGGACTCACGGATACTTTCCTTACCAAGCTTGATGTCCTCACCGGTTGGGAGCAGATTCCTGTGTGTGTCGCCTACGACATCGAGGGCGAGCGAAGTGACGAAGTCCCTATGACCCAAACAGATTTTCATCACGCCAAGCCGATCTACGAAATGCTTCCAGGTTGGAGTGAAGATATTTCAGCCGCGCAGTCGATCTCGGACCTGCCAAAGAATGCCCGAGATTACGTTGAATTCTTGGAAGAAAAGTCCGGGACTCGGATTAGCGCGATTGGAGTTGGGCAAGATCGCAATGCCACGATTGCGATAAACGACTTGATCGGCTCATGAGCGAGAAACTCACGGCTGAGTCCGAACCCCAATCTGGGTTAGACGCACACAGAAATCCCATTGGGATCCTCGTTCATGGTGATCGTGTTCCTGATCTTCCACGTGGAGAGATTCGGGGTTCGTACGCAATTTTACAGCCGCTTGATGCGGGCAAGCACACCTGTGATCTGTGGGAGGTGTTCGCCGGCGCCGATCATCTATGGGCTTATATGCCGCACGGTCCGTTCCTGTCCGAGAGTGATTACCGAGAGTGGATTGAATCGAAACAGGGCGGTCAAGATCCCTACTACTATGCAATTGTGGACGAGCAGAGTGGCAAGGCGCTCGGAGTCGCGAGTTACCTGCGGATTGATCCAGGTGCTCGAAGTATTGAGGTTGGTTGGATCACCTACTCACCACAGTTGCAACGATCACGAATTGCAACCGACGCGATGTTTGTCATGATGCGAAATGCATTTGATTCGGGTTATCGCAGGTACGAGTGGAAATGCGATGTGCTCAATGAAAGTTCGATGCGAGCGGCCGAGCGTCTGGGCATGACTTACGAGGGGACCTTCCGGCAAGCAGCCGTGGTGAAAGGTCGCAATCGCGACACCGCGTGGTTCGCCATCATTGATTCCGATTGGCCCGCTATGAGGGTGGCTTTTGAACAATGGCTGGACCCGATAAATTTTGATGCCCAAGGTAATCAGGTGGTTTCTTTGGGTCCCCTAGAAAGGTAATTGAGCAATTCCACCCCGGCGGACCGTTAAGTGGGGCTTTTCTTGCGGATCTTTTGACTGGTTCTAGAGTTCTGTCATGACAAATATTGATACTGCCGAGGGCGCCCGGGTTTTTGATCTCGACCGTTCTTACGTCTTTCATTCCTGGAGTGCACAGAAGGCGCTCAAGCCCATGTGCGTCGCCGGGTCTAAGGGCAGCTACTTCTGGGACTACGACGGAAACAAGTACCTAGACTTTGCTTCACAACTAGTGAACGTAAATATTGGGCACCAACACCCGAAGGTGATTGCCGCAATCCAAGAGCAGGCCGAGAAACTGGCTACCGTTGCCCCGCAGCACGCCAATGACAAGCGTGGAGAAGCAGCGCAGCGCATCGTTGAACTTGCTGGCGGCAAGGCTGCCAAAGTTTTCTTCACCAATGGTGGAGCCGACGGCGTTGAAAATGCAATTCGTATGGCGCGCTTGCACACACACAAACATAAAATTCTTTCTGCCTATCGTTCCTATCACGGAAACACTGGCAGTGCGATCCAAGCAACAGGTGATCCACGACGCTGGCCGAATGAGTACTCGGCCCAGCAGGTTCACTTCTTTGGTCCCTATCTTTACCGCAGCGAGTTCTGGGCAACCACTCCGGAGCAGGAATCAGAGCGCGCGCTAACCCACCTTGAACACGTAATTCAGTTTGAAGGACCAGGCACTGTCGGTGCAGTGCTGCTTGAAAGCGTGATCGGAACCGCCGGTATTTTAGTTCCACCACCCGGTTACCTCGAAGGGGTGCGTGCACTGTGCGACAAGTACGAGATTGTCATGATTTTGGACGAAACCATGTCGGGCTTTGGTCGAACTGGGAAATGGTTCGCTTATCAAAACTGGAATGTTGAACCAGATCTAGTTGTTTTTGCTAAGGGTTCTAACTCAGGTTACGTTCCTGTGGGTGGCGTGATCATTTCAGGTGAAATCGCGGCAACATTTGATGAACGAGTATTTCCTGGTGGACTGACCTATTCAGGACACCCGTTAGCCGCAGCTTCCATTGTCGGTTCGATTGACGCGATGAAGGAAGAAAAAATAATTGAAAATGCCGCATCAATTGGTGAAAATATTTTGGGACCGGGTTTGCGCGAATTAGCTGAGAAGCATCCGGTAATTGGCGAAGTCCGCGGTCTTGGCGTGTTCTGGGCACTTGATCTGGTAACCAACCGCGAAACGCGCGAACCACTGGCACCATATGGAGGAACGTCACAGGCCATGACTGAGCTGGTCACCGAATGCAAGAAGCGTGGGCTCATGCCATTCGCCAACTTCAATAGAATGCACGTGGTGCCACCCTGTGTTGTGACTGAGTCCGAAGCGCGTGAAGGTCTAGAAATTCTTGACCAGGCGTTTAGTGCAATTGACTCCTACTACCAAGGCTGACCGAACTTGAAGTGTTTGGTTATTGGCGGTGGGGCGCGTGAACACGTAATTGCGAGTGCACTGCTACGTGATCCTGAAGTTGAATCTGTTGTTGTCGCTCCGGGTAATGCCGGGATTGCCTCTTTGGTTCACTGTGTGCCGATTGATGTAACTGACGCGCAAGTGATCGGGGAGTTGGCAACAGAACTTGATGTTGACCTTGTAGTTGTTGGTCCAGAAGTACCACTGATGGCCGGCGCTGCTGATGCACTGATTGCTCGCGGGATTCCTT
>JAPKAV010000100.1 GCA_028825115.1 Candidatus Nanopelagicales bacterium | reverse complement strand
AACTCAATGAACTTCACGACGTAACTGCGGACCGGATTTTGAATGTCACTGGTGCTTTGGCCGCGGTTGAAGACACCGACCTCACAAAATCTGTGATGGAATTAACTATGCAGCAGACAAGCTACGAGGCAGCCCTATACGCCACGGCCAGTATTATGCAACCATCGTTGATGGATTTCTTAAGATAACTGTTTTTAAGAGAACGAATAAATTACATGAATTCACAAGGTGAAGAGGGAGAGTCCATGTCCGACATCACGCCAAATGGTGTGCAGAACGACGTCCCTGTGGTGGAAATACGGGGTGGGCTTTTGGGGTTTCCCGAATTCACCCAGTTCTCCCTAATCAAAATAAACGATGAAGGATTGGTATACCGACTCCAATCCCTGGAAGATGCCGCCATCAATTTTGTGGTCGTCCCGGCAGCGTCGTTCTTTCCTAATTACGCGCCCGTCGTCGACGATGAAGTGGCAATTCGGTTCGACCTCGAAAGCGGCCCAGAAGTGTTATTGCTTCTGGTTGTGACATTGGGTGAATCTTTCAAAGATTCCACAGTGAACCTGATGGCTCCCCTTCTACTTGATCCAAACGCCCAATTTGCCGAACAGATAATTGTGGAAAATAATGATTTGTCTGTGCGCACTCCGCTAATGGTTGCGTAGATAGCAGATGCTGGTACTGAGCCGCAAGGTGGGCGAAAGCATTGTGATCGGCGATGACGTGGTCGTAACCATCCTTGAGATTCGCGGCGATCTGATCAGGGTAGGAATAGATGCACCGAAACGTGTAAAAGTGCACCGCAGTGAAGTATTCGAGGCGATTGAGGCAGCCAATAAGGAAGCCGTTGCGCCAACTATTGAGGCCATGTCTGAGTTTGCCTCAGCGATCAAGGACCTTCCGCTTTTACCAAAAGTTAAAGACCCCGATTGATCCAATTACTTGTCGCCATTTATCCAGCAGTTGCGACTTAAATGGCCGAATTAGCGCTGGGCAATGAGCGCACGGATCTGTTGTGCCACGTTGTCTGGACGATTAATGGGTTCGGTTCGCAACTGCTTAATCCCCACCCCGGAAATCGTTAGTCTCCCATAATTGAAGGCTCGACCGAATGGCCCTTGCGCGATATCGACACCTTCAATTTTGTTGAACTCAAGCGACTCTTTGTTTCGAAAGATGAAAGTCCGCACCAACTGGATCTTCTCTGAATCGATAGTTATACGAAACATCACCCAATTCAGAAAGCTCAGTAGCGGGAACAACAGCAGTAGCAGGGTCAGTAAAAGCGCGATGGATGCATTGATCTGAACCCAAGTGATTACACCCAAGACAAAAATGACCGAGAACCAGATACCCACCGTGACCAGAATCGCGCGACCCGAGGCACGGCCCTCCTCGAGGATCACCCCATCGAGTGAATCCTTGCCGGGGCCTTGAGCGGCGCTTTTATCAAGGCTATGATCCATTCCGCTATCGTAGACCATAGGTCCACTTCCAGGTGGCTCGTCTTTCAGGCCAGTATTTTTTACACGTGAATATGCAGGTCGTGGAACCTGCAGTTCCTAGATGGTGGTCCTGACGCATGAAAGGATGGAGCTTGTGAGTGGAGTTAGCTGCGGGCACGTGAGTGGAAATCCGGTAGTCCACTACGTAGGGATTGACCCCGGCAATCATTTGCCCCTGATGATTGCTCTGGATTCTCGCGGTCGGCACTGGCTGACCGACGGCACCCGATCCACTGTCGTATACCCTCCTATGAGGGAAAACACCGGTGTCGGTGCGGTTTCCTTCACTTACGACTATTCGGTCGATGGGGCTACGTCATTACTTTCTGCGGTCGACCCCATCAAAACCAAGGAGCTTCCATACGACTCGTTGATCCACGTGAACTGGTTGATCCTTGCGGTGTACCGCATGGTGCAAACACACCCACGCGGTACGTTAGGAATTGACAGGGCCGTGTTAGATCACGATCCCCTATTTGCCAGTAATCAGTTGCGCGTGAAAATCCAGGGAGCAGAAAAGCTGTATCTCATTAAGCGTTTTCGGCCGCGACGACGAGGACATTTTCTGATCGAAATCATTGCTCGAGATAATGAACAGGTGATGCTGCTCGCAGAGCACACCGTTTTGGGCTTGGTACTGAACAAAACATGGGAAGTATCCGTCGGTGATGCGGAGCAACAATCCCGCGAAATCATGGCGGACGTACTCGAATTTATTTGGGAATGCAACACTGATCAGCGAAACATCGCTACGGGCAACACATCACAGGGTGGACGAACGTAACGCGAAAAGGCTAGCTGGCTAAAACGTCATCACTAGTGGGATCTTTCTCAGCCAGATCTTCACGTAATTTGTCCAAGCTTGACTGCAACTTGCGGTTATCCGAGGCTTCTTCGTCAATCTGAATATTTAATTCGGTAATTCGAAGATTGAGTCCCTCAATGGTCTCGCGATCTTGTTCGACTTTAATGGCATGTTGAGCTTGCACTTCAACCATTTCGCGTTTGAACTCCGCCGTCGCCATAAAATGCTTCAATTCAAGGCGATCCGTTTCGTTTTTTACATAGCCCAGCATGGCGAGGAGGCCTAATCCAGCCACGATGAACACCAAGAAGAAAATCCAAATCTCCATAGCCAGATGCTATACCGTTATCCTCTTTCTGGCTATTCAATTGGCATTATGGGCCCTGAATATTGATCCCAATAGTGTCATTTACCATTTCATTGACAGACTCATTGAGCATACTGGCAATGTAAACAAGGCTGCCAATAAAGGCCATAATCATGAACACCTTTGTCACCGGATCCATCCCGGCGCCCATTCCAGATTTCTGTGCCATGCCCACTCCCGTCGCTACTCGCCCCCGTCAAGCCTTCCTATCCAAAAACTCTACCCGCCATGAATCGGCACTGATAATCTTGGCGAAAAGCCAAACTCCACCGGATAACAGCCGATACTACTAAACAGGACGTTGCTCGCTCAGAATTGACAGGAGGAAAATAATGCCAATGATGACGCTATCGCGCGTACCTGACGGCGTGACCGTGGTTGCTTCAGTGGAAAAGGCAGATCGGCTGGCCCAGCGAAAAAAAGCACCTCCCCTTGTCATCCTTGAATCGCTACAAGCCTATTTGGATGAAATGGGATTCGGTACGGGTGAACTGTTGTGGGGCCGGCTCGGGATGCAGCGGTCTTCAGGTAGTTTCCACCTCGCACGCGATGAGAACGTTCAATTTGTGCTCAAGCGACGCCTCGATGGCCCCCAGCCCAGCGATGTCATGAGTTTAGAGGACGAGATCTCTTTGTTAGGGATTCTTCGGGACAACAACCTTCATTCCCCCGAAATTTTACACGTGTGCAACGACACCAGCATAATTGGAGCAGCCTTTTATCTCAGTGCTTTCTTGCCCGGAGCTCAGGTTGTTAATTCCATTCCAGATGCCCTGAACAATGTGGAAGACAAGGTGGGGATGTCCCGCCGCGCCATCGATGATCTGGCCCGGATTCAGGTGGAGATCAGCCCTAAGCAAGTCGAAGGTCTCGATAATGGAGGCAGCGATTTACGCAAACTTGTTTTGGAGTCCAAACGCCTCGCTCGTAAACTCAAAATGCGCCGCCTGCCCGGATTCGAGATCCTGGGTGACTATTTGTTAGAAAACTGCCCCGAAAGCCGACCCGCGGTCCTTAGCCACGGCCGCTACGGCATGCAAAATCTGTTATTTCTGACTCAGCCCCCTCCAACTATTTCTGGGGTTTTCGGCTGGGAACGTGCCACCGCCTGTGACCCCCTTATGGATCTGGGGTACTTCACGGCCACCTACTCTGACCGCGACCTCCCGCCAACTCCGCTGGACACCGCACCCGTTACTCGCGACGAAGATGGATTTCTCTCTCGAAACGAGCTCATCAATGTGTTCCGAATAGCAACGCACTTGGACACCGCGCCCCTCCCGTGGTTTCAAACCTATTGCTTGTGGCGGGAGGCCGTGCAGCTGGAGGCGATCTTTGAAAGGCTAATGAACAAGGAAGCTGTCCCGAGTAAATCCTTCGCCTTATCGCTGCGCGATGGTGTCCCGGCCATTCTCGCTAATGCTGCCCACTTCTCCAAGGTAGATGGAGTTGAGGCCACAGCCCCGAAGCGCTAGGAATTAGTGGGCATAATTCCTTAACATTTGTTCAATGGAACCGATGGCTAGTGTGTTAAAGGGTCATTTTATGTGCCTAATCGGGAGTTAACGTGAGTATCAACGATGTCATGGCGCGGATCGGGGCGATCCGCTCCCGCCTGGAACTTCCCCCGTTACAAACAGGATATGCAGCGCCCATGAGTGGGTCGAATGCGATCGCAGCCAACTCGCATTTTCCCAGCCCGACCGCGGGGGAGTTTCAGTCCACCCTAGCCGCAATGACGGGAATAGTCCCCAGTTTCCCCGGCTCGCCAAGCCAAATGAGCCTAGGGTCCCAGCCCGCCGGCAATGGAATGCTGTCAGCTGATGCGGAACTTGGCGCACGGATGTCGCAATATGCTGTGAACTTCGTCGGAGTGCCTTATGTGGCTGGTGGAAATAACCCCACAACAGGTTGGGACTGTGCGGCTTTTACCGAATGGATCGCCCAGCAACATGGGCTTTCAATTCCACCCGTGTCTTGGCAGCAGATTAAAACCGGTGAACCAGTGGCCTCACTCGAGCAAGCTCGCGCCGGTGACCTAGTCTTCTTTCACGAGCCTTCTGGGCACAACCGAGATCCTTCCCCCCTCAAGGTTAACCATGTTGGCCTCTATCTGGGCGACGGCCGCATGGTCGAAGCCGCCAATCCAAGCGCGGGCACTCGAATCAGCGACGTAAGTGTTGAAAAACTCGTCGGGATCCGGC
>JAPKAV010000099.1 GCA_028825115.1 Candidatus Nanopelagicales bacterium | reverse complement strand
TTGTGGGCGCTCGTTTAGGAATGAACGAATATGAATTGCATCGTCACCGCGCGAGAAAAATTGCAGATCAATGGGCGGGAATTTCGAGAATTTCTCAAGTTCAGTGAATAAAATCAGTGCGAACATCGACTCACAACAAGCCGTTTATATGCCCTTGTATCTATACTTTGGGCGCCAATCGGTGGACACTTTTGGACGCCAATTGAGAGTATTCATGGGGCGATTCTAGCAATTTGGGTCAATTAACTGGCAGACCGATGAGACAGCTCGGGCCAGGTGGGACCGTAGCCGAGGAGGCTAAAGGGTTCTAATGCAATGAACCATCAATTATATTCGGTTAACTTGTCGATAGCCTTGTGGGGATTCGCTAATTCTCTGTTAAACTATCTAGAGTGTCATCTGGCCATTGTACTGCGGTAAACATTCACCCAATCCTCGGGCCATAAAATCAAACCCAGGCCCTTAAGTTATGCCTTCACTGAAAACGCGCCTGTCGCAAGTCCTGCCAAAAAAATTTAGGGACTCGCTGCGAAAACCCACCCTGGAGCAAAAAAGTGTACACGAGGAAAAGCTGAGAGACTATTTCAGCGCCTTTCATTTACCGAAAAGTACGGTGGCACTCGACCGACCCGTGTGTATTATGCTGTTCACCAACCGTTCTGGCTCCAATGCCATCGGCGATTATCTTCGAGCCAGCCTCCGCTTTACCGGCTTCGCGGAGTCGCTTAACTACCGGCGCATTTTAAAGCATGCCGAGCAAAACAAGCTTCGTGAATTCGCCACCTATCTTCAGTGGGAGGTGTCCCAGATAGAATTCGATGAGTCGCGCCTGACCATGCGGGTACAACGCGACGATACCAATGTACGTTTCAAGAAGCGGTTTATCGAGGACTATAACAGTCAGCAGTCGTCCGGCATTCATCCGGCGCCCTGAGCGGGATGCTGGCAAACTCTTAAGTGTGGAGGGAAATTGATGGAAGCGGTAATTTTTCAAATGGGTAAAGTTGCATCCACCGCCATCGGTGCTGCCTTGCGCAAGCAGAGTATTGAAGCCGTGCAGGCACATATAGCATCCCCGGAACGACTGGGCATGAAGTTGAAGATCATGGCCGCCCCTTACCTTTCAGAAGCGGTTGCTCACACGGTATATCAAGACTTTCATCAGGAATTGCGGGCCATGTATCTGTTGTCCCGGAGGCGTGTTGCTGCCAGTCAATATGAACACCCCCTGCTGCTGATCACTCCCATGCGAGACCCGCTGACCTGGTATTGGTCCCATTTTGCCCAGATGTACACGCATTACAGCTCTCAGTTATTGCGCTATTTTCTGGGGACCGGGGGCAGGGAGGAAAATTTCCAGCCAGAGGCCGTATTTTTGCAAATGCTTGAGCAAATGTTCTACCTGCTGGACAATACCCCGGAACCGTTAGACGACCCGGACAGCCTGCCCCGGATACAGCGTGCCGCTACGGAATGCGATCCCAGCGGCACTGTGTCAGCGCAAGCAAACCGATTTTTGCTACCCTTGCGCTGGTTTGATGAGGATTTCCATGCTGCGACCGGAGTTGATGTTTATGAGCATCCGTTTAGCGTTGAGCAGGGCTTCGGGCAGATTGAGGTTGCCGGTTTCAACATACTGCTATGTCAGTACGAACAGCTTCACTTGCTGCAGCCCCAATTGGCACAGTTTGTCCGTAAACCCAACTTCAAATTGAAACGGGAAAATACGAGTGAAGACAAAGATATTCCTTCTGATGTTAAACGGATACTACAAAAGGGCCGCAGTTTGATACCAGAGAGTTTGGTCCAGCGAATCAACAACAGTAAATATGCCAGGCACTTCGGCTACCCGCGAGATTAAGCGCAATGCCAAAGCATACATCTCCGACGGGGTTCAACAATTTGAAGCGTCTGGTTTCTTCGCGGGCGTTGCAAGGGGAATGAACCTGCGTTATCACAGCTCAATCAGCACGGACGTCACTGAAAACCTCATGGCACGGACTGTTGCATGCTCACTACCGCGAGCACAAATTTCAGGTCAATAGGCGGGAATTTCTCAAGTTCAGCAAGTTGAGTTAATGTAATCAGTGAGGAAACCTAATCTCAACAGGCCGTTTATATGCCGTATACTTACTATAATCAGCCCGCTTTCGAGGCCGCGTTCCAGACCCGGCTCGAGGTCGGATCCAAGCTGAAAGTGAGCGAGACCCGCACGCTGTACCACGCGGTGCGCGAGTAGATGGGAGACACCTTGGCAGATCGAGAAGACAGCGTTGAAGCCCGGGCGGATTCCCGTGAGTGGGGGACTCGCGGTGTGTGGCGTTGGGCGGTTTTGACAACCTTGAGCACCGTGGCCCTGACGCATCCGCTCCTCGATGTGCTGGGCAACTACCCACAGTTTTTCATCGCCCGCAATGAGTTTCTGTCCGACATCGTCCTGTTTTCGTTTGGCCTGACACTCCTGCTGCCCACAGCCTTGTGGGGCGTAGACGCCCTGGCACACGCCATCCATCGGATGGTCGGCACAGCTGTGAGCTTCCTTGTGAACGCGGCTCTGGTGGCGGTAGCTCTCCAGGTGATCCTGAACAAGGTCGAAGCCGTCACCGGCGTGCCTTCGTTGGTTGCAGCAGGTGTCGGCGGCGTTGTGGTGGCGGTGGCCATGTTCCTGGTGCGCGACCTGCGCATGGTGCTTTCGTGGTTGTCGCCGGTGGCCCTGATGGTTCCGATACTGTTCCTCTTCGGCGCCCCCATCAGACCATTGGTGATCGTGGGAGAGACGGGAACCAGAGCGGTGCAGTCTTTCACCGATCCGGGGCCCATCGTCATACTGGTGTTCGACGAGCTGTCCACAGTCTCGCTCCTGGGTGACGGCGGGGCCATCGACGAGACGATGTATCCTTCGTTTGCGCGACTGGCGGAGCGCAGCACCTGGTATCGCCAGGCGAGCGCGGTGTCCGACTGGACCACTGTGGCGGTTCCGTCGATCCTCACGGGCTTGGGACCGGCGGAGACCGCGGGACGCACGGCCCCCACGGCACAGGAGCATCCGAACAACCTGTTCACGTTGCTGCAGGGCGACTTCGAGTGGCGAGCGTTGGAGCCCTATACATCACTGTGTCCGCGTGCGACGCCAAGCTGCAATGCTGCGAAATCGGCGGCGGGTGGCCTGTCGGGCTGGCTCACCAGCTACCTCGATCACGCTCTCCTTTACGCACACATCGTCACGCCCGATCCGTTCCGCGCTTCCCTGCCCACCATTCAGGAGACCTGGGCCGGGTTTGGGAAGGTCATCGGGAAGGGGTGGGGCCTCACAGACGACTGGTCGGAAGGACGTGACCAGAAGATGCGCAAGTTCGTCGACGGAATTGAACCGACGTCCACGCCGACGTTGCATTTCCTTCACCTGATGCTTCCCCACTCCCCCTGGGAATACACGCCCTCGGGCGCTCGCTACGAACCAGGCGGCTTCAAGGGGGTTCTGCCTTCCGGGATGTGGCCTAAGGATCCCACAGTTGCCGAGGTGGGCTTTCGCCGCTACGTCATGCAGCTCATCCACGTCGACACACTCGTCGGGCAGCTCATAGATCGCCTCGATGCCATAGGCATTTGGGACCAAACAATGGTCATCATCACGGCCGATCATGGTGTCTCGTTCCACGCTAATAACTACCGTCGTGCTACCACCCCTGGGAATCTCGCCGAGCTGGCGGGGATCCCGTTATTGATCAAATACCCGCATCAGAAGAGCGGGAGTACGAGCGACTTTCTCGCGCAGAGCACCGACATCCTGCCGACCATCGTGGACGTTCTCGGTGGCCAGGATCCGTGGCCAATGGACGGTGTGAGCTTGCGCTCCGTGGGCGATCGCCCGCAGCCGCGTGATCGACGGCTGCGGGCGGGGAGATGGAACTACCCTGCCAATGTGAAGATTGGCATGATCCCTGAGCAGGAATTGGAGGTCCCCTACCTCTGGGACCGCATCTTGGAAGAGTCTTCCCATCGGCGCTCACAGCTCGGCCACCCGCCGCACCCGGACAAGTTGTTCGGAGTGACGCGCTACCACGACCTCCTCGGCACTGCCGTGGGCGATACCGGGGAGAGGGCGCTATTTTCAACGTTCCTTGGCGGTGACAGCGACGGGGTGGACGAGCCTGGCGCGGCTCGATTCGTAAGAGGCTCGGTCGTGCGGGATGCTATGGGGCGGCCGGATTACATTGCGCTGGCAGTGGACGGGACGATCCGCGCCACAGCTGCTGTTGGACCTGCACCCGAAGGCGCATTCACCGCGGTGATCCCGGCTTTGGAGGGACCTGTGAAGCCCATCGAGGTCCTGGGAATCGTACACGAGGTGGAGCGGCGTCAGCTCTTGCGCAGAGGACGGACTGCGTTTCAGGTGAGGGGCGCCCGGCGGTCCGCCGAGCTGTTCGACGGCGTGGTGGGGAATCCGAAGAACTTCTCTTTTGGAAATTATGGTGAGCCCTTCCTCATCGACATCGCGCCGCCATCGCGCTTCTCATCCATGCGGCTGCACCTGTTCGACCGCGGAGGGCGAACGCACAAGTTGAAGGTGCACGCCCGACTCGACGATGAATGGCGCCTGATCCTCGATGCGTCAGTGCTACCGGTGAATGGGCTGCAAGAGATCCACTTGCCCAACAAGATCCTGGATCGCGTGCGGATCGAGGGAATTTGGAATTCGAACCTGGAGAAGAATCCCAAGAACAAAGCCATCCACATCTACGAGATCGAGTTCGTTCCACGCGAGGAGAAGTGACGACCTACCAACTCAAAGATGAATCATCCTGATCGAGGAAATTGGTTTTCTTGGATACTTCGAAACTGCCGTCATGGAATATGGATTGCGCTATAGTGATATCGATAAGTGATTGTGCTGCTGGACAGATTCGCGTAAGTCAAATTTGTTGATCGTCCAACCTCGGAGTGACTAACGACCACGATTGGGTA
>JAPKAV010000023.1 GCA_028825115.1 Candidatus Nanopelagicales bacterium | reverse complement strand
GCGGAGTAGATCCCTGTTGTTGTCCCCCTAATTTTCGGTGCGTGATGCCGAATAAGTCCAGGAACCAAAGCTGAACCAGCCCCCATCGCAGCACCCGTTACCATGATAGACGCAACCATAAGACCTATGCTCGTTGCTGCCAGACGCATAAATCCACCCAGCGCCAGGGTGGCCAAAATAAACACGGTTGTGAGTTCAGCCCCCCTTCGAGCCGCCACACGTTGCCCAATGGGTGCGCAGATACCCATACAAATAACTGCGATCGAAGTGAGAAGCCCCTCCATCGTTGCGTTAAGATTTAGGTCTGCTGATATTTCGTTCAACAGCGGTGGGATAGCGCCAAGTGTTGCTCGTAGATTGAGGCCGATGACGGCCATCATTAACACTATTACCCAAGTCGGCAGGGGCGGCCTCTCCCGCGGTACTGGCGTTGGTGCGTGCTGACGTTTTTGCAACGTCACCACCTGATTCTAATCGTCAGTGAGTGCCGCATCCCCCAGAAAAGCACGGACGAGCTCGGGATTCTTACGAGCACCTTCGACGGAGCCTTGGTAGACAACCTCGCCACGCGAGACCACCACTACATCGTTAGCAACCTCCAGCCCAGCTTCAGCATTCTGCTCAACCATCAGTACTGCTTTTCCTGAATCGGCGATGCCTCGGGCACTCTCTAGAACGCTGTCCACAATCGCTGGGGCCAAACCCATTGAAGGCTCGTCCATCAGAATTGTCTGTGCTTGTGACATCAGGGCCCGGCCAAATGCCAGCATCTGTTGCTCACCACCGCTCAACAACCCTGAAACGCCCGATCTGCGTTCGTGTAAAATCGGAAACATTTCGTAGACTTCGGCCATGGTCCGATCGTTGTCTTGTCGAGAGGCCGTGTATCCACCGAGACGGAGGTTATCCTCAACTGTGAGAGGGGCAAAGACGCGACGTCCCTCGGGAACCATCGCGACTCCCAGTCGCACAATCCGGCTGGGAGACAGACCGAGTATGTCCTTCCCGTTCAACGTGACTGTTCCGCTCACCGCCCGCTGCAAACCACAAATTGTGCGCAGTGTTGTCGTTTTTCCCGCGCCATTCGCTCCCAGAACCAGAGTAATTCGCCCTGGCGCAGCTGTCAGGCGCATGTCGCTCACGGCCTGAACTGGTCCGTAGCGCACCACGAGATCTGTAACTTCAAGCATCATGCCTCCCATGCTTACCCAGATACGCTTCTTGAACGGCGGCGTTTCGCACGACATCTTGTGGCGTGCCCTCTGCAATAAGTGAGCCAAAGTTCATCGCGTACAAATAATCACACGTCTCCACCATCATGCCAACATCATGCTCAACAATTAATTGCGTCAAGCCTTCCGACCGCAAATTCCGCATCAAAGCGCTGATATCAGTTCGCTCTTTTCTGCTCATTCCGGCAGTCGGCTCATCAAGAAAAAGAAGCCGCGGCTGCACTGCGATAGCGCGCGCGATCTCTACTCGCCTCTGCATTCCGTAGGAAAGTTCATCTGGTCTTGCCTTTTCTAGACCCTCAAGTCCCGTGCGAGCGATAGCTTCCTTGACTAGCCCTTCCACCTTGTCACCCTCTCGCTTAAAAACAACATCCGTGGACAAAATGATGTTGTCCCAGACGGTTCGTTCGGGCAAAAGACGCACGGTTTGAAATGTGCGCGAAATTCCCAATGTAATGACGCGATCAGATTTGACGTCGGAATAATCCTGGCCTTGGCACCAGACTGACCCACGCGTAAGTTCGACCATGCGCGTCAGTGCCCCAAGCAAGGTTGTCTTCCCGGATCCATTTGGACCGAGGATCCCGGAAATATTTCCTGGACGCAGACCCAGCGAGACTCCATCCACAGCTTTAATGCCACCGTAGTGAACGGCCACGCCCCGGGCTTCCGCCACGGGCTCGTAGTCGTACGTCGGCGCCTTAGTTGCTTCACTTGTTTCCACGGCTAACCGTCCTTTCCTGACCGAGACTGAGTGAGCTCTGCATCTGACTCTCCGGCAGCGGCCTCAAGGAGTGCGACTTTGGGCCTTTCACGAGCGACTGAGCGCCGGTGGCGCCAGTCGTTGAATAGTCCTACCACTCCACCGGGAATCAGTACTGCCGCGAAAACCACCAAGGTTCCGTAAACCACTTCCTCCCACTCACCTACGAACACAAGAATCTCGGGCAGCCAGACAAAGAACAACGAACCCGCTAGCGCCCCGACCCACGAAGCCTGTCCGCCAATGATGATGATCGTCAGAGCAAGAACAACGAGAGTGAAGTTGACGCTTTCTGGAGCGATTGCCGTTTTGAGGTTTACCGCCAGCGCACCGGCAAGTCCCCCGATAAATCCACTTATGGGGAAGGAAAGTCGTCGATAGGCAGTTACGTTGATCCCCATGGCTGACGCTAATTGTGAGTCTACCCGGGTAGCATCGATCCGTCGGGACAGTTTGCCTCTTTCGGTGAAAGTCACAAATATGATGATGACAACGGCTATTGCGGCTGTGTGCCAGATGGTGATGCCACCAATAACTCCGAAAATACCAATGGCCCCGCCAGTAATTGAGCCGCCATTGACCGCAACCGCAGACAATAGAAGCGAGAAGGACACTGTCGCCATGGCTAAGTACAAACCATTAAGGCGAGCAATTATGAATCCTAGCAGTGTGGCTACAACTGCTGCAGCCACACTTGCCACAACCACCGAGGTCCACGTGGACACGCCATGTTGGGTCATCAAGATGGCCGTGCCATAACCGCCGATCGCATAATAGCCGATGGAAGCAAACGAGATCACTCCAAGGCGCAGCGGTATTTGGATACTGATCGCTAACAGGAAGACAGTTAATGTGCTGCCAATCAAGAACTCGTTTTGGTCTATCCAACCCATCATGTTCGGCGCACCTCCTTTTTACCTAAGATGCCCTGAGGTCGTATGATAAGAATGAGGAACAGTAAGCCGAACGAAACCGCCGTTACCCACGAACCATCCGTGTAAAGCAGGACACCAAACTCGGCGAATGCCAGGATGAATGAGCCTAGGATAACGCCAAAAATGCTTCCCACTCCACCGAGAATGATTACCGCAAAAGCCTTCAGGAGCAGCGTGTCGCCTGACTCGGAAGTGATGGAGTTGAAGTAGTAAGTAAGAAGTGCTCCTGCCAGCCCCGCAAGTGCGCCTGAATAAAGCATAGTGGCAAGAGCCAGCTTTGGGCGGTCAATGCCCATCATGGCCGAGACTTCGGGATCAACTCCTAAGGCTCGCAGTGCAAGCCCCTTCTTCGAGTTTCGAATCCATAGAGCAGTGCCCACCCCGAGGCCAAGGCCCGCAATCAGGATAATAATCATGACGTTGGTGATAATGACTCCACCTATTGTGTATACCTGCGTTTCAAATGATCCTCCAGAAAATCCAAAGGGATTACTGAGGGTCGAACGCTGAGCAAACGAAATGGGGATGGCTGAGAGGCCAATGCCGCCAATTACCAATTGCAGTTCACCAGCGTGTGGATTTTTTGCCTTTTTCATTATTGGCTGGAAAACCAGATACTGCATCGCCACCGCGATCAAGGCGCCCGAGACCATTGCTATGGCTACGACCGCGGGCATTCCCAGTGGGATTTGCTGCACCACAAGGTACGCGACAAAGGCGGAAAACATAAATATTGAGCCATGGGCGAAGTTCAAAATACCGATCGTGCCCCAGACGAGGGACATTCCGAGGGCAAAAAGGATGTAGATCGAAGCCAGCGTCGTGGCGTTGAGTAAGTCCTGTACCACTTTGCCTCCTTAACAAGTAAGTTTTTCGGTGTCGGCTCGCGAGTGAGAAGTGGTTGGCCTGAACCGCACCGTGGTGTCAGTTCAGGCCAACCATCTATATTTCTCTTTTACTTGAGAACGACCATTTTCTCGCCATCCCATTGAACAACAAACCCTGAAACACGGGCATCTTGATTTTCAAAGGAGACATCACCTAGGGCGCCACTTATGGAGCCGTTCGTAAGGTCCGCCATTGCGTCGCGTATAGCTTGACGGTCAGTTGAACAGGCAGCCAAAATGCTATTGGCAACCAGATACGTTGCGTCATAGCGCTCCGCATGGTAGTTCGCCGCATCTACGCCGTACTCGGCTTTAACTGCCGCTACGAACTTCTGTGTCGATTCAGATGGGGAATCAACGTGGAAGATCGAAGCCCACGTAAGACCCTTCGCTGCTTCACCGATGTCTGCCAAGTTATTTTCAATACCGGCAAAGCCAAGTAGCTCCTTTGGCGATTCCCAGCCAGACTCACGCATCTGTGAAATCACCGTTGCATTCTGAGCGCCGACCATCATGATAGCAACCGCGTCCGGATCTTCCTTGAGGATCTTGCTGATCGGAGCCTTGAAGTCCTGCGTTGAGCTCGGCAAACCGGTGCTGCTTAAGATCTCGAAGCCGAGGTCAGCAGCCAATGCTGGCACCGCATTTTCAGCGGTGTTGATCAAAGTAGCGTTGTCGTTGGCGTACAAAACGCTCATCGTCTTGATGCCCTTTTCTTCAATGTAGGAGCCAACGCTTCCCCAGTAGGTGTCCATGGATGGTGTGTAGCGGAAGGTATAATCGCCGATGACGACGCCCGGGCTACCAGCCTGTGTGTAGATTACGGGGACCTGCTCTTTTTCTGCGATCGGGGATGTAACGACTGCCGCACTACTTAATATCGGTCCCATGATGACGGGCACGTCAGGGTCTTTGGCAGCCTTTGAGAACTGCGCGGCAGCCTCATCGCCTGAAGTCCCATCGTCAAGTAACTCGATGGACATCGTTACTCCGTCACCCAAAAGGCCACTGGCGTTGATCTCCTTGAGAGCCAAGTCGGCACCCTCTTCTGTAAGGATCCCTGCGAACGCGGCAGGTCCCGTCATAGAGTCAATTGACACAACTTTGATGTCACCCGGAGGCAATACGCAAGTTTCTTCGGCCGCCTCGGCTTCTTCCTGTGTTGTGTCTTCTTCCGCGGCTGATTCTTCAACCACAACTTCTTCGGTTGCTTCTGCCGTGGCCGCTGTATCTTCGCTGTCTCCGCTTGAACAAGCAGCCAACGTCAGGACTGCCGAGAGTCCCACCGCCGCCACTCCCAGGCGATGCTTTTTGCTTCTATACATCCTGTTCCTTTCAATTAGGTCAATGATCCGCATCAATTACATTTCTGACTATAGGGAGAAAATGCGACCCTGTCTCGATTTTGATCGGATACTATGCGCATAGTTGTCAATCTGTTACTTTTACCCACACGATCTGCACCTCACCGACCCAATTTTGATGAACACAAGCCACATGCCGTTGTCGCGCGTGGGAATGAGTCAAAATAACCTTGCACTCCTGTCCCGGCCAAAATCGCAGCTCTGCCTTGTTTGCCCTCAAAACGAAGGTTCTGACCAATCTGGTACCGTGCAAAAAGGCATGCACCTGATCAACGCGAGCATTTCTACAGCCTTAACGGAGGGCTAATCGGTGGAATCTAGATCAGAGTATCCATTTTCACATCCCGCAAGGTCAAGGCTTCCCCCTTGGCTGCGTGCGACTAGAAACCCCCAATTTAGGAAAGTATGGGCGGTAGCAACGTTGCCTCATTTTGGCTACTGGTTTTGCAGCATTGCATTTCAATGGCTTATTGCCCAAAAAACGGGAAATGATCCGATCGCATTAGGGGTGCTCTTTTTTTTCATGCTCGTCCCCATTTTGTTACTTTCAATTCCAGCCGGTGTTTTGGCAGATCGCATCGACCGTCGCAGTATTCTTGCCTCCTGCCAAATTGCAACAGTCACTATCGGTCTGACTATGGCGATCTTGTTGTGGCGTGGTGAACCTGAGCTATGGGTAGTCATGACTTGCGCGTTTGCAGTCGGTGCCGTGCACAGTATTGCCATCCCATCCAGCGCGGCATTAGTGGCGAACTCTGTGCCAGCGAAAGATCTGTCTAGTGCCGTCCCGCTTCAAGTCATCGGCATGAATGTGGCTCGCATGCTCGGCCCCGCGTTTGCGGGTGCAATAATTTTCTTTGGTGGAACAGCAGGGTCTCTTCTGTCATATGCAGCCATGGGTATAATCGGGCTCCTGATAATAGCGACAGTTCCGCGTTTGCAAGCACCGCATATCGCTGCGCACGCGAGTTCCTTTTTACTCCAAGCGCGAGAAGGCATGCGCCACGCGAGGGAAAGCCCCCCATCGGCACTCGCACTATTAATCGTCGGAGTGAGTTCGCTATTTGGAGCTTCATATCTTGCCCAACTCCCGGTACTCGCAGCCAATTCAAGTGACTCAACGGCCGCATTTATGTTTCTCACTTCGGCGGGAGGCTTTGGTGCGCTCATCAGCGTAATTCTGGTTGCAACACGAAGTCTCGGCAGGCCAAGTACAACTTCCGCAGCAGTAATGCTTTTGGTTATGGGTGCCGTAGTAACCATGCTTGGCCACGGGCCATCGTTGGCAATTGAAATGGTTTTAGTGGCGATAGCTGGTGGCTTACAATTCGGAATCATGACCACCTGCAATCGAGTAATTCAGCAGGTGGTGAGTGACACTCATCGCGGTCGCGTCATGAGTCTTTTCACGATGACGTGGGGAGGATTTGTACCTCTTGGCGGTCTGTGGCTCGGGATACTCATTAGCACTGCAGGTTTACCCATAGCCTTTGTCATCAACGGAGTGATCGCTATGAGCTTTGCGGCATTGATACTGCGTCCCGGCGTCCAGCGTTCCGGGGAGGCGGCACTTCAACTTTGAATTTAATCGAAATGGATTCACATCCGAGCGTTAAGGCCGCCATCAATTGCCAGCGAAGTGCCTGTCACCCAGTTTGATTCGTCGCTGGCTAGGAAGACAGCATAAGACGAGATATCACGAGGATCTCCCAGACGCTTCATTGGATACTGCTGGCACCGGCGCGCGAGAGCTGCTTCAGCTTCTTCCTCACCGTATCGCTCTTTGTATGCCTGCCGGACCAGCGGAGTCACGATCGTTCCAGGGCAAATTGCGTTGCAGCGTATGTTGTCTTCGGCGTATTCAATCGCAATCTGCCTTGTTAGCCCGATGACTCCAGCCTTTGCTGCCGAATAAGAAGCCAAGTTTTCCATGCCTTTGAGGCCCGCCATGCTCGACTGCAAAATTATGGAACCAGACTGTTGAGCGATCATCATAGGAAGAAAAGCACGCGCAGTGAGAAAAACTCCGTCAAGATTTACTGAAAGAACTTTCCGCCAGGCGTCAAAAGAAATACTGTGCGCAGATCCCTCCCCCGCGACACCTGCATTTGCAAAAAGGGCGTCTACCCTTCCGAATCTATCTAGGACAGTCTGCGCGACGCGATTCATTGAGTTTTCGTCGGTCACGTCAGCGGCAAGCCCGAGCGCCTCTCCTGAAAAAGAATTTGCCGCAACGCGTGCAACCTTTTCATCTAAATCGACACAAACAACTGTTGCGCCCTCCTCAGAGAAGTGCTGACATGATGCATAGCCCAACCCCGATGCACCACCAGTCACCACAATTATCTTTTCGGCAAGTCTAGATCCAATCATGGATATCTCATTTCATTTGTTTGGTTAAAGGATTAGGTACTTACTAGGAGTCGTTTATGCCAATCAGACATTCCATGCTGGCTCAACGCATTTGGGTGAAGAAGGGTCAACTGTGCGCGAACACATAAGTCTGAACCGAAGTTGATCGGCGTGTCACTCTCCAACGCGCCCAACTCGACCATGTCACACACTCCGTCATCAGTTACCGAATGAACAAGCCAATTTTCTTCGTCGTCAGCCAAGGCACGTGGGTGCCCTTTCACGCGGGGGGTCTCTAGGTGTCCCCGACAGTAATGGCTCTTTCTGGACACGAAGCTGCTCCTAGTCGCGCCGCTTCTTCCATTCCTGCCGGTACGTTCTCCGACTTGACATAGGCTTGACCGTCCTCCTCGCGAAGGTGGAATAGTTCTGGTGCGCTCATCCGGCACACACCATGCCCTTGGCAAATATCTGGGTCAACACTTACTTTCATAGTTTCTCCATTTCACTTTTCCTGAATCTAGTATAACGATTATCAAGAAGTTTGATATACTTTTCGCACTTGCGTAAGCTGCAGTGGGAAAGAATAGAGGAGATCATGTCCGAAAATAAGGCCGCTAACAGGTGCCCGGTGGTCCACTTTGACCATAACTCACAAGAGCATTCAGCGAATCCAGCAGATTCGTACCGCCAACTACGAGAGTCAACTCCAGTCGCGTGGTCAGAAGCGCATGAAGGCTACTGGATTCTGTCGGACTATCAGAGTGTCTTCGACGCGGCCCGGGATGATGGCACCTTCACCAGTCAGCGCACTCCTTCCGGGGGTGAAGGCTTAGCTGTAGTGATCCCGAAAACCCCCATGCATATGCACATTCCTATCGAGTTGGACCCGCCCGAATTTCGTAAATATCGTAAGATTATCAACCCAATCACGGCTCCGGCTGCCACGGCAAACATGGAAAACATGATTAAGAAATACGTCACGTGGTTTGTTGACGAAATTATTGAACTCGGGGAAGGTGACATCTCTACAACAATTGGCGTTCCCGCTCTTGTCACAGTGGATTGGCTTGGACTCCCCGTTGAAGGCTGGCACAAGTACGCGTTTGTTCACCACCAAGCGCTCACAGGCGTGCCCGGAAGTGATGACTACAAGCGAGCCATGGAGGTGGTCATGCCTGAAATCTCCCAAGAAATGCGCCTAATCATCGCTGATCGACGCCGAGATCCTCAGGATGACGCAATTAGTGCTCTCGTTCAGCAGGAGATCGATGGTGAATTGATTGATCTTGAAGACGTGTTTTCTATTGTGGAATTATTGCTTGCCGGGGGCACCGGAACCACATCCTCCCTTGTGAGTCAAACCGTCGTTTGGCTCTACCAAAATCAAGAGGTGCGGCAGGATCTGACCGACAATCCAGAAAAGTTGGATAAGGCCATCGAGGAGTTCCTTCGCTACTTCAGTCCGACTCAGGGCCTTGCTCGAACCGTAACGGAAGACGTCGAATTTCACGGGTGTCCGATGCAGAAAGAAGACAGGGTGCTTTTGGCTTGGGCATCAGCAAACAGAGATGAGCAAGCGTTCCCAGACGCAGACGAAATTGACATTGAACGTTGGCCTAACCGGCACATGGCTTTCGGTGTCGGCGTCCATCGGTGCGCCGGATCGCATTTGGGGCGCGCAATGGTGAAGGAAATGCTGAGCCAAATCCTCACGCGCATGCCAGGCTATGTTGTAGACCTTGACAATATTGTTCCTTATCCTCACCAAGGAACAAATACTGGATTTAAGTCCATACCAATCAGTTTCACGCCCGGGAAACGTCTCGGCCCTCAGCTCAATAACATTGCAGCCATCTCGACTCGGTAATCTCCAATGACTTCGATTGTTGTGTTAGGTTCCGGCCTCGCTGGACTTCGAGCTGCCGAGGTTCTCCGCGAGAAAAACTTCCAAGGTAAAATCACCTTGGTAGGGGCCGAGCCACAGTTGCCTTATAACCGTCCACCCCTTTCCAAGCAGTTCCTCGCCGGCGAGTGGGATGAAGACCGCGTTCGCTTACGCCTGCCGGCCGAATTTCATTCCCTTGACCTGGATTTCCTTCAAGGCATAAAAGTAACTGGGCTTGATCTTCAACAACGCTCCGTCCAACTCAGTCAAGGGACCGCAATTGATTTTGATGGCTTAGTAATTGCAACTGGGGCAGAGAATCGACAATTGCCAGCCCTGGAAGGACGGCCACGGGTGTTCACCCTTCGAACCCTGACGGAAGCCCTCGCACTCCGCCAGGCGCTGAGTAGCGCAAAATCCTTGTTGATTGTGGGCGGGGGCTTCATTGGCGCTGAGGTGGCCGCGACAGCTCATGGGCTAGGTATACAAGTGTGCATTGTTGAGCCCCAGCAAACTCTCATGTTCCGTGGTTTGGGCAAGGAAGTGGGCAGCGCAATGACCAATCTGCATCGTGAAAAGGGGATCGATGTCCGATGCAACACCGAAATTGCGCATGTCCATGACGATGGTGAACGCACAAACATAGAACTCTCTGACGGATCTACTCACACACCCGATGTCATATTGGTAGGGATAGGTGCAACACCTACAACCGATTGGCTATCTGGGTCCAATGTCCACCTAAGTAATGGCGTCGTGTGTGACGAAAATTGTCGGGTCATGACGGCAGATGGCGTAGCAGTCAAAAGCGTCGTTGCAGCCGGCGATGTGGCTCGCTGGTTTTCCCGTTCACAAAACCGTTTGGTTCGCAGTGAGCATTGGACGAACGCCCAAGACCAAGCTGTGAACGCGGCACACACGCTCCTACTAGACCTAAATTGTAAAAGTGGTGATGCGCTGCCGTACGACCCCGTACCGTACGTGTGGTCCGACCAGTTTGGCAAAAAGATCCAGGCCATCGGATCCATAGGTCCAACCGATGAGGTTCATATTGTGAAGGGTTCGTTGTCTGATGGAAAATTTTTAGCCATTATGGAACGTGAGAGTAGCTTCGTCGGGGCAATTGGTGTTGCCATGGTGCCCTTGTTCATGCAGGCACGAATATTGCTTACCGAGGGTGCCTCCCTTGACGTTGCCCGTGAAAAACTAGCCAGCTGAGTCACACAAAAAATGTTGTAGAAAGGAAAGAAATTATGAGTGCATCAATTGAGTCGCGTCTGCAAAGGCTTGAGGATCGTGAGGGGATCAACGAACTGGTGATCATGTATGGCGTGATCATGGATGAACGCGACTTCGATGGAATTGATCGACTCTTCACGACTAATGCCACCTTACGTTCGGCAGATGAAGTCTTTGCGGCAGAAGGTCTCGAAAATATTCGGGAGACCTATAAGGGCCGCTTTGACGTGCTAGGTGCGACGAATCACTTCACACATGGCAGTGTCGTTCGGTTTGACCAGAAGGATTCGAATCATGCTTTTGGCTTTGTCATGGGGCACGCAGAGGTGAATCGCCATGGGACAGCCATGCTGGCGGCGCTTCGATACAAAGATGAATACGTGCGGACCACCAAAGGGTGGCAGTTCGCGGATAGGATTATGTCCTACATGTACTACCTGCCCGTTGCCGAATACGCTGAAGCGTTCATTTCAGACACTCCGGTCCGGGTTTACGGTGAGCCTGCACCCGGCGACTGGCCCGATGCTCTCCGCGTCAATGGGGACACGTCTTGGATTCGCGATTGGATTTCCTAGCCTGGCCGTCCATCTAAGCGATGGCTCGCCTGTGACTAAATTTACTTCCACATTAGAAGAAATTATTTGGCGGTCAGACCACCGTCTACTGGGATTGTCACACCGGTGACGTAACTGGCCATGTCGCTAGCGAGGAAGAGCACGACATTAGCGATTTCCTCAGCCTGTGACACCCGTCCCAATGGGATCTGCGCTTGATACGCCGTTTTTCTCGCTTGAATTTCGGCCTCGTCATCTGTGCGAAAGAAGCCCTTCAGACCAGGGGTGTCAACAGATCCCGGAGCCACCGCGTTCACACGAACTTTATCTGGTGCAAGTGCCAAGGCCATTGAACGCACCAGGGCGATCACACCACCTTTAGTAAACGAGTAAAGCGGACTAAAAGGTGATCCAACCATCCCAGAGATGGAGCTTGTAAATATAACTGATGCACCATTTGCTGCCTTGAGCGCCGGTGTCAGGTAGCCACTCAGGAAGAAGCTGGCACGAGCGTTTATTTCCATCGACACATCCCATTCTTCAGGAGTGATATTCATTCCAGCAGCTCCTGGTATGCCCACATTGTTGTAAAGCACGTGAAGGACGCCGTGCGAATTTGTCACACGCTTGGCTAGCTTTTCTAGCGCTTTTAAATCGCGGACATCCAAGATTTCAGCTTCTGCGCTTCCACCCTTTTTTACTATCGCGTCGACTGTTTCCTGCGCCTGCGATTGGTTCATATCCACGACTATTACATGGGCCCCATTCTCCGCGAATGCCTCGGCGGCCGCTCGCCCCATGCCAGATGCTCCGGCTGTAACGAGCGCGACTTTGTTTTTGAGTAGCAATGTTTTCTCCTTCATCAAATGCTGGCCTACTTCTGGCAATTAAGAGGCGGACTTCGCGCTAAGTTGTGTTGAAGATCTTCTTCCGTTAATAATTCACACTCCCATGCTTCCCCGTCCATAATAATCAAGCATAATGATACTCATGTTATTGCTATGTGTCTCCGTTTCTTAGAGCGAGTCAGGGCAAGTACGTATATAAAATGGCACGAGGGGTACGTACTCCGCCGGGGACGCTTATGCCGTTAGTGCCGGTCACGATGCTTGGGTTTTTGGGCGATAAAAGCGTTGAAACTTTTGAGTTCGCCGGAACATGCGGCGAATAGAACTGACCGGCCCGATACCCACCTCGAAAACTCAATGTCCGATCGTGCGGTCGTGGAGGGCCTGACCGAACTCGCTCTCTTCACGTGCCTTAGCAATTAGTTGATCGATCGAAGGATTTCTTGTGCCTGGGCTGGAGTTGGATAGGAAGATTGGGTACCTTCTTTCGTGACACTCTCGGACGCACACGCACAGCCCAAGGCGATTGCCTTTTCGTCCGAAAGATGTGCAGCCAATCCCACTGCAAAAGCTCCCACAAACGCGTCCCCCGCTCCGGTTGTATCGATGGCTTTAACCTGCGGTGCGGCTACTCTTCGGATCTCGCCATCGCGTGCCGTAAATGCTGCACCTTTTTCGCCAAGAGTCACTACAAAACGAGCCTTCAGCGTTGCCGCTATCTCAAGAATGTTTTTATCACTCGTTGGCCCCAAACCTTGCGGATGCATTCCCGCAAACTCACTTTCATTAGGAATAATCCAATCGCTTACCGAAATGAGATCGGGAGAAATTACAGCAAACGGAGCTGGATTTAGAATAGTGATTGCACCAAAATCCTTGGCCTTTTTAAATGCGGCAATGGTTACTTCTTGGGGGATCTCCAGTTGACCGATGACAATTTGATAACTATCAAGATGCTCAAGCGCAGATATAGCGCCGGCAGGAGTCATTGCGTCATTAGCTCCCGCGACACAGATGATGCGGTTTGATCCATCGGGTTCAACCCAAATTGGAGCAACACCGCTAGCGCCGTGTGCTCGAGAAATACCAGATGTATCTATGCCTTCTTCTTGGAAGTTTGCGAGGGTGCTGTCTCCAAATATATCGTCACCGAGCGTGTTAATCATCGAGACCGTTGCACCCAGTCGCCTGGCCATGACCGCTTGGTTTGCCCCCTTTCCCCCAAACCCGAGGGCGAAGGAATCACCACTCACTGTTTCACCTGCCTGAGGAATTTTACTTGTGTAGGCAACCATGTCCATCATCGTGCTGCCAACCACTACAACATGTTCGTGCACCGACATCGAAGACTCCTAGCACCGAGTAGAAACAAAAAATCTGTGGACAAAATGTACTCCAAAAGGGTATCGTTGCGGCATCGAAATCGCTAACGATTTAACAGACCAAAATATGTGACCATCCGCAGTGTCGGGTGCCCCCTAACGAGAATCCCAAAAGGAGAAGAGATCCGCGAATGCGTTCACCGTTCTGGGACAGTGTTGTTCTTCAAAGCGTAGTCCCTGTCGTGGAAAACGCTTCTCTTGTTCGAATCAACGAAGAGAAGTTGATTTGTGTTGCCGATTGGATGGCATACGAAGAGTTTGCAAAGCCCGACGGAGCATTGCTGTTTGATTTTGGCAATGATCCGGATGTGTTGATGGATTTCACTTTGGTTATCAATACGATGAATTTCGCTTTTACCGATTTCGCGACGGGGGTAAAATTTGAAACCGACTACATGGGTAAGCGCTGGTCGGATTCGGAGGCGGTAACTGCCTGTCTTCACCGCGCTATCGCCGGCGGAATCCCATTCTTCAACGGTGATTACCTCGCCAAGGTCACACGCAATGATCTCGAAAATGTCTTCGCGGGAACGATCGAGATGCCGATGCTCGATGAACGTGTGAGTCTTTTCAATGAAGTTGGCTGCGTGCTCGTTGAGAATTATGCAGGACGGTATTCCAATTTCGTGCGATCATGTGCCCCCCGCCTCTACGCAGGGGGGGACGGGCTTCTCGAGCGACTAACCTCTGAATTTCCTCGCTTTCGCGATGTCAGCATTTACAACGGTGCGGAAGTGTTTATCTACAAGTTGGCTCAACTCGGAATTTGGGGGATGCATCTCGCGCTCTCGCCCCAAAAAGCATGGGAGCTAGAAGATGCTCACATGCTTACTGCTTTTGCTGATTACATCGTCCCCGTCGGAATGCGCGTAACAGGCATCTTCGAATACGCTCCCGAGCTCGAGGAGCAGATCAATTCCCTCGTTGAAGTTCCTCGTGAAAGTCAGGCTGAGGTCGAACTACGAGCGGGTTCAATTTACGCAATCGCACGATTGACAGATGAGATCAACAAGCGCCGCCCGGGCATGGAGCCGCTCTTGCAACCGCAGGTTGATTTCAGGTTTTGGAAGAGTTTTCACGCAACTCATTGGCCCCACCACCTCACCAAGACAAGGATGTATTAGCCATGAAGGTTTACTTCGCTGGTCCTCTCTTTACTCCCTACGAGCGTGCCTATATTGATCAGTGTGCACAGCGGATGCGCCAAGCGGGGATGGAAGTCTTTGTTCCGCATGAGATTCCCTTGCCAGATCCCGTAACCCCAAAATTTATTTTTGATACCGATGCTGAAGCAATCCTGAATGCCAATGTTGTCCTTGCCCTCCTTGATGGCCCCAGCGTCGACGATGGCACCGCAAGTGAGATCGGCATATTCTGGTCCGAGATGCGCCATGACAAGACAAAGAAGGGCATGATTGGTCTGGTTACTGATACGCGGGTGATCCGCGATCGCAATATGGTTGACGGTAAGGGTATTAATCTCTTTGTGCGCGGGTGCATCGAAGATGTCGGCGAGGTTGTGGACAGCTTTGACAAAGCGCTTGACATTCTTTCTACGTGGCAACAAGAAATGGACTCATAATTTTCTTGCCTAGTTTCATGCGGGGGAAGGAGTTGATTGCTTTTTTCGCCGAGCTAGGCATATGAGTTTGCTATTGCCATTCACCGTCTAACGTCACTGGAAATAACGCATTAGTCACGAAAGGGTCAGGTTACTCAGAAAATGGTTTCTTCATGCATGACTAATTCAAGTCAAAAAAAGTCTTTCACCAGTAGCAGGTGCGCCTTTGTAGTGGCTTCTTTGCTCCTTTCCTTCTTGTCTGCGTGCTCAACGTCACCGACTTCGGTGGTTCCACAGGAGTCCGTCACCGGGAGGGAAAGCAACGAGACGACCGATCTCGAAAAGTCTGAGTCAGTCGCCTCAAAGGGTGTTCCAACGGGATACGAAGGCGTGAGTTACGCCAAGGGAATCACAGATTCTGAAGTTCTATCTTGGGTGGAAACGGCTATCGCTGAAATGAGCGAACCACCCACAAGCTTCTTAGGATTAATTTGGCCCATCGGCGCCGAACTCGATGAAGAGCCAGACCCTGAAGTCTTTGAAGGCTCCATGTTTAGAGAACACACGCAGGTTCTTTCGGCGACAGAAGTGGATGCGGTAGTTGACACTTTCGTGCAGTGGGAAAAAAATCTTCAGTGTGAGTCTGACCAGGAGATGAAAGAAGTGGCCAATTCGGATTCCCCGGTCGAAAGCTGGATCCGTGGTGGAGCAGATGTTGCGACAGCACCGGACCCTTGCTTTGAGGCACGATCGGCAATTTACGCTTGGCCAGAGCAAAATTCAGTCACCACTGCCAAGGAAGTATTCTTCCACGAGAGCTACCACGGGCTTTCCAACTATCTTGGCGCATGGTGTGCCAAGCTCGAGGGGAAGCCTGAAGAAAATTACGATTCCATTCGCTGGTTCGCAGAGGGAACCGCCGAGTACTTCGGAAATTACATGGCAGCAAAAATTGATGGCCGTGACGACTATGTCCAACAAATTCTCGAAAAGGCCTACCTTGACTATCAAACAGAGCCAGGTGAGCTCTTTGCTAACGCATACTTCCAAGCCGCCGCACTGCATTTAATGGTTGAGCGCGGCATTGTTACCCAGGCCGAAATTCTTGACGGAAGTCTATTTCATGATTGCTCCTACGTTGAACGGTTCGATCCAGATCAGTCGGACATCAAATACATTTTTGAAAATTTTGGTGACATTGAGATTGTTGACAATGCCTTTAAGTACAGTGATAAGGCGCTTAAAGGCTAATCCTTACTTGCATTCCAGTAATCCCTCATCGAGCACAAGGCAATCAACCATTCTCTTCTACAGCGGGAGCGCAAGTTGGGCACGAGAACAGTGATGAAAAAGTCGGATCAAAACTTGCAGGCTGTCGCTATTTTCTCCGGGCTGAAAAAATTCGGGTCAACCTCCACATTCCTGACACAATGAGCGGTCAAGAAGCGCTGCCACCTGTTGTTCCCCTGCAGGGGCAATTGATTCAACATCTAGAAGTTGAGATTAGGGCGATAATCTTCGGAGGATTCGCTTTTGTTCTTATCGCTTTTCCACTCACTGTGGCCATTCATTGGTTCGGCTCTTTTTCGCCTTGTTCACTCATCACATTTTTGGGCTTCTTGTGAACCGCTGCCACGATTACGCTTAAGTTCTCGTTACATTTGCGTTGTAGGCTTATCTTTACCCTGCTTTTGCTGAACCACATGCCAAAGTCCATGCGGTAAATGTTTCTCACGGTCCGAACCCAGGTGGATGTCCGTTCCCTGTGCATAATCATGTGCCTGCAATTGTGCTGGTTTACTTGAGTTGTAATGGACCTTGACTTCGTCCAACGAATAACCTTTTAAATGCTCCATACCGGATTTTAAATTATCCGGTATCCAGTGTTATTTTCTTTGTCCATGTTATTTTTTTTGCTTTGATGTGACGCAGACGCCAGGTTTGGACGCTGTACGTATCCGGGCCCTCGCGTTGAACTTAGGACAGTGTTATTTTTTATGTCTACAACATTATTCTTGATAACAGGTTTTAAATTAGCCGGTAGGACAGTGTTTTTTATGTTATTTTTTTTGCTTTCATGGCCCACTTTGCACCTCTTTTTCTGAAATTAGCGTTTATGAGTTAATGGAAGCGCACAAGGAATCTGATGCTGGAGTCAAAGAAAAGTAATTTTTTATAGTCTGGACTTCACCCCTGATTTTCCGGGGGCGAGGCGAGACGGTGGGGGCTAGCACCGCGGATGTATGTGGGACTCGGACGCGGGGCCTGCCGCGAGGGGGGTAGCCTGCCCCCCCCCCACCAGCCAGAACGCCCCCAATGGATCAAAGAGAATGGCCCAGATTTTCTCGGTTTCGGATTGTATTTGCATTTCTCAGACCTGTTGACTACCGTTCGAATTCACACAAAGGTTATTTGGAGGAAATTGTGCGCACGTCTCGGGTTCTGGCTGTGGTCGCTGCAGCCTTGTCGCTTGTCCTCGTTGGGCTGGTGGGTGTCGCAGGGCCAGCGCAAGCCGCTGACTCAGAGAAATGCAGCGGGGCTTTCTACGTACAAGGAAATGAGGCGAGTAAAAAGAAAGCCGAAGATGAAGCGACAGCTATTTGCTTAAGTAAAAATTACACTGCTATTACGCTCAGAGACAAAACCGAAACGAATAAGATCATTGGTAAGGGTGTTCCCCCAGTAATTATTGACGATGATCCAAATCCCGATGCGACCCAAGCAGTACAGGTTTCCACTCCACCGCCTCCATGTTGGGGTGAAGCGAATAATTGTCCCGTTGGTGGCGCGTTGGAGTTTGCTGCACCGGAGTACGCAATGGTCGGTGTACCGATCACGATGTATGCATACACATCTTTGCGCCCGGATGTGAACAGCCCAGGCCAGTTCACTAGTGGTACTGCAGTTATCGCAGTTGACGGTGTGAACTACGCAGGGGTAGATTTCGTAGACGGTGTCGCGCAGTGGCGGTTTATCCCAGATACCCCTGGAGAGAAAGTCTTCACGGCATCGGAAGTGGCAACGTCAGGGATAACGGGTGCGAACGCTTACATAGATACAGTTTCTGCCTCACTGACCGTTGTCCCTTACGACCCGGACGCTTACAAAGCTGCATTAAAGCGTAAGGCGGTGGACGTAGGGGATAAGTACACAGTCGTGGATAAATACCAGGCTAAAGGTGCGGTAGCTAAGCGCCTTAATTGGAGAGTCTCTAGCAGCAGTGAAGACACGTGCGCTGTGTATGAAACTAAGAAAGGCGCAGTCAGGGCAAAATTCAATGCCGAAGGGACATGCACCATAATTTGGGACGATCCAAAAACTGATGAGGAAGGGACTTACTCATTCGTCGCGAAGAAGTAGCTCCCTCTTTCCCTAACCTCGAAGCGACCGCCCCATAACCACGGGGCGAGCGCTTCGGTACTTTTTTGCTAATGCTATCGCTAAAGGGGACTGTGTTCTGGGGTGGTCTAGGCCTGTCTTCGCGTGTCCACTCCAGTCCTGTGGGACGGTGGACTCTAATCGTCAAAGTCTTGTTGGGTGTCCCTCCAGTGAATTGTGAATCTGTTGTGAATGTTCCGACCGGGTGAGACGTTGATCTGTTCAATAGCGTGCAAGATAACTCTTTTTTGATCCTGTTCCCACCACTCACGTGAGGTTTTGCCGGTGGCAGCTCTTGTGACTACTTCACCAACATCAATAGCATCACGCTGGTTCTTGAGTTGCCCGAGCCGCTCAGCCGCTTCCACCATGTCTTCCGGTGGCAACGAAGTCATGGTGCCGGCAAGGTTTCCCATTTCAGCGCAAATGAGCAGGCGGCTCTGCACAGTGACCGGGTCGGATTCCACCGCAAGTGTGGTCGCAGGTAAATCAAGCAGCGGCTCAACTGTGCGATATCGAAGTTCTCGATCTTGTTTGCAGAGATAACGGCTGGACTGGTGCAGGTTGAGAGGTTGCGCCCCGAACACCCGTAGCTGTCGCGTCCGTTTATACCCTCTCTCATCATGCGTTTGTTGCAACCGTGACACACCATTAAGCCGCGAAGAAGTAACTGCTCGTTGCCCATTTCTTGCGGTCGGTGGATGGCACGACCAGCAATCTTTTCTAGGAGTTCGAACCAGTTTTCAAGCGAAATGATTTGCAGGTGACTATCAATGATCGGGAGATTATTTTCGTCGCATTCCACATTGTCTTTGAATTCACGCATACCGGCGATGCTTGGATTGACAGCTAATGTCCTTACAGCAAAAGGCACCCATGGTTTACCTGATCGCGGAAGTAAGCCTTCTTTGTTTAGTTCTTTACTGAGGGCACGAAAGTGGGGCCACGATAGTGCTTATCGTTGTTATTAATTTCATCTCCAAAGAATTCACCCATTGGATAAATAACCCTCAGCACATCACTTTGTATCAATGCAACCTTTGTCAATGCGAAGTTATAGCAATTGACCATTGAGTTGCTATCAATTTTAGAAAGATTAACCAATTCAAAAATTCGATCGGGGACTGGCGAAGGGGCAGTCACGGGTATCGGTCGGGGTCAGACCATTTTTTGTGGTTTCGGCACTTTACCGCCGTAGTCCAAGATTGGTGAAGGGGTAAGCAACGTAGTGGACTCGCGACCAAAACCACAAGAGATAAGAAGAAATAAAACTGGAAGAGCAAAAATTACAGGGGAGAATCTATGTGCAATTATTTCTCGGTGTTACACAAGGACGAAAAAGTTCATTCATTGTAGGTCCTCAAATCACGAGCGTGCGGGGCGGCTTTGATGCTGTCCCGCACGCTCGCGGTGTGAAAAGGTAATCAGTGCAACCTAGGCAAGATTGACCGGCCCTGCATTGCTGCCGTTGGTGCCTACTGGATCTGCCACACCAGCACCTCGCTGGTTGTCGCCACGTTTCGGACCTCGAACTCTGGAGCCGTCACCTCGCATTGCATCCCGCAGTTCACGCGCTTCTGCGCGAGTAATGCCACCAGACTGGATTAAGGCCCGCATCCCGCTCCTGCTCGACAACGCATCTGCTTGGGTCTGAGTAATCGTTCCAGCGGCGACAAGTGCCTTAAGGCGATCAGCACGTGTTGTCGCACGGGCGGCGAATGTCACTTCGTCAACATTTGAGTCTCGTTCAGCCGTCACATTCTCTGACGTGGCAGCGGCCCGGTCTTGTTTATTGCAATCTCCAGCAGCGCTTGCGGTTCCCGCGAGTGAACCCACAGCCAGAGTTGCGATACCTGCAGCAGCACCAAGACGGATCATCCATTTTGTATTTGCGTTCATCGAAACTCCTTAAGCTCACGACACACTTTGGGTGCGTCTATTTGTTTAGTAGGAACAGATTCCTACACAAACCTGAGATCACCCTGAGATGCACCTGTGAAAAAACTGAGAATATCCCCTCGGCCTCACGCTGGTCGTTGGGCGACTGAAACTATGCGCAAAATGCTCGCGCTTAACCAGCCGCCCAGAAGAAGCTCGACAAGTGTCTGCCAATCTGGAATTCCGCATCACGAAGTTTGATTATAAGAATCGTGGCTTTTATTCGGCAAAAGCAATATTTACAAGATCGTTTTATTGTAATTAATTCTTCGTAAATCCAAATCAGGCCAATTTTTTCTTGTCCCTACGAACCCTTCTTAAGCATGGGACAGCAGAGGTGGGTATTAGTGTGATGTACCATGCTGAACCTACATTTGAACTCGCAGCTCCACTTCGCACTTGTGGAGTGGTTTTCCAAATTAAGACTAGGCGTGAATGCCTGCACTCATTTCACTTACTACCGTTAACCCTGATAGTTCCCATCTGGGATCTTGGTAGGGATCGCGTAACCCTTCTGGTTTAGTAGTGTGTAAACCCCGATGTCTCGTTTTTCCAAATCTTTTTTTGTGCAGACTTTCCATTCCGGTTGCACCTCTTGACATTTGCCAGGGACGGCAGAGAGTGCATTAAAATTTGACATCAATGCCCAGTAAACATACTCGTGCGCCTGGACTTCGTAGGGTCCTTCTCCATTCGTGTACCATGCTTTAGAAGGGTATCGTGATGGGGGTTCCTGAAAACTCCCCCCGCGAGCTTTGTCCATTGAGCGGACCAAGGTGCTACCGGATGATGGCTTATCACTGAAATCTTCGGGATAAACCTCGTAAAAAGCGGCGGTGACCAGGTGCCATACTTCCTCTAAATTCGTGTCCCACTCTTCAGTCAGTTTAATTCCACCAATGGCCCATTGGTCACCTGGATAATACAGACTAGCGGCCATTTTTACGCCCTCTTCGCACGGGGTCTCAGCGGCTTGCTCCCAGAATTTATCACGCGCACTGGCTGTCCACAAAGGAAATACATAGCCATTATCAGCAAGATAAGAAGCTACTTTCTGATCATCAGGCTTCCCATCCGCGTCATTATCCAAATATTGCGCAAGAACATTGGCTGTGTGTTGCAGGTACTTCTCTGGGACCTCAGAAGTACTGATCACATAAATACCGAAGACATTAATAAGCGAGTTGAAAGTTTTATCCATGCAAGCCAAATTTTTACTGGGATGGGCTTCAAGGATCTTAAAGGTCGGCCCAGAAGATGAAGTACCTGGCGTGTTTGACTCGGTATCAGGCTCTTCAGGCTCTTCAGGCTCTTCAGGCTCTTCAGGCTCTTGAGGCTCTTGAGGCTCTTCAGGCTTTAGCGGTTCACCAGATTCAGGAGCCTTTTCCTGGGACGCTTGAGATTCTTGAGACACCGGCCGATCAGCAGAGGTGTCTGTTTCGGCGTTACCTCCGCATGACGTGGTAAACAAGAGTGCGGGCAGAACTACAAAAACGATTAAACTTTTCACTCCCTTAGTGTACAACTAAGGACCACCTGCCTGTATCCTGCTAGAACGCCAGCTTGAGTGATAAATCGGGAGCGTACTAAGAAAAGGCAATCTCAGCGGCGACGGCGGGTTTATGGAGGTAGCCGGCGCAGGTACCGCTGGATCTGTTTCAGGAACCACTGTTGATCCGCTACCATCCGCGTATGTGGGACCTGCCACCGCAAGTCCGGTGGTAACAAGCCCGAAACTTGCAATCGTGAGTGTGGCTGCACGCAGCCCTTTGCGTAACTTCATTCGTCGACTCCTTGGTTTATTGTATAAAACATTCATAATTTAGTCTTGGTCAATACTCGCGAGCCCTTGGAGTTCCACTGGGACAAGCATCAATTACAAATAGCCAAGGACCATTAAATTCACGTATGGAGGGATGAAATCAACTCCCTGCCTTCGTTCTCCAAGCCTACCTCAGTCTAATTTCATTGCACAGTACCAAATCTGTGCGCGTATCGGCTGAAAACACGCCAGCTAGGTGGGGTCCTCGGAGATTCGAACTGACAGACACCTCGAGAGACTGTGCAGGACCAGAAAGACCCAGTTGAATGTTGCGCTTCCTTCTGAAAATCGGAAGGTTGACCGTTCGATCCCGTCCCTGGTCGCCCTCTTTTAGCGTATTTCCCCCACGATTAAGGCGTTCCAGATCGTCATCGGAGCACTAATTAAATTGCGATGCGTCTGAAATGCATTAAGGCCCACTTTCCCTACTTTGTCACCTTTATTGGGGGCAGTCCGTGTTGGTGACAATCCCGTCAGATCCACGCCCGTCAGATTCGCGCCTGCCAGATTCGCGCCAGGACCGATCAAGAGGTCGCTTGCTTCCGCCACCTCCACTACCGGAGTCTCCGAAGTGACTATCCATCCCCCGGGTAGTGCTACCGGTGTGCCCAACCCGATGGTGAACAACTTGTCCTGCCTGCCACCGCCTGGCGCAGTCGCGACATTCGTCAGGGTCGCGCCCAATTAAAAAAGCGCAACCCGATTTGAGTACCGCCTTTTAACCTGTGCCAATAAGGAATCAGGATGTTCACCAATGACCTGAACATCCTGAACATCAACGGCGAAACCGGAGACATGCTTCGCGAGTTCCAACCCGACTTCACCAAAAATCACTGGTGGCTAAATGGCGGCTGCACTCTTTGCGGCAGCATCAGCGGCAGCTTCGATAATTGCAAGATCGTCATCGTTATGAGCGGCGGACACAAACCATGCCTCAAATGCTGACGGAGGTAACCACACTCCTTCATCCAACATGGTATTAAAAAAAGCTGCGAATGCAGCCGCGTTTTGAGTGCGTGCGTCGCCGTAGTTCATAACGGGGTTCGCAGTGAAGAAAAAACTAAATAAGTTACCCGCTTTTGGTGCCTGATGTACAACACCGTAGCGACTCAGAGCGATTGAAATTATTTGACGCACTTTGCCTGCTGTTGAATCTAAGTGCGCATATACCTCGGGTGTGCACAGACTCAATGTCGCAAGTCCCGCTGTTGTAGCAACTGGGTTCCCACTTAACGTTCCGGCCTGGTAAACCGGACCAGCCGGAGCCAACAAGTCCATGATGTTCGCTGGACCGGCCACTGCAGCAAGCGGCATTCCTCCACCAATAACTTTGCCGTACGTGAAAAGATCTGGCTGCCAGCCTTCTATCGCGCCTTCAATTCCCCACCAGCCGTTCGCGGACATGCGAAAGCCCGTCATGACTTCATCAAAAATGAGAAGGGCTCCATACTCCCGGGTGATCGAAGAAAGCCGGGCGTTAAAACCGGCCGGAGGGTGAACAACACCCATGTTGGCTGGCACTGCTTCGGTGATAATGCACGCGATTTCATCACCCCTCTCTGCAAAGAGCGCCTCGAGAGCATGCA
>JAPKAV010000098.1 GCA_028825115.1 Candidatus Nanopelagicales bacterium | reverse complement strand
GTGATGTAACTGCCACGGTTGAAGCGATCCCGCTGATCGCTTCCAGCATCATGAGTAAGAAGATCGCCGAAGGCGCGAGCGGACTAATTCTCGATGTGAAAACCGGGAATGGTGCATTCATGTCTGACCCAAATATGGCGCGTGAACTTGCTCAAACGATGGTCAATCTGGGCAAAGATGCCGGAGTGAATACTCGAGCACTGATCACGGCGATGGATGTTCCCCTCGGTCTCGCGGTTGGTAACGCACTAGAAGTGCAAGAAAGTATTGAGATCCTGCAAGGTGGCGGCCCGGCCGATGTCCGCGAGCTAACCCTTACTATGGCACGAGAAATGCTCGAGATTGTCGGAATAACTACCGACCCGGAAGAAAAACTCGACAACGGTCAAGCGTTCGACACCTGGAAAGCCATGGTTGCGGCCCAAGGGGGAGACAATGATGCTCCGCTACCTACTGCAAAATTCGAACACACCATCACCGCTGGCGCAACGGGGACCGTGACCAGCATGAACGCCTTGGCTGTCGGCATCGCCGCCTGGCGACTCGGAGCCGGCCGAGCCAGAAAAGAAGACCAAGTATCCCTTGGTGCGGGCATCGCGTTGCATGCAAAACCAGGACAAGAAATTCAAGTGGGCCAACCGCTGCTCACTATGTTCACCGACGAAGAAGGCCGATTCGATGTCGCACAACAAGCACTAGACGAAGCACCGATTACGATTGGGTCACCTGAGCAACGAATTGAACAGTTACCCCTCATTATTGAGCGCATTAGTTAAAGGAGCAAAATGCCAGAGCTAATTCCTGCCCCCGTTCAAATCCCGGTTCCTGGCGGAAAAGTTATTGAAGAATATGCCGGTCATGTCGCTACCGGCGACGACCGGGTGTCCATTGCCCACATGGTGGCTCCGGCAGGGTGGACCGAGCCCGAACAAACCCCAGAGTTTGATGAATTCACCGTTGTGCTGGAAGGTTCGCTCACTGTTGATTCTGAGCACGGGCCCACACTCGTTAAGGCTGGTCAAGCAATTGTTGCTCGTGGCGGCGAGTGGGTCCGCTATCACACAGATGACGGAGCCCGCTACATGTCAATCTGTGTCCCGGCTTTTATGCCAGATACGGTGCACCGTGCTGATGAGGATCACAACGTTTACGACCCGGAGTAGATGAAGTCTGAAAGTCGACTCTCATGTAAGAGCAAGGTTGCGGTTTGAACCACAACAGTGGGAGTGGGCTACGTTAGGGGCATGAGCGCCGATGCGGCAAAGTCGTCCCCCGTACCCCTTGATTTGATAATCGAGGCCCCCAAGGTGTTGCTCCATGACCACCTTGATGGGGGATTGCGGCCGCAAACCGTTATCGATCTCGCGGTCGCGTCAGGGTATTCTGAACTTCCTGCAACAGATGCAGATTCATTGGGCCGCTGGTTCTCAGAGGCCGCATACTCGGGTTCCCTTGAGCGTTACCTCGAAACCTTTAAGCACACGGTGGGTGTCACCCAGAGTGTTGACGCACTCTCCCGGGTTGCCCGTGAATGTGCTGAAGACCTAGCAGCCGACGGCGTGGTGTACGCCGAAGTGCGCTTCGCCCCCGAGCTCCATGTTGAAAAGGGGCTAGCTGAGCGCGAGATCATCGAAGCTGTTCTTGCTGGATTTGAGTCCGGTGTCGCTATGGCCGCTACCGGTGGGCGGAATATTCGAATTGGGGTGTTACTCACAGCCATGCGCACGGCTGCAAATTCGCGCTCGATCGCCGAGCTGGCTGTCGAATATCGGGACAAGGGTGTTGTTGGTTTTGATATTGCTGGTGCCGAGGCTGGCTTTCCGCCCACCCGGCACCTTGATGCCTTCGAGTATTTGCGCCGAGTGAATGCGCATTTCACCATTCACGCGGGCGAGGCTTTTGGTCTGCCTTCTATTTGGGAAGCGATTCAGTGGTGCGGGGCGGACCGCTTGGGTCATGGCGTTCGCATTATGGATGACATCACGATAAACGCTGACGGCACTGTTGAACTGGGGAACCTCGCAGCCTATGTCCGCGATCGTCGCATTCCGTTGGAGCTGTGCCCCACCTCCAACGTTCAGACAGGTGCTGCCGATTCTATTGCAACCCATCCCATTGGCTTGTTACGCACGCTGGGCTTCCGAGTAACGGTGAATACGGATAACCGTTTAATGTCAGGTACTTCTATGTCACACGAAATGGATCTGCTGAGCCAAGCATTTGACTGGGATCTAAAAGACATGCAGTGGTTGACGATCAACGCGATGAAGAGTGCTTTCATCGGCTTTGACGAACGGTTAGAAATCATAAACACTCAGATCAAGCCTGGGTACGCCCACGTTCGCTCGGAACTGGAAACGCGACTGAACAGCTAAATGACGAACAGGGGAGAGGTAACTTATGCCCTGTGTTCGCGGCACGTGGATTGAAGGCCAGGCCCACACAAAGTGGTGCACCCCGAATTGAGTCGTTCCCTAAGATCTTGGATCGTATTCACGGGTCTTGAGATCACCGAAGACAGCTTGGGAAATGCCGAGAAGGTCATTGAAGTGAGCCGTCGATTGATTCCCATCGTCGTGCTTGCCCCGATAAATCCGCTCGACACTCACAGTCGGGAGCACAGATCAAGGTCCGTCAGTGAGATCAGTTACATTCCCATCGGGTGCCATACGGTTTTCACTTCGGTGAAAGCGCGTAGGCGTGAAAGGCTTGGGGTCGCTCGCCAATCGGGGTTTACCGGGGCACTGCGTACTCGCTTGACGGTTCCGGCTGCTTCAATCTGGAGAGCTTTTTGTAGTTCGGAATCGGTTATTCCGGTGAGGTCGAGTGCATTTACGTCGCCGTGACTGGCGAGTGGAGGCATAATCTCAGCCGGGTCACCCGTGAGAATGTTGATATTGCCAGCGATCACGTCACTGGTTGCCAGACACTCACTCAGGGTGATTGCCGGGATGGGTGAGGCCGTGCTGGCAATCACGATCACGGAGTTTCCGCTGGTGATGATCGGCGCGATCACACTGATCAGTCCCAGTAAGCTCGAATCCTGAGGGGCGACTGCCGCGACGACTCCGGTTGGTTCGGGAATGCTGAAGTTGAAAAACGGTCCAGAGACCGGGTTAGTGTTACCGAGCACCTGGGCGTACTTATCGGCCCAACCCGCGTACCAGAGGACACGGTCAATCGCTTGGTCAGTTTGGGTGGCCGCCTTTTTGGCACTGACGGCTTCGGCGTCCTGGATGTCGCTGATGAATTGGTCTTTGCGACCTTCCATTACCTCGGCGATTCGGTAGAGTACCTGCCCCCGGTTGTAGGCCGTGGCTTTTGACCACGAGTTGAAACCCGTGCGCGCCGCGAGGACGGCATCGCGGGCATCTTTACGACTGGCCTTGGCGACATTTGCTAAAAACTCACCCTGGCTGTTTGTGGCTTCGTAGGTGCGCCCTGATTCACTTCGTGGGAAAGCTCCGCCGACAAAGAGTTTGTGGGTCTTACGGACTTCAACGCGGTCGTTGCCGATCATGAACTCTCCTCGCTCGTGAGGTAGGCACCTAAGCCTTGAACGCCACCTTCGCGCCCAAAACCAGATTCCTTGTAGCCGCCAAATGGGCTTGCCGGGTCAAAACGATTGAAGGTATTTGCCCAGACAACGCCGGCCCGAACTTTGTTGGCCATTGCGAGAATGCGGCTTCCCTTTTCGGTCCAGATTCCGGCACTGAGTCCGTAGGGAGTGTTATTCGCTTTTTCGATTGCTTCATCGGGGGTCCGGAAAGTGAGAACGCTGAGTACTGGTCCAAAAATTTCCTCGCGGGCAATGCGGTGGGCTTGCGTGACGTTGGTAAAGACTGTGGGAGCGAACCAGAAACCCTTCTCAGGAATTACGCAATCAGGACTCCAACGTTGGGCGCCCTCCTCTTCACCGCTCTTGGTCAAGTCAATGATTCGGTTGAGTTGCTCACGCGAATTAATCGCACCGATATCAGTGTTCTTATCTAATGGGTCACCTAGGCGAAGCGTTTGCAGTCTGCGTTTGAGGGAATCAATTGTTTGCTCAGCGATACTCTCTTGCAGGAGCAGGCGGCTTCCTGCGCAGCACACGTGCCCTTGATTGAAGTAGATACCGTTGACAATCCCTTCGACCGCTTGGTCAATCGGGGCGTCATCGAAAACAATATTTGCCGCTTTGCCACCCAGCTCAAGGGTTAACCGCTTCTGAGTTCCCGCGATTTGTCGTTGAATCGCTTGACCCACCGCGGTGCTGCCGGTGAATGCCACCTTGTTTACATCTGGATGCTCAACCAGCATCCGACCGGTCTCGCCGGCGCCGGTAATAATGTTGACGACACCGGGGGGCAGGTCTGCTTGCTGGCAAATTTCTGCGAAGAGAAGAGCGGTGAGGGAAGTGGTTTCGGCTGGCTTGAGCACCACGGTATTCCCGGTCGCCAGCGCGGGAGCGATTTTCCACGCAAGCATGAGTAGCGGGAAATTCCACGGGATCACCTGGGCGACCACGCCAAGTGGCCTGGGGTTATTGCCGTAACCGGCAAATTCGAGCTTGTCAGCCCAACCTGCATGGTAAAAAAAGTGAGCTGCCGCAATGGGAACGTCAACATCGCGACTTTCCCTGATTGGCTTGCCGTTATCCAGTGTTTCCAAGACAGCAAGCTCACGTGAACGCTCTTGGATGAGTCGGGCAATGCGAAAGAGGTACTTGCCACGATCGCGGCCAGACATCTTTGACCAGCTCTTGTCATAGGCCTTGCGCGCAGCCATCACGGCCGCATTGACATCTTCCTCGTTGGCTTGCGCAATTTCGGCGAGCACTTCCTCGGTTGCAGGGTTGATTGTCTTAAACGGCGCGCCATGTCCAGGGGTGAATTCGCCATTAATGAACAGGTCGTTCGAACTGTTGATGTTCACGATCGCGGTGGACTCCGGGGCCGGAGCGTATTGGAAAGTCATGGGCGTCTTCTCTCTCGCTCTAATCAATTGTGACGTAGTCG
>JAPKAV010000097.1 GCA_028825115.1 Candidatus Nanopelagicales bacterium | reverse complement strand
TTTTCCTCAGGCATCGTGGTGTTGCAATAGATGAGGCTTGTCGGGTGCGTGCACCAGTACGCAACGGCGAGCCTGAGCGTGAATTACGGCCTGAGTAGTCAACTCCTAACTAAAGGGAGTACCCATGTTCAGTCACCCACTCAGCCACTCGGGTGAGTCACATCGAGTTAACCATCTCCTTAACCACCGGAGTTACCACAAACTGTCTTGAGCTAACCATCTCCTTAACCACCGGAGTTACCACAAACTGTCTTGAGCTAACGGCACAGGATTAATTAGCCCTACAGATAATTTCGTATGCGATCCAGTTGGGGTCGTCGGTAACTGACTCTCCATCCCAGCCATCCACAAAGCCGCGAAAAATTGACTCAAGATTGGAATCGTTCATTCGAGGCCAAATTCGAGCAGCCATTTTCTTAAGTTCAATAAAATATCCTGGGCCTTTGGTAGTGATACGAGGATCATCTAATCCTGAATTCTCCATATAACGCACAGTATTCAATGATTCTTTCTGAATAATTTCACAATCTTCAGACAGCAACGTGGCTTCATTTTTTTTCGCAGTGATTTTCTCTGTGGACACGAAATCGTCACCTGATGAGCAGCCCGTGATTGTCGTCAGGATTAGACCAAGTACTGCAACGAAAGAAACCACTGCTTTTTTCATAGACTTCCCTGATTTTGATTAATGTCTTGTTAGCGCGGCATTCGCGTCCTTTATTGCAACACTGGGCCACAAATAGTTTGGAAGGCAATGTAATTAGGATCGCTATTAAATGTATCCGCTTCACTTCCATTAGCCAATTTACGGAAGATAGACTTAAGATCAGGGTCACTCATCTGCGGCCAAATGCGACTAAACGTATTAAGCGCCTCGTCAAAAGACTCTTGGGAGCCGGGTTCAATGCCATTACTTTGCTGATATTGAACCGACCTCTCGAATTCACCCAAAACCAATACACAATCCGTATCGACAGATGTCACTTCACTTTTTTTGGTAGTACTGTCCCCTGCTTCAATCGCCACCGTCGAGGCAGATTTTTCACTTGACGCGCAGCCTGTGACTACCGTCAGGGTGAGACCGATTACGGCCACGAGGGTCATAAGTACCTGTTTCATGACGGCAGCATATATTGAAATCAAGAATGAGTTCAATCTGCACACATACATAAAGCCCGCTATGTTGGGGGTAACCAAAGGAGCTCGTAATGTCAGGAAAAAACACACAGGTCGTCTTTGAAATAAAAGAAAATTCAGATATTCTTCTTGATCAGATCGTTGCTAAATACGGGCTACCAGACAAGTCCAAAGCGCTCAGATGCCTCTTGTCGTATATGGAAGAAAAAGAGGATCAATGGGCAGAGATGTTTGAAACGGTCCGTTGTCCGTGCGGGTAGCCCGCCCTAAATAATTACTCGCGCGTAGCGGCCCCGGGGTGCAATTTGTGCTTCTTGATGATTCGGCTACGCGCTCAGCCACCCGAGTGAGACTCAGTGACGATGTAGGCATTGAGTCCCACGAATAATGCGTAAATCATAGGGGGAATAAGTACGAGTTGAGTTTGTAGGCTGTTCACGGTTCAAAAGGTTTGGGGTTCGAATCCCTCTGGGCGCACAAATTTTCTTCTATCAATCTAAGTGAATCTAAAGCAAATGTTGCTGAACTTGCTGCGGTTCTGATACCAAGCGAGCGGTCGTCTACTTCTTCGTAGATGATAGCGTCGTGGAAAGTACCAACCAAGACAGTTTTAATGATCTGCTGCAGCGCGGAAGGAAGATCTACCCCGGCACCCGAATAGGTCGACCAGGGCGCGCCATTACCTACTGGATCACGATCTTTTGCATGCGGTTGTTGAATTTCAAGTGGTCGGTCACTGTGACCGGTGCAGAAAATGTGGCGCGCGGTCCGGCTATCTTGGTGGGTAACCATGTAGATGCAATGGATCCGGTCGCGATCGTGATGAAGCAATGGTGGCGAGTGACCGCGTTTGCAAAAGTTGAAGTTTTTGAAAATCGTGGTGCAGTTTTTTTTCGTTGGATGGGGCAAATTCCATTACGCAGGGGTGACGAAAAATCGACCCGATGGGCACTGGACATGGCGGCACGAGTGCTGGCTGACGGAAGTATGTTGGGATTATACCCTGAGGGAACCAGGTCACCGGACAAGAAGTCACTGCATAAACTGCATCGACGGATTTTGATTCCAATCTTTGAGTCACACCCGGAGGTCCCCGTGCATACGATCACCACTACCTACGGGGCCAAGAAATTTGGTCGGCAACGTGTTTGCGTGCACCTATCGAAGCGGTTGCCCATTGACGTTTCTTCCATGAGTGCGGCACACATTGTTGACGTGATCAAGAACGAAATCCTCGCAGCGGGTGGTATGGCCTACGTGGATGCCTTTGCTCGTGACCTCAAAGCAAGCAATATCTCACGCACTAAATCCTAGGAATTTACGAGTATGCGCACCAATTGAGGGACAACTTGGATAAGAACAGGCGGTGAACCAATGCGTTCCCCATCCGCATAAATCATTGAGTCGGGAGATTCAATAGAAATCTCGGCGGCGCGATGCGTGTGAACAAGTGGGTGGTTAATGTGTCGGCCGGAAAAGATTTGCGGAAATATTCGCAGCACGGTTCGTCGAGGCGCAGGGTCCACCCAGGTGATGTCGAGAAGACCATCCTTCATGTCTGCCTGTGGGCAAATTCTCATTCCTCCGCCGTAGTTACCGCCATTACCTACAGCAATAAGTAAAGCGCAATCATTGTGCTGCACACCGTCCATGGTCACCGTGTAGTGATGTAATTTGAATTCACGCAATTCAGCGAGTAACGCCAAAATGTAACGAAGGGTTCCGCGAAAGTGACTCATGCGATTTGCGCGTTCATTTACAGCTGAGTCGAATCCAGCTGAAATTACCCCAAGGGACCACACCTGCGCACCATTGCAATTAATTTTTGATGCGTCAATCAGTTCACAATGTTGATTGTGAACTGAATTTGCCATCCCGAGAAAAAATGAATCACTTATTTTGCGGGTCAGTCCAAGTGATCGGGCAATGTCATTGCCTGTTCCGGCGGGAATGATTCCGATTGTTGTGTTGTGTGCGATAGCAAATTGAAGAACATCGTGAAAGGTACCGTCCCCACCACAGGCAAGAACGACATCGGGTTGTTTGGCACACGACTGGGCAGAAATTATCTGAAGTTGCTCACGTGATTCGGGGAAGTGCAAGGTGACATTGATTCCTGCAGATGTAAGTGCGCTCTGAGCTCTAATGGCAATCGCTCGTGCTCGCCCGCCGCCCGCGTGCGGGTTTGCAACAATCACTGCATGGGGTTTGGCCATGTGTGCAAAGCCCCCCTTTGAGACTTGAGCGGAGAGTTAATCTAGCTGTGAGTGATTGGAATCCAAACCCTAGCGGATCATTTGTCGTACTTGGGCTTGTGCGGTTGCAAGCGGTCAGTGTGATCTGAGGAACGAGGAGATTGCGGTACATGCGGTGAGCGTCTCGTAAGTTCATTTACTCTCGTAGTTTATTTGCTCCCGTAGTTTGTTTTTCTGAATCTTTCCAGTGCTTGTTCGCGGAATTTCCTCAAATAGAAACTGGCGCGGAATTTTATAGGCTGCCAAATAGTTACGACAGTGCTGTGTCAACTCCTCATTCGTGACCGTGTGGTTGGGTGATAGCTCGATAAAAGCATACGGGGTTTCACCCCACTTTTCATGTGGCATTGCAACAACCGCGGCAACTGCTACCGCCGGGTGTTTATACAAGGCATCTTCAATTTCAATCGAAGAGATGTTCTCACCACCGGAAATAATAATGTCTTTAGACCGGTCTTTCAGTTGAAGATAGCCATCTGGATGAATCACCCCGAGGTCGCCAGAATGGAACCAGCCACCAGCAAATGCCTCTTCTGTTGCTTGTCGATTGCGGAAGTATCCCTTCATCACCACATTGCCGCGGAACATCACTTCTCCCAGGGTTTCGCCGTCGTGCGGCACGCTATGCATTGTCTCTGGATCCATTACGTCAAGTGCTTCAAGTGGGAGGTAGCGAACTCCTTGACGTGCCTTAAAATGGGTTCGCCCTTCCTGCCCAAGTCCATCCCACTCAGCCTGCCATTCATTAACCACTGCCGGGCCATAGGTCTCTGTGAGGCCATACAAGTGGGTGATGTTAAATCCGGCGATCTCCATTTCGGCAAGTAGCCGCTGGGGTGGTGGTGCGGCAGCCGTGAAGAATTCGACGGCCTGGGGTAAGGTCCGCTGCACCTGCGGAGCTGCGGACACAAGCAACGACATTACCGTTGGCGCCCCACACAGGTGGGTCACCTTGTGCTCCGCGAGGGCTTGCCAGATAGGTTCGGCTCGCACTTCACGCAAACACACATGGGTGCCAAACACCACCGCCATCGTCCATGGAAAGGCCCAGCCGTTGCAGTGAAACATGGGTAATGTCCATAAATAAACTGCGTGACGTGGCAGGTTGGCAATGAGTGCGTTTCCTTGGGCGAGTAAATATGCACCCCGATGATGGGAAACCACCCCTTTTGGATCACCGGTTGTGCCGGACGTGTAACTAATTGAGATGGCATCCCATTCATCCTCGGGCATCAGCCAAGCAAAATCAGGATTACCCCGGGCAACGAATGCGGAATAGTCCACCGATGAAAGTTTGCCTATTTCTTTACCGGCCAACTCCGGATCGTCGTAGACGATAAAAAGAGGCGCCACTTCAGCCAGAGCAAGTGCCGCCTCTGCCAAGGCAATAAAAGCTTGATCCACAATAAAAATGCGTGCGCCAGCATGATCGAGTTGAAAGGCGATGGTCTGTGCATCTAGCCGAGTGTTGATTGCGTGTAGAACGGCCCCGGACATCGGCACGCCATGATGAGCCTCAAGCATGGGTGGGACGTTGGGCATTAACACTGACACGGTATCGCCTCGCTCACAAGCGCTGAGGCGAGCTGACGCGAACGCCGATAAAAATGCGCATA
>JAPKAV010000096.1 GCA_028825115.1 Candidatus Nanopelagicales bacterium | reverse complement strand
AGCTCTGATTCAAGCTGGGCATCCATCCCTTGGTCAGCAATCGCAGCTGCCATCAAGGCCAACCAGCGGTCGCGGGCATCACCGTCAATGTGGAATCCCACGTGGCGCATTCGAAGCCGCGGGTGACCGCGCTCTTCGCTGTAAGTTCCTGGGCCGCCCCAATACTGTTCAAGAAATGAGCGTAAACGCCACTCCGCACCTTCGAAATCATCACTTGGATACATGGCACTAAGGACGGGGTCTTTAGCGACACGCTGATAAAAATTATGGACTAGGTCAATGAAAAATTTATGTCCGCCAAAACGCTCATAAGGGGACAATTCTGAATTCGTCACTGAGCCCTTCGTTCATCGACTATCTGCATTTGGGTGAGTGGGATGTGCAGCCCTGCATTGTCGAGAGCGCTTTTGATCCGTTCGCGCAGTAGGCGAGCACCGACGAATTGTTGATCTGGCACCACCTTGACCATTACCCGGACCACGACAGCGTCACCACGTGCCTCCTGGAGTCCCGCATACTCGGGTGGGTCCATAAAAACAGTGTCGTAACTAGGATCGACTGCAATGCGTTGGCCTTCTTCGTTAATCACCTGCCGTACATTGGCTAGATCGGCGTCGTATTTTAAGGCAATGTCAACGATTGCGTAGGTCCAGCCTTGACTTTGGTTAGCGACGAAGGAAATAGTTCCATTGCGTACGTACCAGAGAACGCCATAAAAGTCTCGGATTCGGGTGTAGCGCAATGCAACTTCGTCAACGGTACCAAGAACAATCCCGCAGTCAACAACGTCTCCCACACCCAATTGATCCTCGAGTGTCATTGAGATTCCGGCCAAGTAATCTGCCACCAAAGTTTGGGCACCAAAACCAAGGACCACGCCAAGTATGCCTGCACTGGCCAAAAGCGGTCCGATGTTGATTCCCAGTTCAGCCATAATCATCATGATGGAGATCGCCCAGATGCCGATAACAGCGGTGCTGCGACACAGTGTGCCAAGGGCGTTCGCTCGTTGAGAAACCCGATTGTCCAAAAGCTGTTCTGAGACGTCTTCTGAGTCGGTCGAGTTTCGTAGTTCGGCAACATTGAGCGTGCCAGCCTTGCTTGCGGCCTGAGCCACGATCCTGCGAATCGCCACCGTGGACACTTTTGTAGCGACCAGGGCGATGATGATGATCATCACGATGCGAAGCGGGACAACCCAGGGTCCGCTTCGAAATGAGTCGACGGCATCCACGAATGAATTCCAATCCATGTAATTCCCCTTAGTGGTTTAGTCCGGTCCAGTGCGACATGAACGCTAACGTATCGGCACTTTCTTCGATTGACTTGCTCAATGACCGGGCACCGTGACCTACGTTCTCCTCGGTGCGCACCAAAATCGGACGAACTCCACTAGTGCCAGCCTGAACAGCCGCTGCCATTTTGCGGCCATGCATGGGATCGGTTCGCGTGTCGTTATCGAAAATCGCGAACATGGTGGCCGGGTAATCAGTTCCCGGCGTTACGCGGTGATAGGGGGAGTAGGCGTGAAGCCAGCCAAATTGCTGTGGGTCTGCCGGGTCGCCGTACTCAACTGTCCACGTCGGCCCCAATTCACTTTCGACGTAGCGGATCATGTCGAGTAGAGGGGCCACGCACACCACTGCATTGAAAAGCTCCGGCCGTTGGGTCATGGCGGCTCCCACAAGAAGCCCACCATTTGACCCACCGTAGATCCCCAGCTGCTCACTCGTGGTCCAGCCGTTAGTAATGAGATACTCGGCTGCGGCGTGGAAGTCATCGAAGACATTTTGCTTTTCGGCCAACATTCCAGAGCGATGCCACTCCTCACCTTCTTCACCACCACCCCGTAGGTTCGCGACCGCCCACACGCCACCAGATTCAACCCAGGCCAGGATTGCGGCGCTATAGCCGGGCTGCATCGGAATACCAAATCCACCGTATCCATAAAGAATCGTTGGTCGTGGTTGATCCGAATTTCCTGTTGGTGAGATAACAAACATGCGAACGGTAGTGCCATCAAATGATGAATAGGTGACGAGTTCCGAGTGCACCGATGGCGCCTGCACGCTGCCTGGGGGAGTCGCATAAAGGGTAAGTTTCCTTGAACGTGCATCAAACTCGTAGATCGTAGGAATAGTGGTGTGATCGGTGTACACGATCCAAGTAATAGGACCGCCATCTATGTGCTCGATAGGACCGCCGATTGTTCCGGCCCCGGGTAATTCGATGGGGTACAAAAATTCCCCACCTGCTGCGGCGTGCACAGCCATCTGGGCCACTCCGTGATTTGTGTGCACGACGAGGAGCTGGTCCTGATCTAGCCCTTCGCCGTCAAGCAATGTGACCGATTCGAGAACGGCATCTGGCGGCTCGGGGATAAGCGACTTCCAGGAGGTCGGGTCCCACGACCCCGGCGTTGTTACTAGCAGCGTACCTCGGGGGGCATCTCTGTCGGTAAAAATGTAGGCGCGACCATCACGACCGAAAGTGAGTGAAGTTTGTGCATCTACGTCACCTTGAACGAGTTCGAAGGAAGGACTAGAAGGATCACTTGCCGTGAGATCGGCAACCCATAAATCATTTCGCGGCTCGGTCCCCTCACTTGATGCAACTTCGAGCCAGCGACCGTCACGGGAGACTGAAACTCCATAGTAGTTAGTCAGGTTCATGCCAGCACCAAAAACGAGTACGTCTGTGTGTGGGTCCGCGCCGAGGGTGTGCAAATAGACGCGGCGATGGAAGTGGCTTTCACTTTCAGGAAGAAGATCCGGTGCAATGCGACGAACATAATAAAAAGCTGAACCACCCTTGAGCCAAGCAATTGGTGAATATCGGCATCGATCGATCGGACCTTCAACGATCTTGCCCGTTTCTACGTTCAGGACATACACGTCTGACTCTTCATTTCCGCCTTGGGAAATTTGGTAGGCGAGCAGGTCGCCTTCTTTAGATGGCTGCCAGCTATCTAAAGTCGTGTGGCCTTCTGGGTCCAGGACCATTGGATTGATCAGAACCCGGGCGGTTGCCGAATCGGTGTGTGAATCATTTGTGTTACGGACATAGAGGACGGCAAATTGCTGGCCCGGCTCGCGCTTAGTAAAAAAGGTTCGATCCCCGCGGATGTACGGCGGTGAAATTGCTCCCGAACCGAGTAACTCACCCACTCGATCCGAGAAGTGCTCCCGTGCTGACCAGCTTGTCCGCTCAGCGTCCATGAGAAGTGCCTGATCTTGTAGCCACTGTTGGGTACGAGCATCTTGTGGATCCTCCAAGTAGCGGTATGGATCGGGGACGTTGACTCCGTGGTAGTCATCTGTGATCCCGCTATCGGTTAGCTGGGGGTAGTTAATGCGCGCAATAGTCATGACACCACCGTAAGGGATCGCATCTGTCGCGCGCGTTAGAATGAGGGGGTGAGTGGTGTTCAGTTAGTAATGGTGTTTTTGGGAATCCCTATCGCCTTGACAGTCTTGGTTGTTCTCGCCGTCGCTGCCCCTTCATGGACCCGCAGCAGTAGGGGCAAAGTGACCGACGAATTTGATTCTGCCTCTGGTTCTTCGTCGATTTTTATTTCAAGTGATCCTGCTGCGCCAAATCCTTCGATTCTCCCCACCGAGATTTCAGCCCAAGCATCCGCTCTGGTGGGAGGCGGATCACGTGCATCTTGGTAACACTGCCCACAGGGAGTTGACCCGCTCAGTCAAGTTGGCTCGAGAAATTTCCGGTCTTACATTTGGGGTCTATATCGGGGAACTTGCCCAAGGCCGGGACAGCGCAATCGCCCGACATGCTGAACTTGCCGCAGCGGAGTCAGCCGTCTTGATTGCGGTCGACCCCGATGCTCGAACAATTGACATTGTGACCGGTAAAGAAGCCCATATTTCCCTCGATGATCGCTCTTGCGATTTTGCAACTTTGGCATTTGCCTCCTGTGCAACTGCCGGTGACATCGTTGGTGGCATGCGTGAAGCACTGATTGTACTGGCAGAGCATGCACGCGCTCCCAAGGTCCATCACCTTGACGAACCGTTCTAAACGAGTCTCCTGCATCTCATTGGCTTTGTTCACATGTCCTTTGCTTGAGCACGCAATGCCCGCTCTGCGCCGTCGCGCGCCTCGGTAACAAGGCGAAGCATCGAAGGTACGGTCTGTGCGTCAAGAAAAACATTGGTTTTGGCGACCAACTCGGGTGAAGCTGCATAGACCGGATACATGCCGGCAGTAATGTCCTGAGCCATTTCCATTGTTTGCTCTTCCCACACTCTGGGTAGTTCTTCGAAGTAGCGATCAACGAATGCCTCCATCAGATCGCGGTGATCGGGGTCTTGGAACCCGCCAATCGTCGCTTCAATAATCGTGTTGGGAAGTGAGTTGTTGTGCATGACTGCATCCCAGGCAGCGTCCTTGGCACCCATGGTGGGGCGTGATGCCAGCGCACGGGTTGCCTGGCGTTTCCCGGTCGCAGTGTTATCTAGTTCAAGTTCGGCATCAATTTCTACTTCACCCCGCACCCCAGCGCTCACTAGAGCGTGGAGCAAACTCCAGCGAAGATCAGTGTCAATTTTGAGTCCGCTCCACGTGATGGTTGTATCGAGCAGGCCGGCAACCGTCTCGAGCTGGGCATTGGTTGTCGCATTTCCTACGAATACGCGAGCGAATGCAAGCTGGTGATCACTGCCCGGATCGGCTTGAGCAGCGAACCCTTCACAGGCTTGGGCGATACGCAAACGGTAGGCATCGCGGTGCTCGGGCGCCGCAAATTGATCAATTGCCATGGAGAGCTGACGCAAAACGCCACTGGTAACACCTACATCTGTTTCGCGGTCAATTCCGGCAAGAACTAGATTCAAGAACTCGCCGGTACTCACTTCGGCATCGCGAGTCATGTCCCATGCGGCACTCCAAATTACCGCGCGAGCAAGTGAATCCGAAATCGCTCCAAGCTGCGCGGTCGCGGTTTTCCAAGATTTTTCATCGAGGCGCACCTTGGCGAAAGTCAGATCACCGTCGTTGACCAGCAAAAGATCAGGTTGTTGC
>JAPKAV010000004.1 GCA_028825115.1 Candidatus Nanopelagicales bacterium | reverse complement strand
TACCCATACCCGTACCTGATCCCACCGCGGTACCCATACCCGTACCTGATCCCACGGATTTACCGGTTCCCACTGCTACCGCTGCTCCGTAACATATTATGGGTTAATTGTTACCGGGGCGATGTCAGGTAACTTGTCTCGCACTTCTGGGAAGCCACATTCGGTCAGCCAATTGGCGAGCATCTCGTGGCCGCCTTCAGTGAGCACCGATTCAGGGTGAAATTGCACGCCTTCGATGGGTAGAGTTTTATGTTTAAGTCCCATGATCACGCCGGTTTCAGACATACCGGTGATTTCGAGTACGTTCGGGACAGTGTTTGGGTCAAGGGTAAGTGAGTGATACCGCGTTGCTGTGAAGTTATTAGGCAGCGTGCTCATCACGCTTTTTCCGCTGTGTGAAATTCGTGATGTTTTGCCGTGTAGGAGTTCTGGGGCGCGGATAATTACGCCACCAAAGGCCTCGGCTATGACTTGGTGTCCTAAGCACACTCCAAAGATTGGGACTCGGCCATTGACGCCTTGTACAATTTCCAGACATGCCCCAGCGTCTTGTGGGGTGCCTGGTCCAGGTGAAATTAAAATTCCGTCATAAGAAATTGCTTCTTCCAGGGTGACGTTTTGATTGCGTTTCACGGTGACGTCGGCCCCTAATTGGGCGAGATACTGGACCAGATTGAACACAAAAGAGTCATAGTTATCGATGACGAGGATTCGCGGCGTGCCCACGGGAGGGAGTATGGCAGGCTATGGTTACGCCAGAACGGCAGTGCGCGTGAATTAGAATTAACTGAACGCGAAATAACATTAGGGAGAGTCCGGTGCCAGAGTCCAAACGACGTAAGAAGAACGCCTACACACCCGAGCAGCAAATGGGTGAGCGTAAAGTCGCGCAGTTTGGATCCCCTGCCTGGCTCGCTCCGACCATGGTTGCATCTTTCGTCGTTGGATTGGTCTACCTGGTGGTTTTCTACGTAGCTGGGCCTGATGTGCCGTTTATGAACTCGGTTGGTGGGGACCTCAACGCATTGGTTAATGTGGGGATTGGGTTTGCCTTCATTATGGTTGGTTTTGGTTTAGCCACTCGCTGGAAGTAATTCCTGCACCACGCATCACAGTTGTTACCAATTTTTACCGTTAAGTGTGGACAAACTGTGAGGCTTTTTGCTGTTATGCACAGCTTGTGCCCATTTGTGGAAAAACTACACGCATGTGATTTATTGCTCGCGTGTCTACCTGAATCAGCTCACGTCCCAAGGGTAACTCTTTATTACCCCCACCTACTACGATTGTGTCCATGGCGGGTAATCGGATGGATCCTTGGGTGGATTCCTATGCCCAACGGGCCCAGGGTTTAACCACTTCAGCTATCAGGGCGTTGTTCTCGGTTGCTGCACGACCAGAAGTCGTGTCCCTCGCCGGTGGGATGCCATATGTTTCGGCACTTGATTCGGATCAATTTGCAGACATTGCAGCACGGGTTGTCCGCGAGCAGGGGGCGGTCGCCTTGCAATACGGTTCTGGTCAGGGTGACCAGATGTTGCGGGAGCAGATCCTTGAGATCTCTGGGCTAGTGGGTGTTCGTTCCCACCCCGACGACGTTGTCGTTACTGCTGGCTCGCAAATGGGGCTGGATTTGGTCACTAAGATTTTTTGTGATCCAGGGGACACGGTGATTGTTGAATCACCTTCCTACGTGGGTGCCCTTGGGGTATTTCGCAGTTATCAGTGCAATATTGTCCATGTTGCCATGGACGAGCAAGGTTTGGATCCGCAATCACTGCGTGAGGAGCTATCAGAGAATAGTCGGGTTAAATTTATTTACACGATCCCCTCGTTTCACAATCCCGCGGGTTTAACGCAAAGTTACGAGCGACGTAAAGAGATTCTAGCGATCGCTCAAGCATTCAATGTCCCTATTTTGGAAGATGATCCTTATGGATTACTCGGGTTTGAGGGTGAGCCACCCAAAGCAATCCGATCCCTCGATGATCAAAGTGTGATCTATCTTGGATCTTTCTCAAAGATTATTGCTTCAGGTTTGCGGGTGGGTTGGGTGATTGCTCCGCATGGTGTTCGAGAAAAGCTAGTACTTGCTGCGGAGGCGGCAACTTTGTGTCCCAGTAACTTTTCGCAATTGGTTGTCTCTCGGTATTTGGCCGAGCAACCCTGGCAGCAGCAGATCAAAGTGTTTCAGGAGTTGTATCGCGTTCGTCGCGATGCCCTACTCCAATCCATGCAGGCACTGATGCCTTTGGATGTAACCTGGACCGTCCCACAAGGTGGCTTCTATTCGTGGCTCACCTTGCCCCAACAATTGAATGCAACGAATATGCTGCCTAGAGCAATTAGTTCCATGGTGGCCTACGTACCTGGGACGGGTTTTTTTGCGGATGGACAAGGTGCGCAAAATCTTCGACTGTCGTATTGCTACCCAGATCCTGCTCGGATCGAGGAGGGCGTGCGGCGGCTTTCAGGAGTAATTGAGGCCGAGTTGGAACTTGTCGACACTTTCGGGGTGAATGGTGACTCTGGCCCGTCGGCTGGCTCAGCTCACACTCACATTCCTAGATCAGATCTCGTTTAAGGAAAATATGCGAATAGCAATTCTTTCCGGTGGCCTTAATGCGGAGCGTGATGTATCCCTACGCTCGGGTCGACGTGTTGCCGAGGCTCTACGCGTTGAAATGCCTGAGGCTGAAATTTTTGAAGTAGACCTTAATATTGATTTTTTGGATTCACTATCTTCAGATTCTTTTGACGTCGTGATTCCACTCATTCATGGGGTCATTGGTGAAGATGCCACTCTGCGATCCATGCTGGAATTAAAGGGTATTCCCTATATTGGGAGTAGTGCGCAGAGTTCGGCCCGCGCTTTCGACAAGGGGATCTCTGCTGGGTTGGTGCCGACAGGCAGTGCACCACAGTTCGTGGCTTTCCCACAGAGTTTTTTTCGCGAAATGGGTGCTCCCCGAATCTTGAGAAGTGTGATTTCTGGAATCGGGCTACCTTTAGTGGTTAAGCCAATCAATGGTGGATCCGCCCTTGGAGTGCGATTGTGTACGAGCGTTGAACAGGTTGCACCAGCGCTTGTTGATGCGTTCGGTTACGGAGATCGAGTCATGTTGCAGAGTGCAGCAATCGGGACTGAACTTGCGGTCACTGTGATTGAATTTGATGGAAAGATGCAGGCCTTGCCGCCCGTTGAAGTGGTTCCCGTCAGTGGTGTTTACGACTTTGACGCTCGGTACACAGCGGGTGCCACCGAATTTTTTGCTCCTGCGCGGCTTAGTTCGGAACTTATCGAACGAGTATGCGCCTACGCGGTTATCGTTCACAAAACTCTTGGATTGCGTGATATTTCCCGAACAGACGTAATTGTCGACACGGACGGTGTTATCTGGTTTTTGGAGGTTAATGTCTCCCCCGGAATGACGGAAACGTCACTCGTGCCACAAGCATTTGAAGCTGCCGGTATGAACGTTGGGGCCGTGTTTGGCTCCTTGGTAACCCAAGCCATTTCTCGAGTTCACTAGTGATCCTGGTCAACTGGGGCCAAGCAATTCAGTGATTCGGCGGGCATCTGCGATGTCTGCGCATTCAATCACAATTTTTCCTTGTGCGTTTTTTTTGGCAAACCCTTCGAAATTTACGCGGGTGTCAGTTGAATCAGAGATGCGTTCAGTCAGCATCCTGATTGATTCGTCTAGTTCCTCGGAGCGGCCTTTTTTCTTTTTGAATTGACCGGGTTTGCCTGACTTTTTGCCACCTGGGCTGATTGCGATTATTTCTTCAACGTTACGAACACTTAAACCTTCTTTAATAATTCGCATTGACATTTGATCCATTGCAAGCGGTGAGTTCAGACTGAGTAACGCGCGTGCGTGACCGGCACTGAGAACACCAGCTGCGACTTTTTGCTGAACAGTTGTAGGGAGATTGAGGAGCCTGATCGTGTTCGTTACTTGAGGTCGCGAACGTCCGATGCGTTGTGCGAGTTCTTCCTGCGTGCAATCAAAATCGGATAACATTTGAGAATATGCGGCTGCTTCTTCAAGCGGGTTCAGATTCGATCGGTGTAAGTTTTCTAGTAGTGCATCGCGGAGCATATTAATGTCGTCAGTGTTGCGAATAATTGCTGGAATATGTGTGACTCCTGCTAGTTTACTGGCGCGTAATCTGCGTTCGCCCGCAATCAGTTCGTAGGAACCTGTTTTAGATTGACGCACCACAATTGGCTGTAGAAGTCCGATTTCTTTAATAGAAAACACGAGTTCATCAAGTGCTTCTTGGTCAAAGACCGTGCGGGGCTGCACTGGGTTCGGTGCGATGGAATCGATGGGGAGTTCCCTATAGGTCACAGGGTTGTGTGCCTGTGCCAACGATGACTCCGCCAATGTGGGGCTCGGTGCTGTTGAGTTAGGTGCAGTTGAGTTAGGTGCAGTTGAGTTAGGTGCAGTGGCTTCCGTAGGGATGAGTGCACCCAGTCCTTTACCTAACCCGCGGGGTGCTGCTGCCATGGTGACTCCTAACTGAGGATTAATTGTGGATTAATTGTGGATAACTTTGTTTTGACTACTGAATTCTGTTGAGTTGAGCTGCGGCTTCTCGGTAGGAAACCGCTCCCGCTGACGCCGGGTCATAGGTTAAGACCGTCTGACCATAGGAGGGAGCCTCAGATACTCGCACATTACGCGGGATAATCGTCTCGAGGACTCGGGCGCCAAAGTGACTGCGGACTTCATCGGCTACTTGGCTAGCAAGTCGGGTGCGCCCGTCGTACATGGTCAAAATAATCGCGGTGACATAGAGCTCCGGATTGAGGTGCTCTTTGATCATATCTACGGTCTTTAATAACTGGGCGAGTCCTTCTAAGGCGTAATATTCACATTGGATGGGGAGTAAAACCTCGCGAGCTGCCACCAAACCATTAAGAGTGAGTAGCCCTAGACTGGGAGGGCAGTCCAAGAAAATGTAGTCAAAGTGTGCCGTGCGTAATAATTTTTCGATTTCCTCGCGTAATTGGTGTTCCCGATTCGGGGTGGACACGAGCTCAACTTCAGCACCAGCGAGATCGATTGTCGCTGGGATCCCAAATAGTTGGGGTACGTCTGGGCAGGGGGTGATCACTTCAGCGAGAGAAGTTTCTCCTGTTAAAACGTTGTAGATACCGGGTGTGCCTTCGGAGTGCTCGATCCCTAGTGCGGTTGTGGCGTTTCCTTGCGGGTCCATGTCAATTACCAGGACGCTTTTACCCACTTGGGCCATAGCTGCTGCGATATTGACTGTTGTTGTGGTTTTTCCTACCCCGCCTTTTTGATTTGCAATGGTGATGATCCGGGTCATGTGGGCCACCCTAAACCGACTTTCGTTCCGATTTGATCGGCTTCAGTGGTTAATGTTTCCCGTGAAACATTGGTTGGCCAACCAAGGCCAATGGACTCATCTACTGATTTTGATTGCTGTGGCACCGGCCTATTGTGGCCTATTTGACTAATTGATTCCACGCCGGGCTCGTACCACGGTTGTCTTGGGTTCAACTACCCCCGCACCACAGGTCAACACCTCGATCTCGGTAATCCCGAACTCAGATAATGTGTGTGCCGGGACCTGTGCGACTTCCTTCTGGGCAGTTAACCCTTTGAAAGCAATCAAGTCCCCCACCGGTTTCAATAGTGGAATGGTCCATCCAAGTAGGCGTTCCATGGGGGCCACTGCACGGGCGGTGACAATATCGACCCCCGCCCAGCTTGGTGTCGATACAACTTTCTCAGCTCTTGATCGAAGGACTGTGACCCGATCACTGAGCCCCAAGTCAATCACTGCCTCGGTGAGAAATGTAGCTCGACGTAAGAGTGGTTCGATGAGAACTATCGAAATATCAGGCCGGGTAATTGCCCACACAAGGCCGGGGAGCCCTGCGCCTGATCCCACGTCCGCCACCAAGGAATGCTCTGGCAGTAAAAGTAGCGCGGGTTCAGCGGCTACAGCGCAGTTGAGGATATGTCGATTCCACAGGCGAGGCATCTCGCGTGGACCCATCAGACCACGCTCAAGGCCAGGCCCCGCTAAAATTTCTTGGAAACGCTCCAGCTGCTCTAACGCAGGAATCAACCAGGGTGCGCTTTCCCCGGTTGTTTCACGGGAAACCATACGTTAAGAAACTCGGATAACCACACGGCGATTGGGTTCATCACCTTCGGACTCACTGGATAATCCAATCGTAGCCACGATATCATGCACAACTTTACGCTCATACGGATTCATAGGGGCCATGTGCACTGGCGCTGAAGTTCGTTGTGCTTGGGCACATGCGGTCTTAGCTGACTCCTCAAGGACCTCTTTTTGTTTGACTCGATAACCAGCAATATCGAGCATTAGCCGTGAACGCTCACCCGTTTCTCGCGCCGCGGCAAGTCGGGAGAGTTCCTGCAATGACTGTAGGACTTCGCCGTCCGCACCCACAAAATAGGAAAGATCACCTTTTTCGCCTTCGACAATAGACACTCTGGCCCGACTACTGTCAACCTCGATGTCGATATCACCATCGAGATCACAAATATCTAATAGGCCCTCCAGATAGTCAGCCGCCACATCCCCTTCTTGGTCCAATTGCTTTGCATTAGTTGCAGACACTTCACTCATAACACGAACTCGCTCTCTCAATTAATTAAGTTTGTCGCACAGCCGGAAATTCGGCTCACAGGTTATTTTTTCTTTTTGTTCGGGCTTCTTTTGCTCTTTGATGTTCGTTTGGGTTGCACCCGTTCAGGAGTTACCGACACTACGTCGGTAACTTCAGCCTCGACGGTTATTCCACCCTTTCGGGCTATCTTTGCGGTTTTCCGCGCTTCTTGGGCATCAAATGCTGGGGTTCCCGGTTGAGGATTGTTGCGAATGACCCAGAACTGTTGTCCCATGGTCCACACGTTTGTGGTGAACCAGTAAATCAATACGCCGATGGGAAAATTGACGCCACCCACCGCGAACACGATCGGGAACACATACAGCAAGATCTTTTGTTGGCGAACCATTGGATTCCCCGGAGCTGTGTTCTTCACAATCAACTGACGTTGGGTTAAGAACGTGGTCGAGCTCATCAAGATAATTAAGACAAATGCAAGGACCCTCGTTGATGTGGGGTTGAATCCATCAAGAGAAACTTCATCAGCACCGAGGAAAGTTCCATACAAAGGCACACCAAAAATTGACGCATCGTGCGCAACTTGTAATAACGGTGCGAATCGATCCCAGTTAAAGACTCCCTCTGGCCGTAACATTGCGATACCTTGTAACACACTGAAGAGTGCAAAGAATATGGGGGCTTGTAAAAGAATTGGTAAACATGATGCCAAAGGATTGGTGCCAGTTTCCTTATACAACTTCATCATTTCCTGGGACTGACGCTCTTTATCCCCAGCGTATTTTTTTTGAATCTCTTTCATTTGAGGTTGAATAATTTGCAGATTCCGTTGTGCTTTAATCTGCTTCACAAAGAGAGGGATGAGCGCTATTCGAATCACAATTACTAGCCCGACAATGGCTAGTGCCCACGTCCAACCACTAGTTGGATCTATGAAGTTGCTCAGTAATTCGTAAAACTGGACCAAGACCCAACTAACCCCGGTACGTAGCCAATCAAGAATGAACATGTTCTCCGTTCGCACTTATTCGTGGTTGACCATCCGGATAAATATCCGATAACCAGCGACCTTTTTCGGGCACTGGATTCAAGCCACCATTGTTCCAAGGGTTGCACCGTATTAGACGAACCGTGGCCAAGGCTAAGCCCTTCGCTGATCCGTGGACACGGATGCTCCCGTATGCGAACGCCGAGCAACTTGGATGAAAGCGGCAACTCGGTGGTAACAGTGGTGAAATAGTCAATTGGTAGCCCTTGATCAGTGTGAGGAACACCAGTCCTACCACCCAACCGACACTATGGTCCCACACCCACAGAATTGCATTCACGCACTGATTTGCGTAGGTCATGGCTCCAACTTGATGAGTACAGACTCCGTGATCATAAGTGAATCCAGATGAACCGCATGAATTTCGGGGAGGGCCTTGACGACCAGACCGGTTCCTGCGGGTAATTTGGGTATGACTGGACTGATTACCGCCCGGATCCGGCGACTCGTACGATGCCTTTGCACTGAGTTACCACAATCCTTACCTACGGTGAGACCTACTTGGGTCTCGTGGCCCGAATACATCCCTTGGTAAACATGAATAATTAGGCCAGCAATCACCACTTTTTTGCCATTGCGGCGCACCCTCTGGAAGTCAACCGAGCTTCGCATGCGGTGCCGGGCTGCCAACATGAACAACCTTTATCTCAGAGCCCTATCGATCAGGGCGAACGAACTAAGCAGAAAGTCGGGTGCGGCCCTTGGCTCGCCGAGTAGCCAAAATACTGCGACCCGCGCGGGTACTCATACGAGCCCGAAAGCCGTGGGTCTTCGCCCGACGGCGAGTATTCGGCTGGAATGTGCGCTTCATGGGTCTCCCTAAAGTTTTGATTCGCCCCTTTACTAACTGCGCGAGAAGCGTAAGGTTACGCTACGACTTTTGCGAGGTCAACTTCAGCCCCCATCCGGTAGCCTCTGCTCCGGCATTTGATCGGGCTCAAGCCCCCTATTTGGGCAATGACGCAATTTCCCTTGCCAGAACCCCTTACGTGGTTATAGTATCGTGGGACTCTTCCACATCTGTGGAAAAACATGTGGATAAATTAAGGACAATCAGAGGTGTTAAAGGTCAATGGCTGGGGATAGCGAACTCACCGCGATGTGGGATGCTGCTTTGAACACCCTCTCAGATGGGACTTTAAGCCCCCAACAGAAGGCGTTCGTCTCACTCACGAGACCGTTGGGATTAGTTGAAAACACGGTCTTGATCGCCGCCCCGAATGAATTCACAAAGGATGTACTCGAGACCAGGCTTCGTCCATTAGTGAGTAGTGCGCTCACTGAAATTGTGGGCCGTGAGATCCGTCTCGCCGTCACCGTTGACCCATCAATCGCCCCCACCCTTGATGAAGACTTGACCGACGAGGTCGCCGACTCCACTTATGCAAATGATGACCCTATAGGTGAGCTTGGGCGTAGTAATATCCGTGAAGCTAATATCGACCGACCAGGTAGGGGCTCCCCGAGTAATAAAGAAGAGCTTGGTCGCCTTAATAACAAGTACACCTTCGATACTTTTGTTGCTGGCACGAGTAATCGCTTCGCGCATGCTGCCGCAGTTGCTGTCGCCGAACAGCCCGCCAAGGCATATAACCCGCTCTTCATCTATGGTGGTTCAGGGTTGGGGAAGACCCATTTATTACACGCTATTGGGCATTACACCAAGACTCTATTTAAAGGCACCCACGTTCGCTACATTAGTTCTGAAGAGTTTACCAATGAATTCATTAACAGTATTCGCGACGACAAGGCAGCTAGTTTCCAACGCCGTTACCGCGACATTGATGTTCTCTTGGTCGACGATATTCAGTTTTTAAGTGGCAAAGTTCAGACGCAGGAAGAATTTTTCCATACTTTTAACACTTTACACAATGCGAATAAGCAAATCGTGATTACGAGTGATCTGCCACCAAAGCAACTCCCTGACTTTGAGGACCGAATGCGTTCGAGATTTGAGTGGGGGCTGATCACTGACGTTCAACCACCCGACCTCGAAACACGCATTGCTATTCTTCGTAAAAAAAGTCTACAAGGAAGACTAGTGGCCCCTCCTGAGGTTCTCGAGTACATAGCTTCGAAAATTTCTACCAATATTCGTGAACTTGAAGGTGCCTTGATCCGGGTGACTGCATTTGCATCCTTGAATCAGCAGCCGGTTGATCTCGCAATTACTGAGGCGGTGCTCAAAGACCTCTTACCCTCTGATGTTGGACCCGAAATAACAGCGGCCCAAATTATGGGCGCCTGTGCTTCCTATTTCGGCGTCAGTATCGAAGAACTGTGTGGTTCCAGCCGTAGTCGTACTTTGGTCACAGCCCGCCAGATCTCCATGTATTTATGTCGTGAACTCACCGACTTATCCTTACCTAAAATTGGGCAGGCTTTTGGCGGTCGAGATCACACGACAGTAATGCACGCCGATCGTAAGATCCGTGGACTTATGGCTGAGAAACGCAGCCTTTATAACCAAGTCACTGACCTCACCAGTCGAATTAAATCTCAACCACGACCAATGTAATTCTTTGAAGCATCAGGTCACATTCCGTACCAATATTCACACAGGCACCTTTCATCCCCATAATACCCACAGTTGTGGATAAACTATGTGGATAAACGTGTTGATAAGTGCAACGAAAGACAATGCCACTGGTTCAATCTTCCTATATAAACACTCTGTGGACAACGGGCTCAGAACCCTCAAAAAACTACCTTTTCGGTGGATAAGTTTCCCTCCTTCTGGGGATATACCGATTATTCCCCTGCTTCATCCACACCAAACCACCATCCTTTCTTCTATATCCACATTTATCACCCCCACAACACGCGCGAATCACCCTATAAAAACGAGTTATCCACCATATCCACACGACCTACTACGACTACTACTCCCTTATATAATCTCACTGACCCATCACCCATAAACCCATTTAATGTGGATAGTTTGTCTCAATCACAACAAGGAACACGGTTGCTCTTACAAAATATATAGGGATAAGGCACACTAAGGACTCACTCAAATCATTATTCTGGACAGGGGCACGAACACATGCACATCCGAGTTGAACGCGACGCCTTAGCTCAAGCAGTTACGTGGGCTGCGAGGACGTTGCCTTCTCGCCCATCAATGCCTGTGCTCTCCGGAGTCATGTTGATTGCGGAAAAAGACTCTCTCACTCTCTCGAGCTTTGATTACGAAATTTCAGCGCGTGTCCAATTGGACATTGACGTGATTGAGCCTGGAAAGGTCCTCGTGTCAGGTCGGCTGTTGGCTGACATCACCAAAGCTCTACCAGCGGTGCCGGTCGTGTTGAAGTTGGAAGGTAACCGGGTCTTAATTGAGTGTGGAAGAAGTTTGTTTACCCTCCCTACACTTCCAGTAGAGGATTATCCAGCTCTACCGGACATGCCAACTACAGCAGGCAGTGTTGATGGTGACATATTTTCTGAAGCCGTAGCACAGGTCGCAATCGCGGCCGGAAAAGATGACACAATTCCGGTTCTCACGGGTATTAGGGTGGAAATTGACGGTTCACACGTGACTCTGGCAGCGACAGATCGTTATCGGTTAGCTGTGCGAACATTTCCCTGGTCACCGACTACAACTTCACCTGAACTTAATACGTTAGTCCCAGCAAGAATCCTAGCTGACGCTGCAAAAAGCATGGGGTCTGCTAAAACGGTCGAATTGGCAATTGCGCCGGATGGTGAAAAACTTATTGGTTTCGAAGCTGAAGGTATGAGAACAACAACCCGACTACTTGACGGTGAGTTTCCCAAATACCGTTCGTTGCTACCAAATGAAAGTTCAACAACCGCGGTTGTTGATACCATCGAACTAGTTAATGCAGTGAAACGAGTTGCACTTGTTGCAGAACGCAACACACCAATTCGGATGCACTTTACTCACGGTGAAATTAACATGCGAGCCGGTTCAGGTGATGATGCTCAAGCAAATGAAGTATTAGAAGTAGACGTTGATGGGGATCCAATCGAAATAGCATTCAACCCCGGCTATCTACTCGATGGCCTTCATGCCATCGATGCACCAAAAGCTCGCTTTTCCTTCACCGTGGCCACGAAACCGGTGGTAATCACCGGGATGACTAATGAAAACAACGACTATGAGGCGGACTACCGCTATCTTTTGATGCCCGTACGTTTGACGGGCTGACACATGTGGGTGCAAACCCTTCATCTCAACGATTTCCGCTCCTACACGGAAGCACACGTCGAATTTTCGCCTGGAGTTAATGTTTTAGTGGGTTCAAATGGTCAAGGTAAAACCAATATCGTTGAAGCCATCTATTACTTGGCAACTTTAAATTCCCATCGGGTAGCAAGTGAGAACTCACTAGTTAAATCTGGAGCCCTATCAGCTGTTATTCGATCAAAGATCAATCAAGATAATCGTGCGCTAACAATTGACATTGAAATCAGTCCTGGTAAAACAAATAGGGCAAAACTGAATCGATCTCCAGTCCCTCGAGTCAGAGATATTTTAGGGATAGTTAAAGTGATTATGTTCGCGCCAGAGGACTTGGCATTGGTTAAAGGTGATCCCAACGAACGTCGAACTTTCATGGATCAAACCCTCATCCAACGGACACCAAAATTTATGGGTGTCAAATCAGATTACGAAAAAGTATTACGCCAACGTAATGCCCTCTTGAAGTCGTCACATCGCGAAAACATTCATAGCACGTTGGAGGTATGGAACGAGCAACTCGCGCAACTTGGAGCGGAAATTACCCATTCAAGGATTCAATTTATCCGTGACTTAACACCATTTATTTGTACGAGGTATCACCAAATTAGTGGGGGTGCAAAAGCTGTTAGTGCATCAGATATTTCACTCACTTATCAGTCAAAATATCTCACGGAAGGCAATCGGGAATCACTCACCTACAATGAAATTAAAGAACACATTCTTAAACAATTAGATCTACGAAAAAAGGAAGAGTTAATTCGTGGGGTAACATTAGTCGGACCACACCGTGATGAACTTTTCATTAAATTGGGCGCACTTCCACTAAAGGGTTATGCCTCACATGGCGAAAGTTGGTCAGCGGCATTAGCCCTTCGGGTTGCGAGCGCAGATGTTCTAAGGGCGGATGGAATCGAGCCTATTTTAATTCTCGACGACGTTTTTGCTGAACTCGATCTACTTCGTCGTACGACAATTTTAGAGTTGACTCAACACGCGCCCCAAGTCTTCATTACTGCAGCGGTGGAGTCTGACGTGCCAACGCAAATCGTTGGACCAAGGTTTCACATTTCTTCAGATTCCATAGTTGCTCACAGTGGTGGTTCCCTTGAGTGAAAAAGTGAATCCTGAACAAATTCCCGAAGTGACTCCACAAGAGCAAGCCCAAGCGGCGGAACGACTCTTACGACGCGCCACAAAAGGAGCATCGGTAAAAAAGACTATTAAAAGTACCCGAAGTGGAAGAGACCCGGAGCTCTTAGGCAGCGCATTAGCCAAACTCGTGACCGAAAGTGGTTGGGAGAGGGATACCGCCATGGCAAAAGTTCTGAACTCATGGGAGGACATAGTGGGTGCCGAAATTGCGGACCACTGTGTCCCCGAAGGGTTTGATGAAGGGACTCTTCGTCTCACCGCGGAGTCCACCGCCTGGGCAACCCAATTACGCATTCTCCAAAGCCAAATTCTGGCAAAAATAGCGTCTGAAATCGGCGATGGACTAGTGCTAAAAATCTCAATTTACGGTCCCCAAGGGCCTTCCTGGAAAAAAGGAGCCTGGCATGTTTCCGGCCGAGGACCCCGCGACACCTACGGCTAGGGCTACGACTGGGGGTAGATGTAGGAAGTTAACACAAATGGCCGAATTTAGGCCCTAGAAGGGAAATGGATGGATTTTCCCCATCTTTTCGTACTTCAACTTGCAACTAGGGGGTCACTGGGCCCATTTGTGGCTCCGTAAGCCTTTTTAGGCTAGGTGATGTCAGAACTTCGGGGTAGAATGAATTAAGATCTTTTGCCTCAATAGATTCATCCCAAGGAGGGGCCAATATGTCATACGACGCCAGTGCAATCCAGGTGCTTGAAGGCCTTGATGCGGTGCGTAAGCGCCCTGGTATGTATATCGGCTCAACAGGTGAACGAGGCCTCCACCATTTGGTCTACGAAGTCGTGGACAATGCGGTTGACGAAGCCTTAGCTGGATACGCCACCCAAATTTTGGTCACAATTATGCCCGACGGTGCAATCCAGGTAACAGACGATGGTCGAGGGATCCCCGTCGACGAGCATCCGATTGAAAAAAAACCAGCCGTTGAAGTTGTATTAACGGTTTTACACGCAGGTGGAAAATTTGGGGGCAGTGGTTACTCGGTGTCCGGTGGCTTACACGGTGTAGGGGTCTCGGTTGTAAACGCACTTTCAACCGACTTAGCGGTTGAAATCCACCGAGACGGATTCGTTTACCGACAGCACTACAAGTACGGCGCACCGGTAGCGCCACTTGAAAAAGGTGAGAAAACCGATCACACGGGAACCACGGTTACTTTCTGGCCTGACGGTAAAATTTTTGAAACCACCATCTATGACTTCACAACACTTGCCCGTCGCTTCCAGGAAATGGCCTTTCTTAACCGTGGACTAACCTTAGAACTGACCGACGAGCGATCAGGTTCAATTGCAATAGTTGACGCTGAAAACCCAACGGAAGCCACCGAAGCGGTACGCCATGTGTCTTACATGTACGAAGGTGGTATCTCTGACTTCGTTCGTCATATTAATGCGAGTAAAGGTATTGCCAACCCAACTGTTATCGATCTTACGACTGAGAATGAGGATAAGACGTTAAGTGCCGAAATTTCAATGCAGTGGAATAACTCTTATGCAGAATCGGTGTACACATTCGCCAATACAATTAACACCACAGAAGGTGGATCACACGAAGAAGGTTTCCGCACTGCCTTGACTTCACTTATCAATAAATTTTCCCGCGAGTGGAATATTCTCAAAGAAAAAGACACTAATTTGTCCGGTGAGGATATCCGAGAGGGGCTTACCGCGATTGTCAGTGTAAAACTTGCTGAACCCCAGTTTGAGGGCCAAACGAAATCCAAACTAGGGAACACTGAAATGAAAGCCTTTGTCCAAAAGGTGGTCAATGACCAACTTGGTGCATGGTTTGAACAGAATCCCGCCGAAGGCAAAGAAATTGCGCGTAAATCGGTGAACGCAGCCACTGCGCGCATGGCAGCACGTAAAGCACGCGACCTGGCACGTAATCGAAAAGGGCTACTGGGGGGAGCGGGAATGCCCGGTAAACTTATTGACTGCTCCAGCCGGGAACCAGAAGATTGTGAAGTATTTATTGTTGAGGGCGACAGTGCTGGTGGTTCGGCTCGTCAAGGTCGCGATCCGCGCACGCAGGCAATTCTTCCGATCCGCGGAAAAATCATTAACGTGGAGAAAGCGAGAATTGATCGGGTACTACAAAACACTGAAGTACAAGCGTTGATCTCGGCTTTCGGTACTGGTATTCAGGACGAATTCGACCTCAACAGGTTGCGCTACCACAAAGTGGTCTTGATGGCCGACGCGGATGTTGACGGACAGCATATTCGTACACTGCTGTTGACTTTCCTGTTCCGCTTTATGCGACCACTTGTTGAACATGGCCACGTATTTTTAGCGCAACCACCACTGTTTAAAATAAAATGGTCACGTGAAGCCGCTGACTTCGCGTATTCAGATCGAGAAAAAGATGCTCTTATGGAAGCAGGGCTAGCAGCAGGTCGACGACTTCCTAAAGAAGAATCTATTCAACGTTACAAGGGTCTTGGTGAAATGAATGCAGACGAATTGTGGGATACAACCATGAATCCCGCAGACCGCGTTTTACTCCGCGTAACGCTCGATGACGCGGCGCAAGCCGACGAAATGTTCAGTGTGCTAATGGGTGAAGACGTTGAGTCACGTCGAAACTTTATTCAGCAGAACGCCCGCGATGTTCGCTTCTTAGACATTTAATCAAGAAAATAGTTAACGGAGAACAACGTGCCAGAAGACATTGAAGTAGTGGAAGAAGTCAGTAACCACGGTCGAATTGAACCAGTGGACCTACAGACCGAAATGCAGCGTTCTTATCTTGACTACTCCATGTCGGTGATCGTTTCCCGCGCATTACCCGACGTACGCGATGGGCTCAAGCCAGTTCACCGTCGAGTTCTATATGCAATGTACGACGGTGGTTACCGTCCAGATCGCAACTTCTCTAAAAGTGCCCGTGTGGTGGGCGACGTCATGGGTAACTTCCACCCACATGGTGACAGCGCGATCTACGACGCACTGGTACGCCTCGCCCAACCATGGTCATTACGCTACCCGCTTGTACAAGGCCAAGGAAACTTTGGTTCACCAGGCAATGATCCCCCCGCAGCACAGCGCTATACCGAGTGCCGTATGGCCTCACTTGCCATGGAGATGGTGCGCGATATCGACGAAGAAACTGTCAACTTCCAGCCAAACTACGACGGTCGCACCCTTGAACCCTCGGTACTACCAAGTCGATTTCCTAATCTTCTGGTAAATGGGAGTTCAGGTATTGCAGTTGGCATGGCCACTAATATCCCTCCACACAACTTACGTGAGATCGCAGCTGGTGCTCAGTGGTTGCTGTCCAACCCTGAGTCAACAGTTGAAGAGCGCCAAATCGCATTGATGGATTTAGTCAAAGGTCCTGACTTTCCAACAGGGGCCTTGATTGTCGGTCGCAAAGGAATCGAGGACGCTCAAAAGACCGGTCGTGGCTCAATCACCATGCGCGCCGTGGTTACCGTTGACGAGGACAAAAGGGGACGGCAAATTCTTGTTGTCACAGCACTCCCTTATCAGGTGAATCCAGATAATCTCCTCCTTCGGATCGCTGAACTCGTCGGTGAAGCAAAACTCACCGGAATCTCTGACGTACGTGATGATTCATCATCGCGTACGGGCATGCGTTTGATCATTGAACTGAAACGTGACGCTGTCGCCCAGGTCGTGTTAAATCAGCTGTACAAGCACACTCAACTCCAAGACAACTTCGGTGCCAACATGCTGGCACTTGTTGATTCGGTACCACGCACTTTGACGCTGGAGCAATTCCTGAGTTACTGGGTGTCACATCAAATTGAAGTAATTCAACGACGCACTCGTTTTCGCCTACGTAAAGCGGAGGAGCGTGCTCATATCCTGAGTGGTTACCTTAAAGCACTCGATGCGCTAGACGCGGTAATTGCCTTAATTCGCGCGAGTGCCACAGTGGAGGATGCCCGCGTCGGGCTAATCGACCTCCTTGAGATCAATGAGATTCAAGCAATAGCAATTCTTGATATGCAACTACGCCGTCTGGCAGCACTTGAACGCCAGAAAATAGTCGACGAATATAACGATCTCATGGTTAAAGTTGCCGACTACAATGACATCCTGGCATCGGACCAGCGTCAACGCGCAATAGTGAGTGACGAACTCACCGAGATCTCTGACAAGTTCGGTGACGAACGTCGAACCGAAATTGTGGCCTGGGACGGCGACGTCACAGACGAGGATCTCATCGCAGTCGAAGATGTCGTCGTCACCATAACTTCAGGTGGTTACGCAAAACGAACCCGCAGTGATCTTTACCGTTCCCAACGCCGTGGCGGTCGTGGAGTGAAGGGTGCAAACCTACGACAAGACGATGTAGTTGAACACATGTTCGTCAGCACTACCCACCATTGGATTTTGTTCTTCACAAACCTTGGTCGGGTGTATCGGGCAAAGGCATACCAGCTCCCCGAAACAGGCCGGGACGCGCGCGGGCAGCATGTAGCCAACCTGTTGGCGTTTCAAACTGATGAAACGATTGCGCAAGTGCTGGCAATTCCCAACTATGCTGAAAGCGATTACTTAGTACTGTCAACTCGCACCGGCATGGTGAAAAAAACACGCTTAAGTGAATACGACACCAACCGTCAGGGAGGAATCATTGCGATCAACCTCCACGAAGGTGACGAACTCATAGGAGCGCGTCTGGTATCAGAAACCGATGACCTACTTCTCGTTTCCAAGAAAGGTCTTTCGGCTCGTTTCACAGCCAATGACGCAACTTTACGCCCTATGGGGCGAGCAACGGGCGGTGTGATTGGGATGCGTTTCCGCGAGGACGACGCCCTATTGTCAATGGATGTAGTCACCCCAGGAACCTTTGTGGTGACTATCACCGACGGTGGGTTCGCCAAACGGACCTCAGTTGATGAGTGGGCAACTAAAGGTCGAGGGATCAAAGGCGTGCGCGCTATGAAGCTCCCTGAAGAGCGTGGTGAACTAGTTGGCGCCATGGTGTGTTCGCAAACAGATCAGATCTTTGCCATTGCCTCCAACGGTGTAGTGATTCGCACCAAAGTTGATGAAATCCGTGCTTCTAGTCGAGACACCATGGGTGTACGAATGATGCGTCTAGGTGAGGATACAACCGTCGTAGCCGTAGCTAAGGGCGCAGAAGATGATGACGATAATGAGGACGATGAAGGGATCACCGGAGGCGAAGAAGTTGGCGATGGAACCCAACTAACCGACATCACCGAGGTAGTTGACGCAACCAACGCAGCCAAAGGTCCGGTAACAGGGTGAGCGGGGGTCCTCGGCGGGTTCGTCTTTACGTTACGAGGTTCGATCCCTGGTCGGTGACCAAAGCGGCCTTCATCCTTTCACTAACAATCGCCATTGTTCTTGTTGTAGCCGTTTCTGCCGTCTGGTTCATTTTGGACCGCACCGGGGTAATCGCATCTTTGTCAGGAACCGTCAACGACGTGGTGGGCAGTACCAGTGGGCTTGACCTCATTACTTCATTAGGATTTGGTCAGGTGATCGGTTTTACCCTTATCCTTGCTTCAGTCGAGATAGTTTTAGTGTCAACGTTTGCTGGGCTTTTCACAATCCTGTACAACTTAACGGTAGGAATCACCGGTGGTGTTGAAGTTGTGCTCTCCGAAGACGCTTAACGTAATTTTTCGCAGGTTACTTATTGGCAAGCGCGATAAGATATTCACCATATCCACTCTTTAATAGGGGTTGCGCTAAGGCCAAGAGCTGTTCGGAAGAGATCCAACCATTACGCCAAGAAATTTCCTCAACACAACCCACTTTGGTACCGGTGCGGTCTTCCATCACCCTTACAAACTCACCAGCGTCTTGCAGTGATCGAAACGTCCCCGTATCCAACCACGCAGTTCCCCGCTCCAAAACCGCCACTTTTAGCTTCCCAGCCTGCAAGTAATGATCGTTAACAGTGGTAATTTCTAGTTCACCGCGATCAGAAGGCTTAATCGACTTGGCCACCTCAACAACAGTGTTGTCGTAGAAATATAATCCAGGAACAGCATAAGAACTCTGAGGGTTCTTTGGCTTTTCCTCGATCGAGAGCGCAACCCCGTTGTCATCAAAAGCAACGACACCGTATTCACTGGGGTTGGCAACCTCGTAGGCGAACACATGTGCACCTTCAATTGACGTCAACTCCGCGAGTTTACGACCTAAGGAAGCTCCATAGAAAAGATTGTCACCAAGGATCAACGCTACAGAGTCGCCGGCCAAGAATTCTTCACCGATCAAAAATGCCTGGGCAAGCCCTTCAGGCCGTGGCTGGGTTGCAAAAGTGATCGATATTCCCCACTCTGAACCGTTACCCAGAAGCCGGGAGAAGGACTCCGAGTCCTCAGGGGTCGTAATCACCAGGACTTCACGGATACCGGCTGCCATTAAGGTGGCTAAGGGGTAGTGCAGCATGGGTTTGTCGTAGACGGGGAGCAACTGCTTACTCACACCCTTAGTAACAGGCCACAAACGGCTCCCAGTCCCACCAGCCAGAATTATTCCCTTCATCTGACAAGGTTACCGGGCAGCCTTATCACCATGACGGCATAGGCATTAACGGGTGAAATCACCTCCCCATGTATCCGGGGGTGAGTGGTCAGGTAGTCTCGGCACGCTATTTCGGGCCCATAGCTCAGCTTGGTTAGAGCGCTTCCCTGATAAGGAAGAGGTCGATGGTTCAAGTCCATCTGGGCCCACGAGAGGTAGGTGAGGAGCAACTTTGTTCAGCGTGTATCTTCGCGGTATGAAGAAATTGCTTTTACTTGTGATCTTGGCTGGAGTTGGATACCTGGTATACCGACAGGTCACCGCAGATCAGAATGACGACGATCTCTGGTCTGAAGTCGGAGCCGATCAGGACCTACGCTAGCATTCCGCTCGCGCTGAAGGCAGGTTCGGCGCACTCAGTACACAACCCGCAACATGAGGGGCTTTAGCTCAGTTGGTAGAGCGCTGCCTTTGCAAGGCAGATGTCAGGAGTTCGAGTCTCCTAAGCTCCACAACTCCTCGTTTCGCTCATTGGTGAACCGGACCACGGGCATTGCACCCGCGGACTATTGCGTGAGCAGATTCACCGCCCGCGCGAGCATCCTTGACAGTAGCGTGAAAGTATCTGCACATGACACTACAAGCGATTATTCATACAAGCCTCGGGGACATTAACTGCAATCTTTTCCCTGACCATGCCCCTAAAACAGTGGAAAATTTCACTGGGTTGTCCGAGGGAACCAAGGAATGGACCGACCCACGGGTGAGCGCAAAGTCGAGTGCACCTTTGTATAAAGACCTGGTCTTTCACCGGATTATCCCCGGTTTCATGATTCAAGGCGGAGACCCACTGGGTACCGGAACAGGTGGCCCCGGTTACCGCTTCGAGGACGAAGCACACCCCGAACTCACATTTGATAAGCCTTACATGCTGGCCATGGCAAATGCAGGTCCAGGCACCAACGGATCCCAGTTCTTCGTCACCGTTGCAGCAACCACGTGGTTAAACTTTAAGCACACAATCTTTGGTGAAGTTGCTGATCAAGCCAGCCGCGACGTTGTGGACGTAATTGCCGCAGTTGAAACCGGATCCCAGGATCGCCCCAAGGTTGACGTAGTGATGCAGTCGATTGAAACTGTCCGCACCTAAATTAAGTGGAAGATTCCCCTTCGTGTTATCGGCACACAGATAGACCCACCCGCATCTCGTGTTCACGGTGTGAAAAACCAATTTGTACCGACTGCATGATCGCAGCACCCGTGGGTTACCGATGCCCAGACTGCATGAAAGCTACTGCTCCACCAGTAACAAGAACGGTCGCTGGTGGAGCAGTGATCACCACCCCGCGCGTGACATATTCACTCATTGGCCTTAATGTCCTTTTTTTTGCGATCCAGTATCTAGAAGGAATCAATCAAGTCGCCCTGGAATATGGCATGTATCCGGTAGCAATCGCGCAAGGTGGCGAATGGTGGCGGCTATTTACCAGTGCCTTCTTACATGGGTCCTTTATTCATATCGCGTTCAACATGTACATATTGTTTTTTCTTGGATCAACACTTGAGCGCATCCTTGGTCACACTCGCTTTACTGTTCTTTACCTCCTAGCCGCTTTGGGAGGCTCAGTTGCTTCCTACTGGTTCTCCGACTTAAACACCGTTTCCGTTGGCGCATCTGGTGCGATATTTGGGCTGATGGGTGCGTTAATTGTCGCTGGGCGCAGATTGCGTTACGACATTAGCCAAGTGCTGTTTCTACTTGCTATTAACGTGGCAATCGGCTTCTTCTCACCACTTGTTGATTGGCGTGCACATTTCGGTGGACTAATTGTGGGTGCTGTAGTAGCCACAATCATGGTGTTTCCACCGAAACGAATCCGGATACCGGTCCAAATTGCAGGCGTCTTGAGCCTGATTTTTATTTTGATCGCACTCACCATGCTGCGTACCAACCAAATAAATTACCTGCTGATCCCGGTAACCCAACTTATTGCCTAGAAATTACTCAGGATAAGGATTACTAACACCATGAGAGACGCCGTAATTGTTGAAGCCGGTCGAACCCCGGTGGGGATTGGAAAACCAGGGAAAGGCGCCTTAAGTGGAATGCATCCAGTTGATGTCAGCGCGGCGATCCTGCGCGAGGTAATTAACCGTGCTGGGATTGAATCCCACCTGGTCGAAGACGTGTATTGGGGCTGTGTGGGTCAAGTAGGCGAGCAGAGCCCAATATCGGACGTAACGCTGCCTTGGCAGCCGGATTCCCACAAAGTGTCACCGGAACCACAATTGACCGCCAGTGCGGTTCCAGCCAACAGGCCGTTGCTTTCGCTGCCGCATCGGTCATCAGCGGCAATTCGGACATTGTTATCGCTGGTGATGTTGAATCAATGTCACGGGTACCAATGTTTAGCAATATGGCGGGTGGGGATGGCCCATTTAGTCCCGAGATGCTGAAGCACTACCCACATCTGGTCCCCCAAGGCTTAAGTGCCGAAATGATTGCCGCGCAGCGGGGACTTTCGCGAGAGCAAATCGATGAGATCGCTGCAATTTCCCAGCAACGTGCCACCAAGGCGAGCAGTGAAGGACTTTTTGATGCTGAGACGTTACCTAGTGCGGGAGTTAGTGTCGATCAAGGAATTCGCCGCGAGACCACTACTCAAACCCTGTCAGAATTAAAACCGACTTTTAGTTCTGAGGGTGTTGTCACTGCAGGAAACGCTTCACAAATCTCTGATGGCTCCGCCGCACTGCTTGTGATGACTAGTGAACAGGCCAAGGAGCTGGGATTGCACCCAATTGTCCGAGTGCACACCAATGCTATGGCCGGTGTCGACCCAGTGATCATGTTGACCGGGCCCATTCCTGCTACCGGGAAAGTACTGGCTAAGTCAGGGCTTTCCCTCGGTGATATTGGGGTCTTCGAAGTCAATGAAGCATTCGCTTGCATAGTAGGTGCTTGGTTAAAAGATACTGCCGCTGATCACGGGATTACTTATCCCAACGGTGGCGCGATTGCCCTCGGACACCCACTAGGCGCCTCAGGTGCACGAATTATGACAACCCTGGTTCATCACATGCGGCGTAATAACATCACATACGGGTTACAAACTATGTGCGAAGGTGGCGGAATGGCCAATGCAACTATTCTGGAATTGTTGTAGACAGAAGCCCGCGGAGCGCGATCGGGATCGGCACTGATTCCCTCGTTACCTGATCTACGTTGACATAGGTTATTTTTGCTGAAGTGACTAGATCGTTCTCTAGCAAACCACTTTCAGGGTCTTGAATTCGAGCTTCAAAATCTAAATCAAAACTCGAATTTCCTAGCCGTGAACAAGTAACACCGATGTGAATGATCTGATCGAGTTGAGCGGATCGGTGGTAGCGAAGATTGACTTCAACCAGGACCGGGTCCAATCCAGCAGACTGCATCAGGTCTGGGGGATACCCAAAGAAGCGGAAGAACTCAATACTCGCCGCGTCAAAAAATTCAAGGTAGCGGGAATTAAACACAATGCTCTGTGGGTCAACTTCACTAAAACGAACCCGATGGTCGTAGCCACTCCAATTTGTCATGAGCGTAGTCTTTCACGGATAGGAGGTGCGAGGTGAAACGATTCTTCTCGGCAATGTTGTTAATTTCGATTGGCGCTGGGTTAGGGTTCTTAGCGCGTCTGCTCCGGCCTACTAGGGAGAGCAAAATTTAGTAAGTGCTGCGACCACACCTTCAGCCACGGCGTCGTGGAAAGCTTCTGAGGTGAGGCGTTTAGCGTCTCCAACATTAGACATGTAACCAAGCTCGATGCGAACGGTGGGCATTTGAGTAAAACGGAGAAGATCCCAAGTCCTAGGATGAATCAGGCAGTCTTTCCGGTCTGTTCTTTTGGTGAGCTCCTCGTTGACCAATTCCGCGAGAATTCGCCCACCAGTTGATTGATTCCCACCGCTGGGTGAACCAAAGTAGTAGACCGAAATTCCGTTGGGTTTTACGCTTTCGACGTGATCTAGGTGCAGCGAGATCACAATGTTGGCGTCCATATCGTTAGCAAACTTGGCATGCATTGTTTGGGTTTTTCGTTCCACAGGTGCCTCAGGTCGGGTAAGAAGCACCTGTGTACCCAGTGCTGCGAGCCGACCTTCAATGCGCACGCAAATCGCGTAGGTCAATTCAGGGTGCACGCTTTCACCCGGATCAATCACAATAACTTTGTCAGCGATACCAGTTCTCAATGAAGCAAGGGATGCATGCTCTCGTAATGCGCCCGAGTCACCACCGACAACTGATCGGGAGAGCCGTTCAAATGCGCGTAGGGTGTCAAGGGCGCAAGTGCCGTCGGCGCTCACCCCGACACCACGTTGGAACTCACGCAAGGCAAGGTCCGCTGCGGGACCAAAGATTCCGTCTGGCCTGCCTGCGTTAAAACCAAGTTGGTTGAGGCGTCGTTGTAGCTCGGTGACATCATCACCCACCATTAAGTGGCCGGCGGTAAATGAAAGGACCCGGTCACCTAGTTGCCAGCGAGCTTCGTCAAGCCTGCGAAAAGTCTCCGGTCCAACAAGACCGTCAACAGTAATCCCACGCTCTTGCTGAAATGTGCGCACAGCATCTACGACATGTTCATCGTAAATATTCGTTGCAACAGCAGTACCACTGTTGTCGGTAAGTAGACCCAGGTGCGCGAGCCGTGCGCAAACCTCCGCTACGGCCGCCCCGGTTGACCCAAGGCGGAGCATTTCCTACAAGTACGGAGCGAGGTCAGCGAGTAAAGCAGCCTTTGGTTTGGCGCCAATGATCGTCTTCACAATTTCCCCGCCCTGGTACACGTTCATGGTGGGGATCGAAGTGATGCCATAGGAGGCTGGGGTTGACGGATTTTCATCAACATTCATTTTGGCGATTACGAGTCCGTCATTATTTGCCGCTATTTCCTCAAGGATCGGGGCCACCATTTTACATGGCCCGCACCACTCGGCCCAGAAATCAACAAGTACTGGCTTTTCACTCATGAGCACTTCGTCTGCGAAGTTTGCGTCGGTGACGATCTTGGTTGCTCCCATGCGATTCTCCTTTGATTGGGGTCTAACTTAGCGAAAAGGCTTACGGTGACTACTACTGGTGGGCTAGATAACGTTCAGCGTCGAGCGCGGAGGCACAACCGGTTCCAGCCGCCGTGATCGCCTGTCGGTACGTGTGGTCAACCAAGTCGCCGCAAGCAAACACGCCTGGGGCAGAGGTGCGGGTGGATCCGGACTCAACGAGAACATAGCCCTCAGGGTCAAGATCAACCTTCCCTGGTAGAAGTTCCGAGCGTGGGTCGTGACCAATTGCAATAAACAAACCAGTGATCGCAAGTTCACGCTCGGTACCATTTTCAGTGTCGCGAAGTGTGACCCCGGAAAGTTTCCCCTCACCGTGAATGGCTGCTACTTCACTGTTCCAAGCCACGTGAATTTTCTGGTTGGCGAGGGCTCGTTCCTGCATGATTTTACTGCCGCGTAATTCCCCTCGACGGTGAACCAGTGTTACAGACTTAGCAAATCGGGTTAGGAATATCGCCTCTTCCAATGCCGAGTCACCACCACCGACAACAGCAATATCTTGTTCACGGAAAAAGAAGCCATCACAAGTTGCACACCAAGATACTCCATGACCACTGAGGCGTTTTTCATCCGGCAAACCCAGTTCACGGTAACCCGAACCCATGGACAGAATTAAAGTACGGGCTTGGTACACGTTACCGGCGCCGTCCGTGACAGATTTAATATCACCATCGACGTTAATCTGGGTTACGTCGTCTGTAATTATCTCACTGCCAAACCGAACCGCTTGCGCTCGCATATCCTCCATAAGCTGGGGACCCATGATTCCGTTTTCAAACCCAGGGAAATTCTCAACTTCGGTAGTGTTCATGAGCGCACCACCAGCGGTAACCGAACCTTCAAAAAGTAACGGATTGATTTGGGCGCGAGCCGCATAAATTGCTGCTGTGTAGCCGGCTGGGCCAGATCCGATGATGATTACATTGCGAACTTCACTCACGAAACATCACTACTTTCATTCGGTGGCTACGAGGAATGGATATGAGATGAGAGTCTACGCCTTGGGAGTTGACCGAATTTAGTTGAGTGAATGGCTCACGTGGGAATACACATCGAGTGCGAGATTTCCACAGTCGGGACCGACAACCCACACGTCGAGTGCGCTCAGGTCCGTCCCCAATGACTCAAGGGCCAGACCTAGCTGCGCGCGCTCACCACTTGTTGTAGCTGCATCCATCCCCGTGAACATGGCCATAGGGATCACGATTACCCCGGCGTCCATACCTTGGTAAGTAGCACGATCCACAAATAAGGCTTGAGAAGACTCCGAATTTGTGATCTCGGTGACGCATTTACGCAGGGAATCCACACTCCCAGTCATCCCGGTTCCTATTGACATTTTCTTGGCTTCCATGTTCTGAACCGGGGCCATGAACATGTCCATGGGCTTTTCAACCCCGATTTTACGCAGTATCCGGTCGATGATTCCTCTTAGATTGAAAGAGTCGTAATCGTTACCGCTCTCCATGATTTCAATCGCGGGAGGGACAAAACCAGCTTGAATGATTTGGGGCGAGGCGACACTGAGTGAACCTGAATCGGCATCTTGATCTTTGGGGATCGGGGTGTCAGCCACAATCGAATTTTGGTCGCTGGACTCTGAATTTAGGACATTGACCGCAATTCCGACTGCGAAGAGAGTGACGCTGGCCGCAACCAGACCACCGGCCCACTTGCCACCAATTCGGCGTTTGCGGTAGCTATCGAGTTTTAAGACCGCAGGATCTAAGCCAAGGGCCGCAGGTGAATCAGGGACTACTCGATCAGCAGATTCAAGTGAGAGGGAGGTAGCAATCTGCTCCCAAACATATGGGGGCATTACCTCCGCCGGTTGGGCGTTCAAATATTCCCCAAATGCCTTCAGCTCACCCGTAAGTTCAGGGAATTCAAGCTCAGGAAATTCGGAGTCTGCGTCTGTGCTATTCACGTTACTCCTCTTTCCGAGCGTCTGTGGGGTATGAGGTTCGGCCTGGTTCCCTTGCTGTGACGATCTCGCCCTCGTCTTGGTTCCGCAAGTGTCCCAAAGACTCGGCCAGTTTGCTCCGGCCGCGACTACACCGGCTCTTAATGGTCCCAGTGGGGCAATCAAGCTCCTTCGCGGCCGCGTCCACGGAGTACCCCTGGACGTCTACCAGAATAATGGCCTCTCTTTGGTCCCGCGGCAACTCAGCGAGAGCGGCCGAGATTTCAATCCAGTTCTCACGTTCGGCAATGGCATCACGCGGTTCTATTATTTCGCGGCCGTTATTCTCGTTGTGGTCGGGCAAGGTCGTGGTGGGCCGCACCGCCTTACGCCGCAATCTATCCAGGCAGGCATTCACGACAATCCGGTGTAGCCAGGTTGTTACAGCGGCTTCCCCACGATACTGATCCGCTCGCCGATACGCCGAGATGAGGGCATCTTGGAGTGCATCAGATGCCTCCTCCGGGTCACTGGTAGTGCGAAGCGCAACTGCCCAAAGGCGATCACTGTGACGGGAGACCAATTCGCTGAACGACTGTGAATCACCGGCTACGTGCGCAGCCATCAGCTCGCGATCGCTAAATTCACGTAAATCCGTCACTGGCACGCATCCAGCCTAATGAGCGTGGGGACGAGTCCTGGCTGTGCCCGGTCGTGAGTTTTGGGAGCTAGTTTTGAACTTCGGTCACGATAGCTCCAAAAACCGAAACACTCGCGATCCCAGCTTGGAACCGGACACCAGTTTCTTTTGGTGGGATACCCGTGAGCCAAACCAAGACATAACGCCCCGTTACCGCTCGGGGGGCGCGTAAATCGATCTGTGGCCCGGCATCATCGATGCTGACCAGTCTGGTCCATAAATCCGGGTCAGGGAGGATTTCGTTGGCAACCCGGACTTGCAGGTCGGTCCCATAGCCCACCAGACCAAGCGAGACACCGGTTACATCTACTTTTTGGCCAAGATCCAAGATAAGCCCAACCCCACCTTTTTTACCCAAGGTGGAAGATTTATACGCCTTAGTGGTCCAGGCAGTGACCGCATCTCCATCGATTGCTAGCGGTGCGCCCTTTTCTCTTTCTTTTCCTAACACCCCGTTCGGGGCACCACCGCGAGGGTCAAATGAACGCACCGACGTAATTGAGACTGCCTCGGCAATGTTGCCCACATCGACTTCAATAAAAGGGGTGGCCGGGCTGGTTAAGATTTCCAAAGGGTCGACACCATTGACACTCGAATCTAGTTGTGAAGTTGATGTGGCGGAACTGTTGATTAGTTGGATTCCAACAAGAGCGGTAGCGAGTACAAGAGCCGCAGCGACTACGACTCCGATCGCGCGCTGAGCGATACTTGTGGGCGAGGTGCTCTGGGAAATTCCAGCAGGTGCTCGGACAGTGGTGGTGCTCACTGGCGTGAAGTAGTCCTTCGCGGACGCAATTGCATTTGCGAAACCGAGTGAATCTTGGATTCGGGTAACACCACGCGATTTGCTCACCCCAATCACGCTTCTGCTGACGAGATCATCTACCGCGCGGGGAACACTGGCCCGTACGCTTGATGGGAGTGGGATGTCCTTACCCACTTTGGGTGAAAAGGGCACATGAACACTCAAAAAAGGGTCAGAATCATTTTCAGTGGTGGACTCTGGATAGGGCCACAGACCGGTTGTGAAACAGTAAAGCAACGAACCCAAGCCGTTCACGTCTTTATTAACGGTGGCATCGTAGGCGTTCTCAGTCCCAAATAATGGGCCAAAAAGTGCGTGGTCCACGGCCAGACCACTGATCAATACTTCCGAGCTTTCGGTCAAGAACACACAACTGGGGCGTAACCGTCCATGCTCGAGATTAAACGTGAGGCAAGCATTTAAAGCCCAGGCAAGATTAGAAACAGAATCCAGCGAAAACTCAGCATCAAAAGCAGATGTGTCCGCATTCATTACCGCTTCGTGAAGTGGCGTTCCAGTACACCACTCACTAATAATTGCCGTGTAAGCGGGATGTTCCAGCGTGTTTTTAATATCAAGAATATCGAGGACTCGTAGTAGTCGACGGTCGTCAACCATCGCCGCCGCTTGGGCTGCGCCCATCACCTTAGGCACGCGCCGGTCTTCGGTTCTCGCTAAACGAATCGCGACATTACGATCCAAAATCTCGTCTTGCCCGAGCCACAATTGGACTACGAATTCACCTTTAACCCTAGGTTCGTGCTCGCTGATCACTTCTAAAAGTGTGTAGCGATTGAACTTGGTCCCTGTTTCGATCACGATTTCACCCTAGCTCCTAGTTTGTCACGAATGACACGGTAGGTAAGGGTGATTTCCGGTACCCGGAAAATCCAAGCCGTGAGAAGATAAGACATTACCCCGACACAAACAACAACAAGTAAGCGAATCAGCACACTAACTTTGTCAGTCAGATCAACACTTTCGCTCGATCCGAACATCACATTATTGAGTTGGTTTTGGGCGAGCAGCATGACGAATACTGAAAAGAGTCCAGCGACCCCCATTCGGGTAATCGACGCAATCGTGGTGCCAGATTGCAATCCACCAAGTTTACGGGCCAACACAATCCAAGCGATGAGTAATCCAACCCAGTAGGACCCGCTATAACAGGCCGCCATAAAGGAAATTTGTGCACCACCACCAGTGAAGTTATCAAAGAAAGGAATGAGCAATATCAAAAGAACAAGGGAAAAAATCACAGTAATGAAGAAAGGGGTTTTAGTGTCCTCTAATGAGTAATAACCACGCAACAACACATAAAAAAGTGTAAAAGGAATCATGCCGAGCATGAAGATTGAAATTACTTGACCCATGAGTTCAGCTTGCTGCGTTGTTGCCGCACCAAATCCGAAGAGTAGGACCGCCACCGAAATCCCAACTACGAACAGAATGGCAGTGACGGGAATAATAAAAAATGACACGAGTCGCAAAGCGCTGGAGATATCACGACCAACCTGCGAAAGTTTCCCTGCGTGTGCTACTCGACTCAACGCGGGAAGTAGAGCTGTAACGATAGAAACTGTGATAACACTGTGTGGGAGCATAAAGACTAAGTGTGCTTTTTGGTAGGTAGTGAACCCGGCAGCAACAACTTCTTGGGCCGCCGCGTTGACATTGGCCTGGGTAGCAAGTCGAGTGATCACGATGTATGTCAATTGATTGACCATTACTAGTCCAATTGTCCACACCGCGAGCTTTCCAGTTTTACCTAGACCGTGACCACGCAAATCAAACCGTGGCCGCCACATGTAACCGGCTCGAATGAGAACAGGTATCAAAATTAATGCTTGGGCAACAACACCCAGGGTTGTTCCCAATCCCAACAACCACACCTGACCCGATGACAGGTTTCCTTCTGCGGCCGCAGCAGTTCCAGCGAAATAGATGAACAACAGGAAAGTAGAAATCGCGACAATATTGTTGGCGATCGGTGCGAACATTGGTGCACCGAATTTTCCTCTGGTGTTTAATACTTGACTGAACATTGTGTAAATTCCATAGAAAAATATTTGCGGTAAACATAGACGCGTAAATGCGACAGCCAGATCAAATTCATTTTTTGGGTAGTCACTTGGCGTGTAAAGCGTGACAATAAGAGGGGCAGTAACAATTGCTAAAACTGACAAAACAAAAAGAACAATTGCGGTGAGCGTGATCAAACGGTCTGCGTAGGCGCGGCCACCATCTGCATCGTCTTTCATTTTACGGACGAGTTGTGGAATGAATACCGCGTTAAGAGCACCACCAATCACCAGAATATAAATCATGTTAGGTAAGGAGTTACCAAGTGAAAATGCATCAGATACTAAAAAGAACCCCAATGCGGCCGTCATGGTTATGTCGCGCACGACCCCAGTGACCCGTGAGGTGACAGTTCCCACTGCCATAACGGCGCTGGGACCGAGTAACGCTCGTTCAGACATGTGGACCATTCTTCTGTGAATCCGACAGAGCCTTGGTAGCCGCCTTGTGAACTCGCCGGGTAATTCCTACGACAACGAAAAGCAAAATGGCAACGAAAGCGGCGCCGATCACCCAGCCTGCAGCACGAGCATATGCGGTTGACACCAACTCGATCTGGGCCACACGGCCAAATTTTTGGCCTTCAGGGGTGAGCAGTTGGACACCAGCACTCAAAGTGCTACCCCCAACAATCGTCGCTTCGAGTTCAACACTGACCTTTTTTCCCGGTTCAATGGTGATTTCGTAGAGTGGATCACTTTCTACACGAGCACGGGGATCTCCACGCAGTTGCACACCAATTGTGACGGAACGGTCAAGATCATTTGCGATAGTCACTGGGACTAGACCACCTTCACCCGAAAGGGTGATGGTCCCTTGTGAGAGGGCATAAACTTTGTCAGTTTGATCTTGTAAACTCGTGGTAATACTCGAAATTAATTCCTCACCTGTGGCGGGATCAACGCGCCAAGCACTTGATTGCGCGCGTAAGATTGCTTCGGCATATGGGCGCGTTATGCCAAGGGGGTTATCAAGTACTGCTGTAAGCGCGGCAAGTTCACCACTTGCCCTTTTGACTTTTTTCAAATAGGCCGTCGGTAACTCGGCTTTTTGAGATTTAGTGCCGTAGCCACCGCGTTTGCGAGCAATTGCGGTGCTGTTTTCCGCAAGTAGGTCTGAAAGAGATGCAGATTGCAGCCAAGGAACAGACCCCGTTGCACCTAGGAGTGTGCTCAAGGCTTGGGGAGAAGGATTCCACCGGATATCCCGTGGTCCGGCAACGATCATTCGTGAAGGTGCATCTTCACGAATCAGTTGACTCATTAACGCCGTTTCGGCAAGGAATCGCTGACGCATCAAAATTGCACTTGATTGAGAAGACTGATTGAGACCAAGTGTTGTGCTTAAGCCGGGATCAACCAGCACTGCATCCATGCCACCATAGGTTGTTCCCAATACTCCGAGCCCGGTTGAAAGCGTATTGGGTTGTGATGGAGGCAGTGCGTTCGCACGAAGGATTACCGTGCGAACACCACTTGATGCAAGTAGGTCATCCGTGTCCTTATTCAGCCTCCCACTTGGTGCCCAATACAAAGTTTCACTCACGGCCTGTCCCAAAACATTGGATGCAACACTTGAGGCCATGGTGGTGGAACGAACAACATTGGTTCCCATGCCGGCTCCGATTACTGCTCCAGCATCGATGTCAGCGTAAGGAGTCACCCACAGTGGTAAACGATCATTTTTCCCGGATTTCACAGACTCAAGATCTTGACTGGCGAGGAGGGCATCTGTCAACCGGGATATCCACTGACCCGACTCAGCAGAAAGATCACCGACCGAAAGTGACTGACCGTTACGCACTTGATAGCCACGGGCCATGTCCTGGGAAACTTGAAGAAGCTGCGGATCAGCGACCCAACTCACCTTGTCGGCATTATTGGCGCCGACCGTGAGAAGGGAATCCAACCGACCACCAGGAGCCAACGATCGAGGGACCTCGTCACTTAACAAAATTTTATTGGCTTCCTGGGCCGGGTAGTCGATAAGTGGCCACAGCCAGACTAAGTCGATTGGATTTGAGTCCGGACCCATCCACGGCATGAAGGTGCGAAAACCACCCTGACGGCCCATTTGTCCCGCGCCATCAGTACCCAGAACTTCCACCATCAGCGTGTAGACACCGTCTCGCCCAAGGGGTAGGTCGTTGACCGGGATGCTGACCGCAAAGTTTGCTTCATCACCCGGCAGCAATGCCTCACTGATGGGGACTTTGGTTTTGTTCAGAAAGTAGTTAACCGGCTCGGCTTCCGGGTTGAGCTCAAGCTCTGATTGCTGTGCGATCTGGGCCCGCTGTTCAAGGGGACTCGCCGAGATACCTAACCGGGCGGACACCTTGGTCAGGGGCGAATCTGACGAATTAAGCAACTTTCCCGAGATACGCAACGTGTCACCGGGTTGTGGGGCAATGGGAGTAATGCGATCGACCACAACAGCAATTACTGACCCGGTGGGGTCAGCTGCCACCGGGGATGACCCAAGGCCCATTAATCCAATAGTTGACACGAAGAAGGAGATGACCAACACAGAGCTGTGCCCAGAGCGGGTTCGGTCGCTCAAAAACACCATGTAGTGAGGATAAACGCATCGGGTGGGTAACCTTGGCTGCCGTGTCCACTTCTTTACAGCGTCAAGCGCTCGAGAGCCTGGCCCCAGTAGCGGGCCTGCTCTATGAACTGGGCACCCTTTTTCACAATGCCGGCCATGAAATTGCCTTGGTTGGCGGCCCGGTTCGGGATGCTTTTTTAGGCCGAACCTCTGCGTTAGCCGATCTCGACTTCACCACGAGCGCAGAACCGACCCAGATTAAGCACCTGTTGGGTGGGTGGGCTGAAAACACGTGGGATACCGGAATCGCATTTGGCACGATTAGCGCAAGCAAGGATGATCGCCAAATTGAGATCACTACCTATCGCAGTGAAAATTACAACCCAGACTCCCGCAAGCCTGATGTCGAGTTTGGATCTGAATTAGCGGCTGACCTTGGCCGCCGTGACTTCACGGTAAATGCAATGGCATTGATACTTCCCACATTGGAGTTTGTGGATCTATTTGAAGGCTTAAAAGATTTAGAAAAAAAGATCCTACGCACACCATTCACACCGGTACAGTCATTTTCTGATGATCCCCTACGAATGCTGCGGGCGGCACGTTTCGCCTCCCAGCTGCAGTTTTCGATTGCGGCTGACGTAATTGATGCAATGCGCGAGATGGCATCGCGGCTTGACATAGTATCGGCTGAGCGAATCCGTGAAGAATTGATCAAGATCGTTATGTCTAATCACCCCCGAGTTGGTTTGACGGTCATGGTGGAAACAGGGTTGGCGGAATACGTACTACCGGAACTACCGCTCTTGCAATTGGAAGAAGATGAACACCACCACCACAAAGATGTTTATGAACATACACTCAAAGTTCTGGAGCAAGCAATTGATTTGGAAACTGGCCACGAACCGCAACTACCCGGCGACTTAATCCTGCGGATGGCGGCGCTGCTACATGACATCGGAAAACCTAAAACCCGAAAATTTGAGTCTGATGGCAGAGTTTCTTTTCACCACCATGAGACAGTGGGCGCTCGCATGACAAAGAAGCGCATGAAATTCCTACGGTTTAGTAACGAACAAATTGACGAAGTCTCACAATTGGTTGAATTACATTTACGTTTTCATGGATACGGCACCGGTGAATGGAGTGACTCCGCTGTTCGCCGATACGTGCGCGATGCCGGACCACTTCTGATTCGACTCCACAAACTGACTCGAGCTGACTCAACCACCCGCAATAAACGCCGGGCTGAAGCGTTACAAAAAGCCTATGATGGCTTGGAACAACGAATTGCTGACCTACAGGAACGAGAGGAACTCGACTCGATCAGACCTGATCTCAACGGTGCCCAGATTATGGAAATTTTAGGAATCGGACCGGGCCGTGAAGTGGGGGAAGCGTATAAGTTCCTCTTGGACCTCAGACTTGATCAGGGGCCACTGGCACCTCAACTGGCTCAGGAACAGCTTCTTCTGTGGTGGGCCGAGCGCGGATAAGAATTTCCAACCCGGTCCATATCCCCGCCAAAAGTAGTGTGAACAAAACCCCATTAAAGGTGCCAAGGAGAGTGCCACCAAGTAGCACGAGCAACCAGGCGCACACAACAACCAAGCGGATAACCGGGGCGTATGGAGAGAGTTTCACTCCCGTATCCCAACCAGTGAGATCGGCAATCTCTGTGAGGCCGCGCGTGAAGAGGCCGCGAACGTAATCTGCGGAATTAGTTCGACCAGCCAACCAACCGCCCACAATCACGATCACACTGAGGGCGAATAAGGCCTGTAATCCTGAAACAAGATAGCTCAAGAAGTTTTGGTAGACAACGACCACTGCTCCGTTAAATATACTACCCTCAAATTGATTAGTGACTACTCCTTCACCAAATGTAATCATGGAGTACAGCACAAGAGATGAACCAAAAACTGCGATTCCCGCGGCAACCGTTGCTCGTGCTCTCCGACGAGCGAGCAAGATTGCGAGAATGAACATTGCTGCCACTATCACTACGATCCAATTAAGAATTGGTGCCGAGAACGAATAGAAAGTCCGGGCCTGATTTAAAGCTGGAGCGGTCATCAATACAAACTGCTTGTCCGTGGGTGGAATGGTGACATTAGCAGCGAAAGAAAGCCCCTCATCGACTAATCTTTGCTGCGCAAGATCAATTATTGTGTCGAGATTTAAGACTACGTCGTCGCCCTGAATCTCGATTGGACCGCTTGGCTCATTTTTTAAGATAGCAACTAAACCTTTTTGGGCCGCCGTATTGAGTTTTATCCACGCGTTGGTGAATAAATCGGAAGAAACAAAAGAGTCGACCGCTTGACCGATCAAACCATTAATCCCGGATGCGAGGGGACCTGCAAGTCGATCTGTTAACGGGTTGCTCGGCAGAATTCCACCGAGGAATTCACCCACCAGTGACTCCGTATCAATCTGGTCCACAATTGCGTCGGTGACAATTCCGGCGAAAGCTTCTTGTACTTCAGGGCTGCTAGCAATTGGACCTACGGTTTCGATGTACCGTTCCGTATCCAAAATTGTGGTGTGAGCCCAGTGCCCGGCAACAGCCACAGGGGTGAGAACCGTTGCAAGGACGAAAACTATGACCGAGAAAATAGTTCGCGGACGGATTCGATCTCGTGTCACTGGACTGCGCTGATACTGGTCCGTAGCTGTATGAGACATACAAAAATCCTACACGACCTAGTAGTCAACTGGGTGGTCTTGTTAAGGGATAACCCCAAATCCGATTTAACTGTGGCGATCGGTGCGCCAATACCAGTAACTAGCCACAGTCAATCCGGCACCAACGCCCAGATAAAGGAGTGGAGCAACACCAGTAATGGGAGAGAGCAGTGCCACCGCGATAATCCCTAAAACCAATGCAACATTGACACTCATGTCGAATAGCGCAAAGACCCGACCCAGGCTGGTATCCGGGATTTGTTTTTGAATCACTGTGTCCGAGCACACTTTGACTGCTTGGCCAGCAAAGCCGAGACTAAATCCGGCGAGGAGCAGCAACGGAAAGTTTTGGCCAGTAGCGCCTAAAGCGAATATTAACATACCGATTGAGGCCTGGCCTACGGTTAGTGCCGACCAGTGGGGTATCCCAATCTTCCGGGTCATCCACGGTGTTGAAATCGCAGCGAGGAGCGCTGCAGTTGCCGCGCAACCGGAAAGAACCACAAAGTCGGCGAGTGCTGCATTGGCGTTGATGCTTTGGTGGAATGTGTTGCGCAGGAGCAAGAGTGATCCGCCGATTATCACCCCAAACGACACACGATTAATCACAACAAGCATTAAGGCCCTGGCAGCGTCTGGGTGTGAGTGGAGGGTACGAACCCCGGAAACTAGATCACCTGTGACACCTCGAAGCGAATCCACCATTGAGGGGCTCAATCGGTGAGATGGTCCCAACGCAAGGACACCAAACGTTCGGGCAATCAGAGCTGCAGAAACAAATGTGCCAATTGAAAATAGAAGAAGTGCGACACTTCCAGGATCACCACCACCAAATATTTCTCGGATTCCTAAACCAGTCGTTGCACCAACAACGAAAGCAATCGTTCCTGAAGTAGGTGTCAAAGCATTTGCAGTAATAAGTGCTTTCCCGGCCACGACATGGGGCAGGGATGCGGACAGGCCCGCCAAAATAAATCTACCCACACCGAGAACCACCAAAACAGAACACCCAAGAATAATTGATTCGTCACCAGCAAGGACGGCGACGATTACAGGAAGCGTAAGTAAGGCTTTGAGCAGGTTTGCCCTTACCAAAATATTGCGACGCGACCATCTGTCCAAAAAGACTCCGACAAACGGCCCGATCAAGGAATAAGGAAGTAGTAAAATACCGAATGCCACCGCGATTGCGGTGGCATTCGGTTCACGCTCTGGTGAAAAAAGAACGAATGAGGCAAGGGCTGCTTGGAAGAAACCGTCCCCAAACTGACCAACTAAACGGGTGCTGTAGAGCGCCCGAAAATCTGCACGGTGAAGCAGCTGCCGAACAATCGGTAGTGCCTGCATGATATCGACGCTACCGGTTACGGAGAAACTATTTTTCGATGGTCCCGGAGATAAAGTCTTCGACAGCCTGCTTTGCTTCTGAGTCACTGTACTGAACGGGTGGTGATTTCATGAAGTAGCTGGAAGCCGAAAGAACCGGTCCACCAATCTTGCGATCCATAGCAATTTTCGCTGCACGCACAGCGTCAATGATTACTCCAGCACTGTTGGGTGAATCCCACACCTCGAGCTTGTACTCAAGGTTCAAAGGGACGTCACCGAATGCGCGACCTTCAAGACGAACAAATGCCCATTTACGGTCATCAAGCCAGGCGATGTAGTCCGAAGGTCCGATATGTACATTTCTCTCACCTAGGTCATGTGCGAGCTGAGAAGTCACCGATTGGGTTTTCGAAATTTTTTTAGATTCAAGGCGATCACGTTCGAGCATGTTCTTAAAGTCCATGTTCCCACCAACATTTAGTTGGTAGGTGCGGTCGACAATTACCCCGCGGTCTTCGAACAATTTAGCCAATACGCGGTGGGTAATTGTCGCTCCTACTTGGCTTTTAATGTCGTCGCCAACAATCGGCAGACCGGCATCTTCAAATTTCTTGGCCCACTCGGGTGTGCCGGCAATAAAGACAGGTAGAGCGTTAACAAATCCGCAACCCGCATCAATTGCGCACTGCGCGTAGAACTTGGCCGCATCTTCTGAACCAACTGGTAGGTAACACACAACAACGTCAACCTGTGCGTCCTTGAGAGCTTGAACGACGTTTACCTCGTCAGCGTCAGACTCGGTGATGGTTTCCCGGTAGTACTTACCAAGTCCATCAAGTGTGTGTCCACGTGAGACTTTGACTCCGGTTGTGGGGACGTCACACAACTTAATTGTGTTGTTCTCAGATGCCCCAATTGCATCGGCGAGGTCGAGGCCGACTTTCTTGGCGTCAACATCAAAGGCGACAACAAATTTAACACTATTCACGTGGTAGGGGCCAAACTGAACGTGCATGAGTCCGGGGACAAACTCACCGGCCTTGGCGTTCTTGTAGTACTCCACACCTTGAATCAAGGATGTAGCACAGTTTCCAACACCAACAATTGCTACACGGATTTCTCCGCCGGATTGTGCAGTCATTTCTTACCTCTCTTGGGTTACTTTCTCTTGATCAATTAATTCGGTCAGCCAGCGCACTTCGCGCTCGGCTCCTTCGAGTCCATGTTGCTGAAGTTGAAGTGTGTAGGCGTCAACCCGCTCTTTACTGCGGGTCAGCGAGTCACGTAATACATCTACTCGCTCCTCAAGCCGTGAGCGTCGACCTTCAAGAATTCGAAGACGGGTGCGTGCTTCGGTTGCAGAGAAAAAAGCAAGGTGCGCGGCGAATCCTTCGTCTTCCCACGCTTCAGGCCCGGGCTTATTTGCCCATTCACCAAAAACCTCTTTACCTTCGGCTGTGATGGCATACACGATTCGGGCACGCTTACCGGAAAGTACTGGTGCGCTACTTTGCGTGGCGGGAGTTAGTGATTCTTCCTCAATCAATTTCGCGGCACGCATTCGCTTGAGAGCGGGGTAGAGAGAGCCGTAGGAAAGTGCCCGAAACGGGCCGAGGATGGTGGTGAGGCTTTTCCGCAATTCATAACCATGCTGGGGGCCATCACCGAGTACACCAAGAATGGCGAAGCTCAACACATCGCGGCGGCTACCCATGTTGCGCAATATATCGGATCGATATATCTAATGTGCGGTTACCCCGAAATGTTTAATGGGTTTATACTCAGATCATGGCTCAGGTGCGCAGGGAAAGTGTCCGTGGTCGAGTTGCCCTTGGGGATTCAAGCAAGAAAATACCTAAAAGAGGGCCTTTACCATCGCCTGAACCCGTTTCTGACCCAAAAAAACCACGAAATGTGGTGGATTATGGACTTTCCCGGGCCGCGGATATTACAAAGCTGCATCGCGGTGGTGCTCTGACCAGTGATTTTTGTGAGGCTGACCCATATCTCCTCAAGGCCGCAAAGTTCCATGGAGAGAAAGCAACGGGCAATTGCCCAGCCTGCAAGGGAAAAAAACTCGTGGAATTAAATTACATCTACGGTGATGAACTCGGACCCTATGCCGGAAGAATCCGCAAAGCCAGTGAATTACCCGCCATGTGCAGCAAATTCGGTGAGTTTCGCGTGTACGTCGTAGAAGTATGTCCGGACTGCCATTGGAACTACCTCCTAAGAGCATTTTCACTCGGAGATGGAACTCCACGGCGCGCCGTGCCGCCCATTCCGGTAGAAGATCTGTTGGACTAGGTCCTGGTAGACTGAATCTGTCCCCTTCCCCCGATAGGACACAAGTGAGCTCCCCTACACAAAAGGGCTCCGCGAGCAAGAAGACGGCAAAAAAGAAGCCGGCTAAGCGGAGCATCTCTAACGAGCAGCGCAGGCCTTTGTGGCGCCGCCGCTGGATAAGCCGGATCTTGTGGACATTGGTCTTCCTTACAGCCATTGGTGCAACATTCTTAGCCGTCGTTTTGACTCGCACCGAAGTACCGAGTCCGAATGACCTGGCCACAAGCGAAGCCACTGTGGTCTATTACTCGGGCGGGTCAAATGAAATCGGGCGACTGGGTGAGTCCACTCGGCGGTCAGTCCTCATAGCGGACATTCCGGTCGATATACAACAAGCAGTCCTTGCAGCTGAAGACCGAGACTTTTATAACCACGGTGGAATTTCACCGATTGGCATTGCTCGCGCCGCACTCAATAACTTAACCGGGGGAAGCACACAAGGTGGATCGACAATCACCCAGCAGTACGCCAAGATCGCTTTCCTTACCCAGAACCGCACTTGGAAACGCAAAATAAATGAAGCACTGCTTGCCTTCAAATTGGAAACAGTAATCTCCAAAGAACAAATCCTTGAAGACTATCTCAACACGATTTACTTCGGTAGAAATGCAAATGGAATCGAAGCAGCGGCGGTCGCTTACTTTAACAAGTCGATCAATGAACTTGATTACACAGAAGGTGCCGTGCTCGCATCAGTAATTAAATCACCGTCCGGTCTTAACCCCGAAGAAAATATCAGTGGTCTCAGAGCACGGTGGTCCTACGTCTTGGACTCCATGCTGAGCCTAGGTGATATCACTCAGGCTCAACGTGATGCGGCAAGTTTTCCTGAGATTATTCCTTTTAAGCAAAAAGACCGACTTGGCGGTCAGGTCGGCTTTCTACTCACTGCAGTTGAGCAACAGTTACTGGCCCAAGGTTATACGGAAACAGAAATTCAACGAGGAGGCCTGAAAATTGTAAGTTCCTTTAACCGTAAGGCTCAACGCTCCGCACAACGCGCGGTAAAAAAACAAGGACCAACTTCACAAACTGAAGGATTGCGAATAGGACTCGCGGCCGTAAGGCCTGGTAGCGGTGAGGTGCTCGCTATCTACGGCGGTACAGACTTTATTACCGATCAGATCAATAACGCAACGCGACAGTTCGCTCAGGCAGGTTCCACATTCAAACCATTCGCACTGGCATCAGCGCTCGAACAAGGTTTACCCCTAAATTCGCTTTGGAATGGAAACTCCCCAACAACCGTAAATGATTACACGTTAAATAACTACGGAGATAATTCTTATGGTGTTGTGTCTTTATTACAAGCAACCGAACTGAGCATCAACTCTGCTTATGTTGAACTCACCTCGAAAATAGGAGTCCGTAATGTCGCGGACGCAGCACTTGCCGCGGGCATCCCAGAGACAACTCCAGGCCTCAACCTTGAATCACCCGACCTCACATTTGTTCTGGGTACAGGATCACCATCCGGCTTAGACATGGCGAACGCGTATGCGACATTTGCCAACGAAGGGGTTCGAAGCAGCACCACATTCATTAAGCAAGTTTTCGGTCCCAACGGTGGATTGATTTATCAATACGAGCCTTCACTAACTACAGCGTTTGGTGTCGACGTCGCCAATACAGTTAATTACAGTCTGAACAAAGTTGTCACAAGTGGGACAGCTAAAGCCGCTCTCGCCCTTGATCGTCCGGCGGCAGCTAAGACCGGAACAACTGACGACAACAAGAGTGCTTGGTTTGCCGGATACACCCCACAAATCTCCGCAGCTGTCCTCATGGCAAAAGAGGACTCAAGTGGCATGCCAATCTCAATGTCGGGGACCGGTGGATTAAGCACTGTTACCGGTGGCTCCTTCCCGGCCGCAATCTGGACCGCTTTCATGAGGGACTCACTCAAAAAGCAGCCGGTGGTTGACTTCCAAGCACCACCGGATGAGGCCCTGACGCCGATTGAATGCCCGGACTTTATTGAGACAGATCTTGAAGAGATTCCTCTAGGCTGCCCAATCCCTGAAGTTGTTAACGAGTTTGGCCCCGAGAACACCGGAGCAGATCCTGCACCGGTAGATCCTGCACCGGTAGATCCTGCACCGGTAGATCCTGCACCGGTAGATCCTGCACCGGTAGAGCAGCCGATAAACGAGTTTGGCCCCGAGCCGGCACCAACGGATCAACCGATTGATGAAGGCAGACCATAATCCACCCGTGAGCGAATCAAAAATCTCTGAGCGTGTGGGTGGGCCATTTGGTCAGCTCGCGAATAGGGGCTACACACTTTTACCACCGCTTTACGTGTTGATTGTTTTGGCAGCCGTCACCTATTCAATTGGCTATTTACTCGACTTCTCATGTGTTATGGATGGATGGATAGATCCGCAGCGATACATGCACCTGTGCTATTCCGACATACCCGCGCTTTACGGGGACCGCGGGTTTATGGAGGGTATCTTTCCTTATCTTCAATCTGGGTCAAACGGTATCTATCTGGAGTATCCAGTGGGTACTGGAATCTTCATGTATATCGCCGCCGTCCTGACTGGGTGGGTCACTTCATTTTACCCCGATGGCTACCGAGCATTTTTTGACGTAAATATCGTGTTGTTGTTTATCCCATTTGTGATCACAGTGATTGCAACCGCGTTAACCCAACCAAGATATCCGTGGCGGGCAGCGATGGTGGTTCTTGCACCCACCATGATCCTTGCGTCAACAATCAACTGGGACCTCGTCCCAATTGCTCTGGTTGCGCTTGCATTCTTGGCGTGGTCAAAAGACAAAGCCCTTTTTACGGGAGTTTTCCTTGGTTTAGCAATTGTCTCTAAATTTTATCCGGTTTTCTTGCTGGTAGCTTTTGTGTTTTTAGCGTGGCGAACGGCATCCTGGAGGCCCACACTTATCATGATTGTGACAACAATTGGGACCTTCCTTGCAATTAACATCCCATTCGCAATCGCACACTTTGAAGGCTGGGCGGCTTTCTACACATTCAACTTCAGTCGAGCAATTGACTTCGGATCTTTCTGGTACGCCATCACCCAAATTGGGTTGCCTACAATTCCGGAGAACCTGCTCAATTTTACTTCGACCGCGCTATTCACTATTTTACTTTTAGCGATCATGTTCCTGGTGAAAAAAGCGCCCACCGTGCCAACAATTGCACAGATTTCATTCCTCATTCTTGCTGCTTTCGTAATCACCAACAAGGTCTATTCGCCGCAATACGTTCTTTGGCTAGTTCCACTTGCCGTCTTGGCCCGACCAAATTGGCGGGACTTTCTGATCTGGCAGTACGGCGAGGTTATCTACTTCGCAGCGATCTGGTGGTTTCTAGCTGGCTATGGAATCGATGACGCGAAAACTCTTACCCCAGAATGGTATGCCGCAGCAACCTTCGTGCACATTGCGGTAACTGTGTACTTTGCGCTATGGATTGTTTTTGACATTTCCTCGCGGAATGATCAGTCAACAAAGACAGCGTCAAAACGTGAGGTTGTAAATCGAACCTCAGCGCTCACCTGAGCACCAACACGCGGTAGGACAGATTCGTTGTTCAACCACAGCATTGAAACATGTTGGTGTGGGGGTTCGGCGAACCACCTTTGTTTCCCCCCCAGACTAAATGGAGACATCGATCTACCGGCCGCATCGAGTGCACCAACTCCAAATGAAGTAACTCGTTGGCGCAGGGAAGTGGTGGGAGAAGGCGCACTTAAACCAATCCCGTTGGCGGTACCTCCACTCACCACAACCAATGTGGCATTTTTTCCGGCTCTTCGTTGACGGTAGCCAACCTTCACACCTTCAGAAAGTGGGTGGACAGCTAACACCGTGCCCGACGCAGAAAGTGCGGAGCGATCACCGAGCCATAGTCGAGTTCCTACACGCATTCGAACGATCAATTCGCTTACGCTCTGGCGGATAGTTGAAAGTTCGGCGTCACTGCAATGGGAAACCCATATAACAGAGGCTGGGGGCGAGTGGCCCTCCCAGACTGCGGTCTCCGCTTCCCACAACCCAGCCCATCGCATGACTTCAACGGCATGTGAATCAGGGGATGAACGCTCAATGGGAAGGTGGACTGAAATCCCCTCGATAAAAAACTGCCCAGTCGCAAGTGCGGCTCGAATATCGGTGTTTCCCAGGGCGCCAATAAGTTCGGGTTCTGTCAGACCAAAACGAACCATAGAACTGCGGGCCTCAATGATAACGCGGACACCGCTAGATCCGGTGATTAGTTCATTAAGCGCCTCAAGACTTGCAACGGTGCGAATAATGCGACCGGAATAAAATTTCTTGCTGATTTCCGACCATTTAGCAGCGGCCCCGGCGTCACGTGAATCAAATGGTTGAAGCACGACAATGTCACCTTGGGTGACACTGACAACTGACTCAATTTCAAATACGGTTCCCACCGCAATCGTGTCAGCACCAAGTTCCATGGCGGTTGCACCTAGTAATTCTTGGCCAATTCCGTAACCATTTCCTTTGACTACCGGAACAGGTGAAGTGCCGCTAGCGGTAGTGATTGCATTGACAACAGAGCGCAAGTGAGTGCGCCATTTGTCGCCATTTATGTTGAGGGTGAAAGCCACTCAACAATCATGTCAGGATCACAGCAATCTGCTGCCTAGCCTCGCCGCTGGTAGATCGAAAAAGCGCGAGCCCAAGACTTACGAATCACACAGTCCCACTCACCAACATATTCTTGAGCGAAACCCCCCGAACCCAATTTGAAAGACAACAGTCCGAACAGGTGATCTGAGCGGTCCAAGGTGTGAGAAATTCCCCTGAGATCGTAAATCCGGCAACCCGAAAAAATTGCACTCTTGATCATGGACCATTGCAAGGCATTACTGGGACGAACATCCCGATCGGCTGTCGTGGATGCCCCGTATGAGTACCAAGCATGACCACCCACCGTGATCATGATTGTGGCCGCGGCGACATGGCCGGAGTAGCGAGCCACATGCAAACTGAAGTGGTCACCGAGCTCATCCCACATGCGTTCGAAATAGACCAAGCCCCGCGGAGTGAACCCATCACGTTCAGCCGTTTCCACATAGATCTCATAAAAAAAAGGCAAGTCTTTCCGAGTTCCCAGGTTCACTTCAACACCAGATTTTTCGGCCTTACGGATATTTCTCCGCCATAATTGATTGAATCCGGCGAAGACATCTTCTTCAGTGCGACCAGCGAGTGGGACTTGGAAAATATATCGTGGTTGCACGTCCCCAAAACCGGAACCAACGTTTTCCTCTTGGACGAATCTCATTGACTCCAATGATTCGATTACTTGCTCAGCATGTGCAAACTTTCGATCCGGATTCACCTCACTCAGGACAGGTTTCGCACCAATTGCGGCCTTAATTGTGTGCGCATCCCATTGCTTTACTGGAACCGGCGGACCTATCTTTAATTGAAATGCGCCACGACCCTTAACGTGCGAGACCAAAGGTGGCAACCACGAAGAAAGATCACCACTTTCCCAATCAATTACCGGACCCTCGGGAATGTATGCGAACGAACGCTGCGGCAATTTTGGAATCGGGCGATACAACACCAAGGCCACGCCCACAAGTGTGGAGTCCTGAAACCAACCAACCGACTCTGGTCGCCAACCCACCTTGACATTACCCCATTTGGGTAATTGCAAAAACGAGACCGAAGTGGATCCAGAAGCAATGACACCATCTAGGAACTCTGAATGCTGCTCGGCACTAATCCGCCGGACTTCACGTCTCATACGGGGAAACCCAAATCAACAACAACCGGTGCATGATCGGAGGCGCCTTTTCCCTTACGTGCGTCGCGATCAACATATGAATCCTGCACTAGGGACGTGAACACCTGATTCCCATAGACAAGGTCAATCCGCATCCCCCAACCACGGTGGAAGGAACCACTGCGATAGTCCCAGAATGTGTAGGGTTCACCCTTAAGCGATCGCGGCATAGTTTCAATCAAACCCAAAGCTTCAAGATCGGTTAACGCTGCTCGCTCAGCCGGTGTCACATGTGTTGAATCAACAAATTTTTCGATGTTCCACACGTCTGCGTCAGTCGGAGCGATGTTGTAGTCACCAATCACAGCGAACGGTAGATCAGGACTGGTAACCATTTCAGATTCCATGGTTACATTCAACGCTGTGAACCATTTTAACTTGTACTTGTAGTGATCATGGCTTGGTTCGCGACCATTGGGGCAGTAGACACTCCAGACCCGCAAACCATTGCAGGTGGCTCCAATTGCCCGAGGCTCAGCAACCCCGTCGAAATCAGGTTGGCCAACTAAACCGCGAACAACGTCGGTAGCGCCAACCCGAGAGAGAATCGCAACACCATTCCAACGGCCGGTGCCATGGGTGACGGCTTCGTAGCCCGCTACTTGAATCGGGAGGTGTGGGAACGCCTCGTCGGTGCATTTTAACTCTTGCAATGCCACCACATCGGGTTGAGCGCTGTGGAGCCACTCCACTAACCGATCAAGTCGGGCGCCCACCGAGTTCAGATTCCAGGTTGCAATACGCACGCCGTCAGCCTATTGCCTCCCGTGGAAGCGATCCTTACACACGCAACCCCTTCGAAAATTGGATTCAGTTCCCATTGGTACCCACACCAGGAGTCCAGAATTACGGTTCTCAGACCGGGTGTGTGACCATTAGGGATCTCGCCAGCATTAGCGAATAGCGACCCCTTGTGGAGCTAGAGCCTGTAGCGGCTACTCTAAGGGGGCATTAATCCTCCTGTCACGGAAATGCCGTGGCCGTTTAGTCCGAAGGAGGTGGGTTAATACATGCGTAAATACGAAGTCATGGTCATTCTGGACTCTGAACTCGAAGAAAAAACAATTGCCCCCAGTCTCGATACATTCCTCAATGTGATCAAGGCCGATGGTGGCACTGTTGAAAAAGTAGATTTCTGGGGCAAGCGCCGCTTCTCCTACGAAATCAACCACAAGACCGAGGGCTACTACGCGGTAATCGAGTTGATCTCGACCCCGGAAGCAGTCGCCGAACTGGATCGCCAACTATCACTAAACGAAGCTGTCGTTCGCACCAAGGTGATTCGCCCCAACTGGTCCACTCCCGTTAAGGCTTCCTAATGGCAGCCGGGGATATCAATGTGACGGTCATTGGGAACTTGACCAACGATCCTGAACTGCGCTTCACCCCAAGCGGCGCCGCTGTTGCTTCATTCACAGTTGCTACCAACTCACGTTATTTGGACAAAGCAACGAATGAATGGAAAGACGGGGACCCGACTTACTTGCGATGCAGCGTGTGGCGCCAGTACGCGGAAAATGTTGCCGAGTCACTCACAAAGGGGACTCGCGTAATGGTTTCGGGCAGGTTGAAGCAGCGTTCCTATGAAACCCGCGAGGGTGAAAAACGAACAGTTATGGAAGTTGAAGTCGAGGACGTTGGTCCCGCGTTGCGTTATGCAACAGCGAAGGTCACTCGGGTACAACGCTCCGAAGGTGGATTTAGCTCCGGCGGTGGATCGGCAGCCCCTGCTGATGATCCCTGGGCAACTGGTGCACCGACTGCAAACTTTGATGAACCACCCTTCTAAACACATTAAATTTCCCACCATAAATTCAAGGAGTTATTAAATGGCACGCGATAACAAGCGCCAACAAGTGTTGGACAAGAACAAGATGGTGAAGGCCAAAGCCTGCGCCTTCTGCAAAAAAGAAGTAAAGGGTCTGGACTACAAAGACGTAAACCTACTTCGTAAATTCGTTTCGGATCGAGGCAAGATTCGCGCTCGCCGGGTTACAGGTAACTGCACCCAGCATCAGCGTGATGTTGCCATGGCTGTGAAGAATGCCCGTGAAATGGCACTTCTTCCCTACTCAGCGGCAACGCGGTAAAGAAGCAGGAGCGTAAACATGAAACTCATCCTTACACAGGAAGTCAGCGGTCTTGGTGCTGCAGGCGACATTGTCGAAGTAAAAGATGGTTATGGCCGCAACTTCTTACTCCCACGCGGTTTCGCAATCTCTTGGACCCGCGGTGGCGAGAAGCAGGTGACCCAAATTAAACGTGCCCGTAAGGTACGCGAGGTCCGTGACCGTGATCATGCAAATGAAATCAAGCAATCACTTGAATCATTGGTAATTGTAGTTCCCGCCAAAGCTGGTGCGACCGGAAAACTCTTCGGTTCAATCACTACAGCTGACATCGCCTCAGCGGTGAAGGCTTCCGGCGACATTTCAATTGATAAGCGCAAGGTGCACTTGGCTGGCGCGATTAAAACGTTGGGAAATCACAACGCAACAGTTGACGTGCACCCAGGTGTAAGCGCCAATGTGCAGTTTGTTGTTTCAGCTGACTAACAATTATTTTTTCTCATAGTTGATGTGCAAAGGGGTCGCTCCCAGTGGGCGGCCCCTTTTATATTTCACTGATCTGGGCCCTCCCGCCACAGCGGTCCAACGTGCTCGTTCACGAATCTGGCTGTGGTGCGAAACATCTCCGTTTAATAATAAGATGCCGGTTTTGTGTTCATTTACCGGTAGTCTCGCGGTTACAAGGCTGCTCAAGCCCTTTGACCTACATAGGAGGATCACTCATGTCATATATGGAAGCGATAAAATCAGGTCTCTCGAATTATGCCAAATTCAATGGCCGCGCTAGTCGATCAGAATTTTGGTGGTTCTTTCTGTTCTATGCGGTGGTTATCTTCATTGTCAATTTCATTGTGGGCCTCGCCGGTCTCCCCATCATCATATTTTTCCTTGTTTGGCTGGGCTTTGTATTGCCGATGCTCGGTCTATATTTTCGGCGCTTACATGATGTTGATCGCACCGGGTGGTGGATACTCATTGCGTTTGTTCCTTTAATCGGTTCGATCGTGTTGATTGTTTTCTGGGCAACACCAGGCACCGAAGGTGACAATCGATTTGGTCCGCCCACCACTACGGCCGTCAATTAGTCCTGTTGACTAGTTCCTTCTCATAGTTCGTTGTAAAAGGGGTCGCTCCCAGCGGGCGGCCCCTTTTAAATGTTGTGCTGCGTCTCAGCGATACTGGAGCCATGGTCGAAGATTCAGATGTCATAATCCGATTTCTTGAACCACATGAATCCGAGGTCCTCGTTGAGTTGATCAAAGAGTCGTATGGGGATTCGTATGACGCTGAGTGGGTTTATGACGCCGAGAAAATTGCTGAAAAAATACGCAACAAAACCCTACGCAGCACAATTGGTCAATTAAATGACGGAATTATTCTTGGCCATATGGCGCTCATGGTGGAAGAGGGCGTCGAGCGGGTTATTCATGCAGGTATTGCAGTTGTGCGAGACGCGGCCCGCGGACACCATCTTTTTGAAAGACTCAAACGATTCGGCTCACAATGGGCAACCGAAGCCGGGTACTTGGGTATTTTTAGTGAAGCAACAGCAGCCCACCCATATAGCCAAAAAGCGAACATCAAGCTTGGTGCACATGAAACCGGAATTCTTCTCGGCTGGATCCCGGACACAGTCCATAACAATGCTGCAGTTAATCCGGAGGGACACCGGCAATCAGTGGTTTTGTTCTATTTGAAATTGAACCAAGGTGATTTAAGAAATATGTATGTGCCGAAGAAATATCACGAAATGGTACAAAAAATTCTCGAAGTATCCGGTTTACATGCCGTGATCGCGCAGTTACCCACCAATGTCACTGTTCCTAATGAAACCATTTTTTGTATCGAAGAAAAAACAGATCATAATTCGGCAATAATTCATGTCACTGAACCCGGGCGTGATTTCACCGAGTCGGTGGAGAGAGCGCGCGTAACTCTGATGATAAATAAGCGACGTGATGCGGTGTACCTTGATGTACCACTTGACCTACCTCACACCGAGATTGTTCTGAATAATCAAGTAAGTGATTTCCCTTTTTCTTTTGCCGGAATATTCCCCAATCAACTCCGACACGGAGACGTTTTACGCCTGCAGGCCTTTAACGGAGTCGACCTACACAGTGCTGACATTGTGACCGCATCTGATCATGGTCGTGAACTTCTGGAATACGTAATTGCAGACTTAACACCCGCTCGGTAAATAATTCGGATTTTAGAAATTGGGCTTGATTCACGTTCATTTCCAATATTTAATGTCGACATACTGGTAATTTTCAGATGCTAAGGTCAAGTTTTCACCAGTTTTCGCGTCATGATCAGACCAAAAAGTTTCATGTAATCATGGTAACCGAAAGGAAAAACATGTCCGGATTTGATATCGCTGCCGTACTTGATGAGGCATGGAGTTTGACCAAGCGTCAATATTGGCATTGGTTGCTGGTGATTTTTGTCGCGATCGCTATTCCCGTCGCGATCATTATTGTTGGTGCGCTCGCCGCAATCGCTGTTCCAGCTCTGGGGGCAATTGTAATCTTTCTCGGGATCCTTGGCTTCTTCTACACATTTCTTGGAATCTTACGCAACGCCTATAACGCCTCAGAAGGAGCGAAACCGTCTGTGAGAGTGCTGTTGCGCTCTGACCGGTATTGGTGGTTCCTTCTGGCAGGTCTCGTCTATACCGGCATTGTTGTTGTCGGTTTGATTGCTTTCATTATCCCAGGGTTAATTTTGGCCTTTATGTTTGCACTATTTCCCTATGCACTTATTGGAAACGCAGGCATGACCGGTTTTGCTGCTCTCGCCATGAGTTGGGAACTGATTACTACGTCATTCTGGCGATTCATTGGGTTCAAAATCGTACTAATCGGTGCAACGGTCTCGCTTACCGTAGTTGCCGCAGTAAGCCAATCGATCCTCATTGGGGGAGCCAATGACTTTAATGTGTTGACGAGCATAGTTTCCGGTATTGCATTTATTTCGGTGCTGTTGGTCAACGTATTTGTTGCGGCATTTACTTACCTGGCAGATGCGCTGGCGTACCGTCGTTTATCAGGTGACGGGGAACTCGTTCATCCCGATTGATACTTACTGATTCAAGCGAGCGGGTAGCCAGGCAACAAATTCTTCGGCTGCTCGTTCGATCATTTTCAGCACCAGCGCATACCCATTGTCCCGGTCGTAATAGGGGTCGGGCACGTCCAGCTCCGGGCTCAGGTTGTCATAGTGGGCAAGATCTAAGTCAAAGCTACGGATCATGTTTAGCTCAGGTGTGAACCCGCTGTCACGCACTAAAACTTCAACATTGAGGTAATTACTGGAATCCATGACCAAAATAATGTCGATTTCAGCCATCCAACTCGAAGTAATCTGTCGGGCCGAGTGGGTTAACAAGTAACCGTTTTGGGAAAGGATGGCTTGGGACCTGGGATCTGCCTCGTGGCCAAGATGCCAATCACCGGTGCCGGCTGAATCAACAACTACTTTTTCGCTGAGCCCGGCCGCTTGGATCCGGTCACGAAGTACAGCTTCAGCAATTGGTGATCGGCAAATATTGCCCAGGCACACGGCAGTCACACGTAATTGCTGCGAATTCCCTAGATCAGGCACTAACGAAGGATAGTAATAAAGTTTTTGTCCACAGGGTGTGGACACCATTTTGTGAGTGAAAATCCAGAAAATATCCAAAATACTCATTTTTTCCACAGGATATCCCGGGACAATCCACCAGTACGGTCCCTCAGTGCACAGTTAGCGCACAGCACGACACACAAGGTGAATGGACACGGTGGTACGCGGTCTCTACCGTCAGGGCTGTGGTGTTTACTGCAAGTGGTCGAATAATCGCCCAGTGACAATTGAACACTCACTTTGAGAAAGGACACCATTGAGCGTCTCCGAACTTCATATACCCGAAGAACCCCGGGACTCTGCCTATTCTGCCGCGCCGGATCGCACACCCCCAAATGATGAAGCCGCCGAACAGTCGGTGCTGGGCGCAATGCTGTTGAGTAAAGATGCAATAGCGGACGTAGTTGAATTAATTCGCGCCGACGACTTCTACCGGCCGTCACATTCAACAATCTACGACACAATTTTAGACCTTTACGGTCGAGGTGAACCGGCTGACGCCGTCACAGTGGCCTCAGAGTTGACCAAGTCAGGCGAAATTACTCGGATCGGTGGACCTTCCTATTTGCACACTTTGGTTTCCATGGTTCCCACGGCTGCCAACGCCAATTTTTATGGGCGCATTGTTCGAGAACAAGCGATATTACGCAGACTGGTTACTGCGGGAACACGAATTGTGCATCTTGGTTACAGTGGCCAAGGTGAGGTTGATGACGCAGTTGACCGCGCCCAAGCCGAGGTCTACGAAGTAACGGAGCGCCGGTCAAGCGAGGACTACGCACCTCTGAGTGACATCATGCAGGGAACCCTCAGTGAGATTGAAGCGATCTCTAATCGCGATGGTGAAATGGTTGGTGTGCCAACCGGGTTTGCTGAGTTAGACACGCTCACAAACGGACTACATGCAGGCCAACTCATTATTGTTGCAGCACGTCCCGCACTGGGTAAATCAACTCTCGGTCTTGACATTTGCCGGAGCGCCTCCATTAAGAATGGATTAACGAGCGTTATTTTCTCACTTGAAATGAGTCGCAACGAAATCGTGATGCGTCTGCTTTCTGCAGAAGCCCAAGTCGCGTTACATCACATGCGTTCGGGTCAGATGGGTGAAGCCGACTGGGCGAAACTCGCTAACAAAATGGGCACTGTCAGTGAAGCACCGTTTTTCATTGACGACTCACCCAACATGAACCTTATGGAAATCCGGGCAAAGTGTCGTCGGTTGAAGCAACGCCATAACTTACAACTCGTTGTTGTTGACTACCTACAACTCATGACAAGCGGTAAGCGCGTTGAAAACCGCCAGCAGGAAGTTTCTGAGTTCTCCAGGTCCTTGAAACTGCTGGCAAAGGAACTTGAAGTTCCCGTGATTGCAATCAGTCAACTCAACCGTGGACCGGAACAGCGTCAAGACAAACGGCCAATGCTTTCTGACTTGCGCGAGTCTGGATCGCTGGAGCAAGATGCAGATATGGTGGTGCTACTTCACCGCGAGGACGCTTACGACCGCGAGTCACCCCGCGCAGGGGAAGCCGACTTCATCGTCGCAAAGCACCGCAATGGCCCAACGGCGACGGTAACGGTGGCTTTTCAAGGCCACTATTCGCGCTTTGTTGACATGGCCCGCGACTCTATTTAGTTGTTCGTTTTTTTGGGAGAACCATGAAAATTCTGCACACTTCTGACTGGCACTTAGGGCGCACCTTTCTCTCCGAAAGCATGCACGCTCACCAGGAAAATTTCATTGACTGGCTTGTTACCTACGTGGCCGAGCAAAAAGTTGAGTTGGTTGTCATTGCTGGAGACATCTACGACCGGGCAGTTCCACCGGCTGAGTCAGTTCAACTCTTTGATCGTGCTCTGACTGGCCTGAGCCCTGTATGTCAAGTGTTTATTACTCCAGGGAATCATGATTCAGCAGTGCGACTTGGGTTTGGTCGTGATCTTATGTCCGCAAACGGGGTACACATTCGTTCTACCATTTCTGAAATTGGAACACCGCTAGAAATCACGGGACGAGACGGAGTGGAATTGGTTGTCTACGGAATCCCGTACTTGCAACCCGAGGTTGTATTTACCGAATTGGAATCTGAGCGTACGCATGCCGGAGTACTCACGGCCGCAATGGCGAAGGTGAGATCTGATTTAGTGCTTCGGGGTGCCGCACGCAGCATGGTTACTTCTCACGCGTTCATTACGGGCGGGAGTGAAAGCGAATCGGAACGTTCCCTTGAAATTGGTGGAATCGGCGATGCGCCATCGAGTATTTTTACAGGGGTTGACTACACCGCCATGGGACACCTTCACGGTGCCCAGGTGATCTCAACCCCGGAAGATTCGGCAACAATCGTGAAGTACTCAGGCTCACCTCTACCGTATTCATTTTCTGAAGAGAAGCATCATAAAAGCGTTACAGTGGTGCAGATCTCACAATCGGGTCCGATCTCCTATGAAAACATTGTGACCCCAGTTCCGGGGCCATTGGTGACCATCACAGGGGAACTTGAAGCCTTGCTCGCCGACCCGATTTTTAGTGGGGACGAGGGCTCGTGGGTTCGCGCGATTGTGATCGACCCGGTCCGTCAAGAACGGAGCTGGGAGCGTCTCAGTCACAGATTTCCGCACCTTAAGCAGATTGAGTTTCACCCACAAGGCGGGTTGGGAGCCCGGCCAATTGACGAGCGGTTGGACCCGCAAAACACGCCCCCCATTGACATAACGGCTGGATTTGTCGGTCACGTGACCAGGGGTCACATTTCCGATCCTCAGAGATCACTTGTACAGGAAGCGATTGAACACGTCAATTTAAATGGTGTCGCACCGTGAGGATTCATGCACTTGAAATTACCGGGATCGGCCCGTTCCGTGACAAACAAGTGATTAATTTTGATGAACTCAGTTCTGCAGGCCTGTTCCTAATTGACGGACCCACCGCGACCGGTAAGACCACGATCATTGACTCAATCACCTACGCACTGTTCAGCACTTTAAGCGGCGAGGAGTCGGCGAAAGACCGAATGCGCAGTGATTACAGCGAAGGACATGAACGTTCACAGATAGTGCTCGATTTTTCGGTTAATGGAATTCGGCACAAAATTATTCGTGGGATTCCATACTCATTTATAAAAGAAAACGGAACTGGCGAGACCAAACGCGCGGCGACCCAGACATTAATCAGATTTAATGCCACCGGGGAGCAAGATTTTTCATTAACCCACGCCACCGAGATTGGCAGCTACCTCACAGAACTACTGCACTTAAATGCCCAGCAGTTCCGACAACTCGTTGTCTTAGCCCAAGGTGAATTTGCCGCGCTGTTACGCATGAATCCAAGCGATCGACTGAAGGCATTACGAGATCTACTGGGAGACAACTTTTATGCACAATTGCAGAGCGAGCTGGACCAACGTGGGAAACAAGCGGAGCTCGCGATCGAGAATTCTCACTTAGCAATCAGGGATATCGCCGTCCAGATTCAAGGAATGTTGAGTGACTCTGACCCAAGCGAGTTACGTGAGCGAGTTGATGAACTCGTTGATTCGCAAGCGAGTGATGCAATTACCGTCACTCAGGAAGTGAATTCCTATTTTGAATTAACGACACAAAATGCGGAATCACATATGGAACAAAGGAGGTCGTTCGCTGAGCCCCTTCACATTCAATTTAATGATCTCACTGACATCCAGGAAAAACTTGGGAAATTAATTCAACTCGAGGGACTAGTCAAACAAACTAGAGACAAATTAGGACCTGCTGAGCGGCAACTCTCACTAGATAAAGTTCCTGGATTTATAGTCGCAAACCACGAGCTAATTGGTCAGTTAAAGCCGTTGGTTGATTGGCAACTCGCGGCGACAAAGCGCACATCCGAGCGGGAGAAGTTGGTTGCGGAATTAAATGAAAAAGACGTGCGCCGGACGATACTCACTGACTCTATTGCGGCTTACCCGCGCTTAGCCTCTGAACTGAAAGAAGAAATATCAGTAGCAACAGGTGCTGATATGCAGATAAAAAAATTAGAAGAGAAAATGCAAATTCAAGAAAAGATGTCCCAACTACTCACTCAGTTGGAAAAGGCAGAGTCCAATAATTTGCAATTAGATGAAGAACTCACACAGTACAAATTGGAACTACACATTCGCGAGCATGAGGTAACCCGATCTGAATTCGCACTTTCTCAAGCGCGGCGCACACAACTTGAGCATCGAGTCGCGGTACTGGCTAGTGAATTGGCAGACGGAAAGCCTTGTGCAGTGTGTGGGTCCCTTAACCACCCGCGACCTGCAAGCAGCGAAGTGGAGATCGAACTCACTACTGATCGTTTATTAGAGTCACTAGAAAATGCGATAACCATCGCCAAGAAATCGCGAAACGATCAAAAAGCCAAGGTAGACGCGCGAAATTCTGAGGTATTGTTGACTAAAATAGAGCTAGCCACGTTGAACGGAAAAGTATCAGGTACTTCACCCAACGATGTAGCGACAGTACTGGCTCAATTAGAAGCAGAGATAGTGGCCAAGCGTGATCTACTGGAACAAAGTGAACGTTTACAAGCAAAACTCACACAACTAGATCTCGAATATAACAATAGTGCTGATGCGCGAGGGTTAGTAGAGCAAGAGCTTGAGATTGTGCGAACGCAATTGACTGAATTCGATGCTGAGGTGAGACAAAAAGAATCAGTGCTTGCGAAGTTAATAGGTGTCAATGAAAATGCTTCACACACTCTCGTTGAGCTTGAAACTATTAACACTCAGTTGAGTCGATGGCTCGATGCGCAACGCGAATTTGATTCCATGGCCAAGACGCTTTCCCCAGAGATCATGGAAATTAATAGTCACGAATTCTCTGCAAAATTCGACAAAGTAGAGGCCGAACTCACGCAAGCGCAGGAAATGGTTAAAAAAGCCGAGGATAATCACACCATCGCGTTAAGTACGGCAAAGTCAGTATCGACTCTGCTTAAGAAATTCGTGAAAGAAAGAAAAGGTGTAGAGAAACTTTCCATTGACCTGGCTGAATCAGTTTCTTTAGGGGCAATTGTTACCGCAAGGTCTTCCGTAAATACAAAAAAATTGACGTTGGAGAGTTACGCGCTACAACTTCGATTTGCCCACGTATTGGAATCGGCGTCAATTCACTTACGCAAAATGAGTAGCGGGCGGTTGTCTTTTCTTCTTGATGAAGACGCTACCCGTCGCGGGAACACCGGTCTTGGAATTAGTGTGATGGATGAATCAACGGGAGAACCTCGTCCGACGACCTCACTCTCAGGTGGTGAAACTTTTTATGCCTCCTTATCGCTGGCTTTAGGTTTGGCTGATGTGGTTCAGAGTGAGACTGGCGGGGTTTCACTCGAGACCCTTTTTGTTGACGAAGGATTTGGTTCCCTTGACACAGAAACTTTAGAGCGAGTACTCGACCAACTCGATCAACTTAAATCAGGCGGTCGAACCATCGGTGTAATTAGCCACGTGAGCGAAATGAAGGACCGATTCCCAGACCGGATTGTCGTTTCTCGAGAAATCGATGGACCAAGCCGCATTATTCAGACTCGGTCGTAAGCGTATTTCTACTTACTGAACGCAGCTACCTGTTGATACACTGACCACTTGTCTGTCAAAGGGGAGATCATCGGGGCGTCGTTCCTCTGGTGACGCGAGGCTTTACGCCATCACCCGGCGGCCCCCCGATCGAACGTGTCGGCGGTGACGCCAGCTGCGCGCAGCTCGGACTTCTGCACCTTCTCCGAGGGCGTCTTCGGCAACTCGGGAAGGACTCGGATGAACCGGGGAAGCGCGAACGACGGCATCTTCGTCGAGCAGAACGCGTAGAGCTTTACCGGTTCGATCATCCCATCGGTGACCACGCAGGCCATCACCTCGTCCTCGCCGGCCTCGATCGTCGCCGGGACCGCGATCACGGCGCACTCCAAGACATTGGGGTGAGCGAGCACTGCTTGCTCGATCTCGTACGAGCTGATGTTCTCGCCGCGTCGCCGGAGCGCGTCCTTGTAGCGGTCGACGAAGTAATACCAACCTTCCTCGTCCCGGCGCAGTGCGTCTCCAGTGTGGAACCACAGGTTTCGCCACGCCTCCAGGGTTTTCTCTGGGGCGCCGTGGTAGCCGCTGCTTAGTGTCCATGGGTACTTGGATCGGACGACGAGCTCTCCGACCTCGCCGATGGCCACCTCCTTGTCGGTCTCGGGGTCGACCAGCTGGATGTCGAACCACTCGTCCACGGCGAGCCCGGCGGCTCCGGCCGGCCGGTCCTCGCCGTACGGCGAGAGGATCGGCATGGAAACTTCGGTGAGTCCGAAGACCTCTACGAACGCCTCGACTCCGAAGCGCTGCCGGAACCCGTCCACGATCGAGCTGGCCGTCGGGGCCGCGAAGATGCACCGCAGTTGGTTGTCGGCGTCGTCCTCGCGCACTGGTTGTTTCCACACGAAGTCCATCATCACGCCGAGGAAGTTCGTGACCGTGACTCCGCTCTCGCGCACCCAGTCGATCCAGCGGCTTGCGCTGAACTTACGCCGGAGCACGAAGCGGGCGCCCGCGACCAGCGCCGGGTACGCGGCGAGCCACTGAGCGTTGCCGTGGAAGAGCGGCGTGGTCACCATGTAGGTGTCCTCGCTGGTGAGCCGAGTCAGGTTGTAGCACTCGACCGCGTCGAAGTAGAACTGCGAGTGCGACATCGCCACACCCTTTGACGGGCCGGTCGTGCCCGAGGTGAAGAAGATCGCCCCCAGGTCACGAGCCACGACCTCAGGCAGCTCTGCCTCCCGACGGGTGAGTAGGTCGTCCCAAGGCTCTGCTGCCCAGCCGGCGTCCCTCAACGTCTTTAGGGCTGTGTCGAGCTCACCGTTGTCGATGACCCAGAACCGCTCGAGCCCGGCGCAGTCCTCCTCGATGGAGACGAAGCGGTGCGCGAATCGGTCGTCGATGATGGCGACCGTCGGTTGCGCGGTCCGGATCTGGTGGGCGAGGAAGTCGAACTCGTACGCGGTGTTAATCGGAACCTCGACGAGGCCGCCGACTGCCGTACCAAACCAGGTGAGCACCAGCTGCGAGGAGTTCTGGGCCAGGATCATCACGCGGTCGCCGTATGTCGATCCGGTGGCACAGAGCGACCGGGCGACGGCCTCTGCCGCGTTGAGCGTCTCACCGTAGGTCATCGTGACGCCCTCCTCGGGGGCATCAAGGTAGACCTTGTTGGGTCGTTCGCAGGCCTGGTGGCGCAGCACCTTGGCGAGCGTCCAGTCGAGGGGATTCTCGAAGGGGACGATCAGCCCCCGGTAGCTCCTCATAGTTTGGCGCTCCTCGTTCCGGCTGTTGCTTTAGTGTGCGATTACATGGTTACTGTAGCCGCGAAATTAGTGCTAGGAATAGCCACCGACGAGACCCACGAAAACGGCCCGCAACACACTCTCCGTGACTCACGAAGGAATGTCCGCGTAACGGTGAGCATCCTCAGACATGAGAAATGGGTTATCGATGATGACTTGTCAAAGGCTTGACTTGGCGGAGACAATTGATGATAATGATAAGGCACGCTAAGACTGAAGTTGTGAGTGGGCTCAACCGTGGGACGCCTCCATGGACGGCCAAGGAAAGAGGAGAGTGATGGACACCCCGATTGTTGCTCGCCGCCGGGAGGGCAGCACCGAGCCCGATGCCGAGTACATCGACCGGATCGGTGGCGTCCTCACCCGGATCGGCAAGCCTGCCGAGATCGCCCAGGCCGTCGCTTGGCTCTGCTCGGAGAACTCTTCCTACGTCACCGGGCACACCTTGGTGGCCGACGGCGGCTACAAGGTCCGCTGACCACACCGAACACACCCAGGGCAGAGCGCCCGACACGGAGAACCGAAGGAGTAAGAGTGTGAGACGACTTGAAAACCGGGTCGCGCTGATCACAGCGGGTGGCTCGGGGATGGGCAGGGCGAGCGCCGTGCGCTTCGCCAGCGAGGGTGCGCACGTCGTCGTCTCCGACATCGACGAAAAAGCGGCGAAGGCTGTCGTCACCGAGATCGAGGAAGCCGGCGGTGCCGCCACCGCGGTTGTCTGCGACGTCGGGGACAACGATCAGATTCGCTCGATGATCGATCAGGTGGCCCGGGACTTCGAAGTTCTGCACGTGCTCTTTAACCACGCCGGCATTCCCGGTGCGGCCGGGCTCGACATCGAACCGGCCGATTTCGAAAAGCTCATCAACGTCAACCAGCGCAGCGCGTTCTACGCGACCCAGTTCGCGTTGCCGTTGATCCAGAAAGCCGAAGGCAAGGGATCGATCCTGTTCACGTCTTCGGTCTCCGGGGTGGTCGGCTCGCCGTTTAGCCCGTTGTACTCGATGTCCAAGGGAGGCATCGTGTTGTTCATGAAGTCGCTCGCCGTCCGGCTCGGTCCTGAGGGGATCCGCTCCAACGCGATCCTGCCCGCGATGATCGAGACGCCGATGCTCTCGCAGTTCTTCGGTCGGGAGAACGGCGCCGACATCGAAGACCTCAAGGCCACATACAAGGCGTCGGTCCCGATGGGCCGAGCGGCAGCACCCGAGGAGATCGCCAGTGCGGCGGCTTTCCTCGCCAGTGACGACGCGAGTTGGGTAACTGGCGTTGCCCTGCCCGTCGACGGAGGGTTCCTCGCACGATGACCATGACCACGAACGACCTCGCCCGCACCCTGAGCCCCGCTGCCCAGGCCCTCATCGACGGGCCGACCAACTGGATCAACGGCACATGGGAGGACGGTGACGCCGACACTCGGTTGAACATCGTCAACCCGAGCACCACCGAGGAGATCCGGACCGTCGCCAACGCCACGACCTCCCAGGCCGAGCGCGCGGTTGCCTCTGCTCGCCGGGCCTTCGACTCAGGGCCGTGGAAGGACGCCACTCCCCGGGAGCGCTCGGAAGTGATCCTCCAGATCGCCGACGTTATGGACCGGCACCGCGAGGAGCTGGCCGAGATCATCGTGACCGAGGTCGGCACTCCCATCGGGCTCACCCGGGCGATGCAGGTCGGGATGCCGATCAGCAACCTGCGATGGGCCGCTGACATGGCTCTGAAGGGCCCCCACGGCGGTTACCAAGAAGGCCTCCCGCCGCACCTGGGTCCACCGGCCAGCAATTCGCTGCTGCAGCGAATCCCGGTCGGGGTGGTTGCCGGGATCACCGGCTACAACTTCCCGATCAACTCGGTCGCTTGGAAGCTCGGGCCGGGTCTCGCTGCCGGCTGCTCTCTGGTCTTCAAACCTTCCCCGCGGACGCCGTTGGCGACCTTGGCATTCATGCGGCTCGTTGAGCAAGCGGACCTCCCCCGGGGCGTGGTCAACTTCGTCATGGGAGACGGTGACGTGGGTGAGACCCTCAGCTCTCACCCCAACGTCGACATGGTGATGTTCACCGGTTCACTGGCGGTCGGCCGGCACATCATGCAGGCCGCGGCCCATACGACCAAGCGCCTGGTCCTCGAGCTGGGCGGTAAGTCTGCCTCGATCATTCTGCCGGGCTCAGACGTGGACGAGATTCTAGCGAACAGCATTTACCGATTCGCCCGGAACTCCGGGCAGGGCTGCGGCGCCACGAGCCGGACCCTGGTGCCGCGCGCCATGTACGACGAGTACGCCGACGCCGCGTTCCGATTTATGGCCGAGATGAAGGTGGGTTCGCCATGGGCCGAAGACACCGACCTCGGACCGCTGATCCGGGCCGAGCAGCGCGACTTTGTGGAGGGTCACCTCAACGGAGCCCTGGAGCGCGGCGGATCACTCGTCGCCGGCGGCGGACGACCTGAAGGGCTTCCGGGTTACTTCATGAACCCGGCGATCATCGGCAACGTCAACAACTCCGACCTCATCTGTCAGGAGGAGCTCTTCGGTCCGGTTGGAACGCTGCTCCCCTACGACGACGTCGAGCAGGCGATCGCCATCGCCCACGACTCTCCTTACGGACTGCACGCCGCCGTCTTCGGCGAGCCCACCGAGGCACATCAGCTTGCTCTGCGCTTGCGGACCGGAGCGGTCACCGTCAACGGCGGCGGCTTTATGAGGCCCGAGGGACCCTGGGGCGGCTTCGGCCTCAGCGGCTTCGGCCGCGAGATGGGCGAGGATGGGTTCCGCGAGTTCTTCCAGGTGAAGCACATCCAGTGGCCGCTTCGCTGATATCAAGCCAACCGGGCGCCCGTCTTCCAGCTGGGCGCCCGGATGTACCACCCCGTCGCCGGAGAGCAGCATGACGACGAGCGACCTAGCCGGTCGCACCGGACGACCGTTTCGGATGCCGGTCGAGCCGGGCAAGTGCCGAGAGTTTCACCGAGCGACTCGCCCGACCTCCTGGACCAAGGACCATCCTCACCCGGTCTGCTCGCCGGTGACCTTCCTAGCCTCAGCCCGGCTCTGGCTGGCGCCCGAGGACAGCGCCTGGCACGGAATCGATCGCGACTACCGTCGGGTGCTGCACGGGGAGCAGGAGTTCACCTTTTCCGCCGGCCCGCCCGCAATCGGTTCGGAGTTGACCGGCACTGAGCGCATCGACCGGGTCTACAAAAAGCCCGGTGGACGCGGGACGATGGAGTTCACAGAGACCGTCACTGACTTCGTCCCCCTGGGTGGAAGTGACGTGGTGGCGAGTCTGCGTGCAACCTCGATCCTCCTCGAACAGAGTTCACCCGGGACTGCCCCGACGGCAGCGGTTCCGACCTGGTCCGCTCCGGAGGACCATGAACTGGTCCTCGCGTTGACCGACGAACCGCTCACCGTCACCGACTTTGTTCGGTACCAAGGGGCATCGGGAGACTTCAACCCGATCCATCACGACCAAGCCTTCGCCGAGGCCGGCGGCTACCCCGGTCCTATTGCAGTAGGGATGCTGACTGCCGGCGTCGTCGGGACCCTTCTCTCGACCCTGGACGACACGGCCCACCTGACCCGACTGGTCTGCCGCTGGAAAGCTCAGGCCTGGCCAGGCGACGCTCTCACTTACCGCATTTACGAGGTGCCCGCCCCTGCCGCCCGCCGCTTCGTGATCGACGTGGCCCGACCTTCCGGTCAGACGCACCTCCAAGCCCAGGCCTGCTTCGGAGGCCTCCGATGACCGGGCCGCTCAACGACCTCCGCGTCTTGGAACTGGCTGCGCTGGGACCCGTGCCACACTCCGCCATGGTTCTAGCCGACCTCGGTGCCGACGTCGTCCGGATCGACCGTCCAGGAGCTTCGCCTATGGCCGAACTGGCCGGCTCTGTCGACCATGTCCTGCGCGGCCGGCGCACGACGACCCTCGATCTCAAGTCCGTGGCGGGACTGCAGGACCTGCGCGAGCTTTGCCGAAGCGCCGACGTCCTCCTCGAGGGCTTCCGACCCGGCGTCCTGGAACGAATGGGTCTGGGGCCGCAGGAATTGCAGGAGCTGAACCCCCGGCTGGTCCTCGGCCGGATGACCGGTTGGGGGCGTGAGGGCCCGTTGGCGATGTCGGCCGGGCACGACTTGAACTACCTGGCGGCAACAGGCGTCCTGCACGCGCTCGGCCAGGCCGACCGACCACCACCGGTTCCGCTCACCCTGCTGGGCGACTACGGCGGCGGCTCGATGGTCCTGGTGACCGGCTTGCTGGCGGCGCTCTGGGAGCGGGAGCGATCCGGACACGGACAGGTCGTCGACACCGCCATGGTTGACGGGATCGGCATCATCGCCCAGAAGATGTGGGCGATGCGCGGTGCTGGAACCTGGTCGGAGGAGAGGCAAAGCAACCTCCTGGACGGAGGAGCGCCCTTTTACGACACCTACACCTGTTCGGACGGTCGCTACCTGGCCATCGGCGCGATCGAACGGAAGTTTTTCGCGATCCTGCTGGCCAACCTCGAGATCGATCCCGACACAATCGGCGACCAATACGACCGCGCAGTCTGGCCGGGGATCAGGGAACGGATCACCGCCGCTGTCGCCGGCCGTTCCCGTGATGCCTGGGCTCAGATCTTCGAGGGGTCCGACGCTTGCGCGACTCCGGTCCTCACCTTCAGCGAGGCCCTCCAGGATGTGCATGCCCGCAGCCGGTCCGCCTACGTCGAGCTCGACGGGGTAGCGCAACCGGCGCCGGCACCCCGCTTCAGCCGGTCCGCCACCACCACACCGGTGCCCCCCGGAGCCCGTCCAGTGACGGTCTCAGATGTGCTCAGCGGCTGGGTCCGATGAGGGCTGCCCAGGTCGTCGCGCTGGACGGGCCCGACGGCGTTCGGGTCGGCGAGATCGGTCCTGCTCCTGCGGCCGGCGAGGACGAGGTCCTGATCGAGGTGCACAGTGTCGGCCTCTCCTATCCCGACCTGCTGATGAGCGAGGGTCGCTACCAGATCAAACCCGAGGTGCCCTTCGTCCTTGGAGTCGACTTCGCCGGGGTGGTTTCCCAGGACACCCCAGCGCTCGGATTCGCTGCCGGTGATCGGGTGGCCGGTTGGTCGACGTACGGAAGTGCGGCCGAGGTCGTTGCCGTGCCGTCCGAGCGGGTCTTCCCGCTCCCGCAGTCGCTCAACTTTGATCAGGGCGCCGCGATGCCCCTCAACTACCTCACTGCTCATTTCGCTCTGGCCGTGCGGGCGCGGGTCCGTCCGGGGTCCGTCGTCGTCGTCAACGGCGCGGCCGGCGGTGTCGGGTCCGCCGCCGTGCAGATCGCCGCCGGGCTCGGCTGCAGGGTGATCGGCATGGTGTCCTCGGCCGAGGAGGCCGCATACGCGACCGCGATGGGGGCCGAAAAGATTATCGAGGGCGCCAGCGCCGAGCGCGTTCGCGACCTCACTGGCGGCCTCGGTGCGGACGTGGTCCTCGACGTGATCGGGAGCGACCAGGTCGTGCTGGAGTCTTTGCGCTCGCTGGCACTAGGTGGCCGGTTACTCTCGTTGGGGTACGTTGCTGGCGAGATTCCGTCCGTCCGGCTAAACCGCCTGCTGCTCGCGAACATTGACGTCTCCGGTGTCGCTTGGGGTCCGTGGACGCGCGCACATCCAGGGTTCGCCCGGCAGCAGTGGGAGGAACTGATGCCGCTGGTTGACTCGGGTGCGGTCCGACCCGACGTCCGTCAGATCGTCCCGGTCGAAGACATCGCCTCAGCCATGCGCGCGATGCTCGAGCGAAAGAGTCTGGGCAAGACCGTGCTTCGGTTCGCCTGAGAATTCTTGCAATTGATTCTCCGTGATCGTTGACACATGGTTCGGCAATTAGTGAAAATCAAATGCACAGTCATCTGGGTGTGGGTCAACGATCAGAGGTGTATGCAATGAAGTGATTTCTGACAGCTCTCAGTTACGTGGTGCCACTAGTAGCAGCCGTGGCCTACGGCAGCAACCACGGCGACGGCGTTGTGGAGACAACCAGCGCCAGATCGTTGGGGCGTGGAAAAAGGCGTTTCCCGACATCGAGCTGAAGGCTCTGCGTCTCACCGGTGGCATTATTCGGACTTGGTCGTATGGGTTTTTTCACTTACTGAACGTAGCCACCTGTTGGTACCCTCATGACATGTCTGTCAAAACGGAGATCATCGGGGCGTCGATAACGGTGCTTAAACGGTTGGAATGGGCGGATACGGATGCGGCCGGCCATAACCACTTCTCCGTCGCCGTCCGATGGTTAGAGGAAGTAGAGCATGAACTCCGACGATTAATTGAGCTCCCCACAGAATTGACCGGTTCAATTCCCCGGGTGCACGTTGAGGTTGATTACCGCGAACGGATCTGGTTCAACCAGGAAGTAAATGTCACTGTCGGTGTGATTGCGGTGGGTCGATCCTCGGTGTCTTTTGGATTTGTGGTGGAAAATCTGGAGGGAGGTGTCTGTATTGAAGGTCGCCACACCGCCGTTCATTCCCCCGATCCCAGTGGCGGTTCGCAGCCTTGGCCGGAGTCAACTGTCAAGTCTTTTCTGGCAAAAACGTGAAAAGCCCCCATTTGGCACCGAATTAGGTGACAATATGGCATCAAATCATGTCGTTTTCTTGACGGACGGCAGGATTGTGGCATAAAAAGGGTCACATAGTTATCTTGACCGACACCTAGGGAGAACAGATGAAGAATAAAAGAGCCGCGGGAATTCTCGCGGTCGCGGCAAGCCTGAGCCTTGTGCTCGCTGGCTGCGCCTCAACCACAGACTCTGCAGAGGAAACCACGGCAGAGACAACAGCCGCAGAAACAGCAACTGAAGAAGCGGCTGAAGAAGTAGCTGAAGAATGCACCGAGCCTATTTTGATCGGATCCGCCATGGCCCAAACCGGTTTCATGTCACCGTTCGATGTACCGGCTCTCGACACTGCGCGCATTGCAATTGATGCAACCAATGCTGCTGGCGGCGTTCTTGGCTGCCAACTAGAACTCATTGAGGTTGATGGTGAAACAGACCCTGACAAGGGGGCACAAATCGCCACGGATCTGATTGATCAGGGTGCACAGCTAATGCTCGTCACGTGCGACTACGACATCAACGCTAAAGCCTCCCAGGTTGCTCAAGACGCCGGCGTCTTGGTTATCGCTCCCTGTGTCGGTGACACGATCATGGGACCTGATGCTGGATTGACACTGGGTTTTTCGCTCGGCTCAGCAGTTCCAGGTGAAGCAGCGATCATGGCCGAATGGGCGTTTAAAGAATTTGGTCCAAAGGCATCACTATTTAAAGACATGTCAATCAAATACACCCAAAACCAGTGCAAAGTATTTGAAGAGCGCTGGACCCAACTGGGTGGCGAGATCGTGTCGGCACCTGAATTTAGCCAAACACCTGAGGGTTCACTTGCAGCACCTGTGACCGCGCAGGTCAAAGAAATCAAGGATTCAAATCCTGATGTTGTTGCACTGTGCTCCTACCCTGGTGGCGGCGCTGAAGCAGCAGCAGCACTTCGCGCAGGTGGCGTTGAAACACCAGTCGTGTCCGGTTTCGGCATGGATGGTGCTTTCTGGCTCGGAGCCGTTCCGGATCTATCTGATTTCTACTTCGTGACATATGCATCCGTATTCGGTGATGATCCCAATCCAAAGGTCAGCGAACTGCTGGCGGCTTATAAGGGTCTCACTGGCAATGATGCGGCAACCAGTGGACTAGTCACGGGAGCTTCAAGCATTGAAGCATTCGCACTCGCAGCTGAGCAGGCCGGTTCCACTAATGGTGCCGATCTGGCAGCAGCATTGGAAGCATTTGACAACGTTGATCTGACTGCTGGACCAACGAGCTTCTCACCCGAATTGCACGTTAACGTGACTCGTCCGATGGCGGTCATGCAGGTGCAAGACGGAGCCCACTCATTCATTGAGTACCGCGCTGCAGAGCAGCCAATTCTCAACTAGTTACACGGGCGGGTTGATGGAGTCTGAAATAGGCTCCATCAACCCGCTACACAATTTGGTACCGTCGTCATTGGAAAAATTAATTTCTTACCAATAATTATCAGGAGATATTTGTGACACAGATTCTTGAAGCTGTGTCGATCGTCAAGTCTTTTGGAGCAATCCGGGTGCTCGAAGACGTAAGCGTCACCGTAAACAAGGGTGAAATAGTGGGACTTCTTGGTCCCAATGGTGCTGGTAAAACCACACTGGTCAATATTATTGCCGGCTACGAATCACAAAATTCGGGAACAGTTTCGATGGATAGCCGCAGCCTTGATGGACTCACACCTGAAGCGCGTACACACGCAGGCTTAGCACGCACTTTTCAATCCGGCCGACTCTTTCCCGAACTCTCTGTAGCCGAAAATATTGTGTTGGGGGGAATTGGTGTCGGTGAATCTACGAAAAAGGCGAACCGCCGGGCACTTGACGCTATTGAATTACTGGGATTGGGTGATGTCACGAGTGAACCTGCTGGCGGGCTCTCCCACGGGCTTTCTCGCCTCGTGGGTCTGGCACGTGCACTGACAGCCGACCCTGATTACTTGATCATGGATGAGCCAGCCGCCGGGCTGAATGACCACGAAACCCCCGTCCTTCTCACAGCTCTTGAAAGTATTCGCGTTGAATCTGGTTGCGGGATGCTGTTGATCGAACACAATGTTGGCTTGGTTGCTGATGCGTGCACCCGGGTATTTGTTCTAGCATCAGGTGAAATGCTTTTTGAAGGAACACCGCACGACGCATTAATCGACGAAGGAGTCTTGACCGCTTACCTAGGTGACGCCACCATGGGCTTGCACGGTGGCCGCGCATGAGCCTGCTTAATGTTAAAGACCTTCAGGCTGGCTACGGCAAAGTTCAAGTTCTTTTCAATGGACACATTAAGGTCGAACCAGGTGAGCTCGTAGGAATCGTTGGGCCCAATGGTGCAGGCAAATCAACGTTCCTCGGTGCGATCGCGGGGGCTGTGAAAGCATCCCACGGAACTATTGAATTCGGGGGCGAATCGATTCGCAGCAAGAACCCAGAAGACATTGTTCGATTAGGGCTGGCCCTAGTGCCCGAGGGGCGCGCGATTTTCACGGACCTTACCGTCAATGAAAACCTTCGTTTAGGGCTCACCGGTCGGCGAGAAAAATCTGGAGCCCAGAAGGCAATCGAGGAAGTAATTGATTTGTTTCCGGTTCTTACCACCCATCGAAGCCATCAGGCAGGATTGCTCAGCGGTGGCCAACAACAACAACTCGCCATTGCCCGCGCACTGGTCTCCGAACCAAAACTCCTCATGCTAGATGAACCGAGTCTTGGCTTGTCGCCGACCGTTATTCAAGACGTATTCGGTGTGCTAAATCGAATTCAAGACCAAGGGACAGCAATTATTGTGGTCGAGCAACGCGCCCACCTAGTCATGAGTATTGCCGCTCGCACACTCGTCATCCGTGAGGGTCACGTGCGGGCAACACTTTTACGCGAAGACGCTCAAGATGAAGCAAGGCTTGCAGCAGCATATTTCGGTACCGGAGAGGACCTCGAATGATTCAGACAATCCTCGATGCACTCAGTTACGGCGGACTGTACGGATTAGCCGCACTCGGAATTGGATTGGTTTTTGGTGTCATGCGGTTGGTAAACTTTGCACACGGTGAGCTAATCGCGATCGGGGCCTACCTATTAATAGTAACTATTGATTTGGGCTTACCCATAAGTATCAGTATCGCCGTAACCGGAACCGCCATCCTCGCTCTCCTAATGGAATTCAGTGTCTTCAAAAGATTACGGGTAGCCGAACCCTCCGTGTTACTCATTGCTTCCTTCGGAGTAAGCGTGTTCCTTCAGCGCCTCTATGAAGTCATTTTCGGTGCGCTTCCACTCTCGGGACAGATCGCTCCGTGGATGACCGGAGTCATTGAGTTTGGGGACACCACGATCACGCGCGGAAGTTTGGTGACTATCGGTCTTGCCCTGGTGCTCCTTGGTGGAATGTGGTTCTTTATCGAGAAAACAACTCTCGGCCTGCAAATTCGAGCTGCGTCAAGTGATTTTCAGACAGCTCGGCTACTCGGTGTCCGTTCGAACCGAGTAATTGGCGCTGCATTTGTATTCAGTGGTGTCCTTGCGGCGGCGGTTGCATTCGTCTTGGTGACCCAACGTGGGTCGGTCGACCCACTATTTGGTGTGAACATCACGATCCTGGCCCTCGTGGGGACCGTGATTGGTGGGCTCGGAAGCCTGCAGGGAGCTGCACTGGGTGGCTTCGCTGTGGGCACGACGATCAGTCTGCTGAACTCATTCTTGGGTAACTACCGAATTTACACATATACCTGGCTTTTCATTTTGGTCATCATCGTTTTATTGGTGAGGCCTGGCGGCTTAATTTCCAATAAAGCAGTCAAGGAGCGTGTGTAATGTCGAACGATCTCCTGCCGTCAAGTCAACTACCGGGAGTAACCCGGTTCCAGTGGCAGCAACTGCTCGGACCGATTGTCGTCGTGGTGATTGTTGCCTACGCCGCGAGTTCAGTGTCGGCATCATTTGCTTTTCTCACTGAAGGAACTCTGGCACTTCTTGTCATGGTGCTAGCCCTTCAAGTTCTCATCGGTAACAGTGGTGTTTTGTCTTTTGGACAAGCTGCCTTCGCTATGGTCGGTGGATTTGCCACAGGACTTCTCACAGTGCCCGTACGGATCAAAGAAAACGTGTTGGACGAACTCTGGGAGCCACTAAAGATGATCAATATGGGGATCTACCCCAGCCTGGTCATTGCAGTTGCAATTGGGGCGTTCCTCGCATTCATTACTGGACTTTTCTTGATGCGACTCAGTGGCTTGGCCGCGGGAATAGCAACTTTCGCTGTATTGATGGTTGCAGACAACGTATTGTTCAACTGGAAGTTAATCGGCCCAGGTCCGCAGGTGATGCCCCAAGTTCCCAAGTTTGGTTTTATTGACGAATCCATTGCGATTGCAGTTTTGGTCATGATTGTTGTGTACTTGATTGGCATTTCACGTCGAGGAAGATTGTTGCGTGCCACGCGCGAAGACGCACTTGCAGCCCGCGCTTTAGGTGCGAGTATCTGGCGGTTGCGGGTACTTTTCTTCACCGCATCAGGTGGAATCGCGGCGCTCAGCGGTGCAATGTACGCCCACCATGCCGGTGCCGTGAGCGCCCGGGATTTTTATCTAGGGTTCACTTTCACGACATTGGCGATGCTCGTGATTGGCGGAGCTTCGAGTGTGTGGGGGGCGGTCGTGGGAACAATTCTGGTGACGGCAATTGGCCAAGTACTTCTCGTCTTTGAAGGCGGAGTCACGCTCGGGAGTATCGAATTCACACTGCCCAATGGTGTCCGAGGGTTGGTTATAGCGGCCGCTTTGGTGGTTATTTTGATTTGGAGACCCAGGGGTGTAACGGGTGGAAAAGAATTTCGGGTCCCGTTTCTCAGCCGGACATAAATCTTCCGCCGTTAATATCAAGAACCACTCCCGTGATGTAGGAAGCAGCGTCACTGGCGAGAAAGAGAACTGGATCCACACATTCGCGCAGATCGGGCATCCGGTGCAGTGGAATTGAATCGAGGACTTCGTTGCGGTCCTGCTCACTCATGGAGTCAAATGTTCCTTGAAGTCGATCGGTAAGGAATAACCCCGGTGCAATTGCATTAACCCGGATATTGTTCGGTCCCACTTCCCGGGCTAATCTGCGGGTCAATCCGAGAATCCCGGCCTTGGCCGCTGCGTAGGGAATTCCCGTGACCGGGCTGGTGCTCCTGCCGCCAATCGAACTAAAGGTGACAATCGAACCACCGCCCTGTGCTTTAAGGAAAGGAACGATGGCTGCACTACAGTGATAAGTCCCTTTAATGTTGACGTCGATAACTAAGTCGAGGTCCTCTGGCGTAATTTCTTCTAGTTTCGTGGGTGTTCCTACGCTGCCGCCGGCCGCAGCGATCAACGAATCAATCCGCCCGAAATTTTCGGCGACTTGGGACATCGCTTGGTGCACGGCGCTGGAATCTTTCACATCAACATGCAGGCCTAAGAGACTGTGGGGTGAGACCCCAGCCTTCTGCAGAGAGGCGATCCCGCTCGATACGGCATCAAGGTTGGCATCAAAAATCGCGACCCGGCCACCTTCGGAGCTATAAGCCCGCGCGATCGCCATTCCTAGTCCGCCCGCCCCTCCGGTGACCACCGCCACCCGGTCGGTGAATCGCTCGGATACATAGGGGGATCGTGTAGTCATAGGGGTATCCTTGCCTAGTTTGTCGGCGATTTTCGTGAAAAGGTTGCTCACGGTGAGATATATCGTACTATTGGCGATAGTCAAAAACACGCAAGACTATAAATGTCGAAAATCGTGAGAGGTAAATAAGTCTGTGAAAATAGCAGTAGTTGGGGCGGGGCCCGGGGGGTTGTACTTCTCATCGTTGATCAAGCAAATCGATCCACAGGCGGATATAACAGTCTGGGAACGCAACGCACCGGACGACACATTCGGTTTTGGGGTGGTTTTTTCGGATCAAACGCTGAGCGGCATCAAGGCATCAGACCAATCCGTTTTCGAGGACATGGGAAAATCATTTGCTTATTGGGGTGACGTGGACGTTGATATCGACGGATCCAAATTCGCCATCGGAGGGAATGGCTTTGCGGCAATGAGTCGCAAGGAATTACTACACGTATTACAGAGGCGCGCAAAGGACCACGGTGTTCCCGTGCACTTCAACACTGAAGCTCCTCCAGTCAGTGAATTGATGGCGAACTACGATCTAGTACTCGCAAGCGATGGAATCAACAGCGCTATTCGATCTGAATTTGAGTCCGATTTCGGAACCACCGTTGATCCGCGCAAATGCAAATTCATGTGGCTGGGAACAGATTTAGTTTTTGAAGCGTTTGAGTTCTTTATCCGCAACACCGAGTACGGAGTAATGCAAGTACACGCGTACCCCATGGACGAAAAATCAAGCACTTTTATTATCGAAATGAATGAAGACGTGTGGCACAATGCTGGCTTCGACAAATTTGAATCCGAATCTTTGCCTCCGGGTGTCAGCGACATGGAGAGTGTCCAACGCGTGGAAGAACTATTTGCTGATGTTCTTGCGGGTCATAAACTTGTGGTAAATAACAGTAAATGGGTTACTTTTCACACTATCCGAAACAAAACTCTCGTCAAAGAAAATATGGCGCTTCTCGGTGACTCTGCACACACTGCACACTTCAGCATCGGATCAGGAACCAAGCTCGCAATGGAAGACGCATTGAGCTTAGCTGCGTGTATTCAGGAGCAGCCCAGTATCGAAACGGCACTGAAAGCGTACGACGAGGAGCGCTTACCGGTAGTAAAGAGCACGCAGCGCTCAGCACAGGCCAGCATGGAGTGGTTTGAGGAAATGGCTCAATACTCCAATCAGGAGCCGGTCCAATTCGCATTCAACCTGATGACTCGTAGTCGACGAATCACCTACGACAACCTCCTAGAACGAGACCCAGCATTTGTGCACGAAGTCGATTCCTGGCTATTACGCAACGAGATTTCACAAGGTCGTGTCCCGCAAGGAACAACTCCCCGGCCCCCCATGTTCTTGCCGTTTCGCATGCGTGGGCTTGAACTTCCCAATCGGGTTGTTGTCTCACCCATGGACATGTACTGCTCAGTAGATGGGGTACCTGGCGACTTCCACATGGTGCATCTGGGTTCACGCGCATTAGGTGGAGCCGGATTGGTCATGACCGAAATGGTGTGCATCTCAGAGCAGGGCCGGATTACCCAGGGCTGCGGTGGAATTTGGAACACCGAACAGGTTAACGCTTGGAAGAAGATTGTTGATTTTGTGCACACCACTGAATCAAAAATTGGTTTGCAACTTGGTCATTCTGGCCGGAAAGGTTCAACCAAATTGATGTGGGAGGGCATTGACCAACCACTGGACGACGGGAATTGGGAGATCATGAGCGCATCTGCGATTCCATATCTCCCAAATAGCCAGGTGCCGCGGGAAATGACCCGGTCGGATATGGATGCAGTGCTCGCGGACTTCGTGGTTTCCGCCAAGAATGCGGACGAGGCGGGGTTCGACCTCTTGGAGTATCACTGTGCACACGGGTATCTCATGTCGAGTTTCCTCACCCCGGTGAGCAATAACCGCACCGACGAATACGGTGGCAGCTTGGAAAACCGGATGCGGTTCCCACTCGAAGTTTTTGATGCGATCAGAGCCGTGTGGCCTCAAGCCAAACCCATGAGCGTGCGAATCTCAGCTTCAGACTGGGTGCCCGAGGGCTTATCTGTTGAGGAATCAGTAGAGATTGCACGGGTGTTTTCCGAACACGGAGTTGATATTGTCGACGTATCGTCCGGCCAAACCACTCCGAAAGCACGACCTGCGTACGGGCGCTCCTTTCAGACCCCCTTTGCTGATCGAATTCGTAACGTAACGGGAGTAGCAACAATGGCTGTCGGCTCGATTAGCAGTTGGGATGACGTCAACACAATTATCGCTGCCGGTCGAGCAGATCTGTGCGCACTGGGGAGACCACATCTTTATGACCCGGCCTGGACCTTACATGCGGCAGCTGAACAGGACTACGGGGTCAAGTGGCCTAATCAATACGAGGCGGGTAGTCGCAAGCCACCTGCTGGACGCAATGAGGATCCGAAACCTCGACTGGAGTTACAGGCACCAGAAAAACTGACCAATCGGCCGAAACGCTGGCGGCCGAACCAATAAAACCGACACAATATGGTCACATCGAAAATGGAAGGATAAAAACTATGTCAGACCTCAATACATTGGCCGCTGGACTTGTCGATGGTTCGGTTCAAGTCATCGACTTGACTTCACCCCTGCACTCAGAAACTCCGAGACTGGCGCTGCCACCGGAATTCGGACAGACAGCAGTCTTTGAACTCGAAGAAATCAGTCATTACGACGAGCGTGGGCCTTTCTGGTACTGGAACAACTTCCACTCCGGTGAGCACACCGGCACACACGTCGACGCACCTATTCACTGGGTATCCGGGAAAGATAATGACGACGTCAGCCAAATCCCCGTCCAACGCCTTGTGGGACCAGCCGTCATTATTGATAAAGTCGCCGAAGTTGAAGCAGATCCTGACTACTGCCTCACCCTGGAAGATGTGAAAGCTTGGGAAGCAGAGAACGGTTCAATTCCGCCGCACTCCTGGGTCCTGTTTCGCACAGGCTGGTCTCGCTACGGAGATGATCCCGAAGCATTTGCCAATGCCGATGAAAATGGGCCACACACCCCAGGTGTGGCACCTGCAGCAGCGAAGTACCTCGCCGAGTCAAAGATTCTTGGTTGGGGCGTCGAGACCGTTGGCACTGACGCGGGTGGCGCAATGACTTTCGATCCACCATTTCCATGCCACAACATGTTTATGGGAGCCAATAAAGTTGGCGTGACCCAATTGAGAAATCTTGACAAGTTACCAACAACTGGTGCTGTGCTCGTAGTTGCACCGCTGCCGATTGTTAAAGGCTCTGGAAGCCCGTGCCGCGTGTTGGCACTGGTCAGCAAATAGCCGCAGTCACACCCACTCATTTAATTGTCCCCGGCCCCTGCGCGAAGTGGCCGGGGATTTTTATACATTATTGACTGGGAGTTTTTCCAAGTCTTGTCGCAACGCCGCACCGGTTTCGTCATACAGAGCGGACCCGCGTAATTCGAGGATCCGCTTAGCAGGATCTGCTGATTTTGCGGCCTGGGGAAGGTAGCCAATAATCCCATTGAAGTTTCGGAGCCCGTTTGCGTGAGTAGCACCGTATCCCTTGATTAATTGTTGACACAAACATACCTGGTAGGCCAGCTCTTGATCCCCTGCTGGTGATCCGGCAAGACCCACAACTGTCGTGAGCCAGGAATCAATACGCTCCTGCTCAACACCAAAACGAAGTGATCTGCGGCGAATAGGACGAAGTTTGGCTAGCAGAAACAGAACCGTGAACCCCCACACGGAAGAAGTCTGAATCTTGATGCCTCGGTTGGTAATTTTGTAGACAAGCCATTGAAATGGCTTGGAGTTCAATAACCACCGACCCAATACAGTGGGCAAAGTATCGGTGATTTCTTCTACCTGCGGATGAAGGAACTCGCGAATTTGTATCATCTCTGAGTCGGTCGCGCGAGATTCTTCTTTGACCCGGTCGAAACGCACTTTTCGAGTCTTATGGAATGCCACCCGGATTGTGTCCTCATAGGTCATCCAGAGGGCGGTGTAGCGAGCGCACTCTAAAGTGAGCTTTTGGTCAGGGGTGGTGTCAATTTCACACACCCGGGCAACTCGATCCAGATACTGCTCGGCGTAACGCGCATCTTGATACTCGGCGCACCGTCTAATTCCTTCAACAAGCATGTAGCGTGCTTGTGATGGAAATTCGTTAAGAATCCGCTGCGCGCACTGGTGAAGTTTTGGACCAACCAGAGACATCGGGTCCTCGATTGCCGCGCGCTCAAACTCAGGGTCTGGCCCGTCTTCTTTCGCCTCAGGGGGTCGGGTACCGATTGTGATTTCAACTACAGGGCGTTCAGAAGCCAGTGCAGCATCAAACCCGGAATTGAACGCCGCGAGGCTGGCTTCAATGCCCTTGCCCCCCGTGCGAATAACCTCCTCGCATTGTTCCCGGGTAAAGGGAATTACTTCAGCGGCAGCGATAGCACCGAAAAGTGAAGCACTAATGACACTGCGGTGGTCGAGTGCAAGTTTATTGAAGTCGGCCCGAATGAACCTCTTGCAGGAAACCTTGCCGGCGTCAATAATCTCTTGTGACTCAATCCGACCGTCACCCATTGCTGTGCGCTCAGGCATGGAGTACACGCGATTTGTCGACGTAATCAGAGTAGTGCGCTCAGGCGTGCAGAAACCACGTTGAATTGCTCGGCCAGATTCCATCAACTCCGAAGCCACAACAATATCAACCTGTCCAGGTGTGGGCATGGTGCTCAGAATTGGTTCTTGGATGGGATCGCCCACGTTGGGCTTGGGGAGTATTTCAACATAGTAAACAGTTGCCCCAGTGCGTTGAGCTACGCCTGCAACCGAGGTGTTCTGTGCGTAGTAGTCGTTCATCTCGGCGACTTTGACGACCCAATCCGCTAAGACGCCGCCACCTTCGCCACCCATGGCCAAGATTGCCATGGTGATCGGACGGGTGACAGTGGGTGCTGGTCTCGACGCCTGGGTAGTTGTCATCCGGCGTCGATTCCCACGCGTTGTTTCTCAATACTTCTCTGAAGAAGACCAATATATTTTTTCCGAAATACCAATTTTGTCTTGTCCCACCGGTTCGGGTTATAGATCACCTCGGTGCTGTAGAACGAAGGGCATAAGGCAGCCGCATGTGCATTCTCCCCACAAAGACCACAACCCACGCATGAATCCAGGACTGTTGCAATGGGGTCATTACGCATTGGGTCGGGGTTGGGTCCAATTGTGAGTGATGGACAGCCGGAGATTCGAATGCAAGAACGGTCGCCAGTGCAGGTTTCTGGGTCAACCCCGTAACGTTCACGAATAACCCGCTTACCTTCCTTGATCTTCTTGGCCCGTGCTGGTTTTTCTCGCCGTTCACGGTTTAGAGTGCATTCACTTTGGGCGACGATGACTTTGGGGCCCTTTTGTGTGGTGGTGAGAGCTTCCTTAAAAAGGTCCCGCATTTTAGCAACTTGGTACGTGTTGGTCATGGTGCGCGACCACTTCACGCCGATACCGCGGACCGCTCGTTCAATAGGATGTTTTGTTGAGCGTAAGGCACTGGTGGAATGAGAGGATAGAAGGTCTTGGCCACCGGTTGCCGCACTGTAGTCGTTGTCGACAATAACCAGTAGCTGATCATTTTCGTTGAACACCGCGTTTCCGACTCCACTCGTGAGCCCGTTGTGCCAAAAGCCACCGTCACCCATGAAGGCGATGGTGCGCTTGTCTGCATCTTTGGCATTAAATGCAGCTCCGCTGGCGGAGCCGAGGCCGTACCCCATTGTGGTTGCACCAAGGTTAAAAGGGGCATTGATAGAGAACAGGTGGCAGCCGATATCCGCACTGACGATGTGTGTGCCGACTTCGCGCTCCGCTAACTTAAGAGCCGCAAAAATTGGACGCTCGGGGCAACCGGTACAAAACCCTGGCGGTCTACCTTGAACTAGTTCTGCATCAATGCGTGGAGCAAACGGGCTGCGCGGGTCGTCGTTCTCGAGCACAACAGTTGGCAATTGCGATTCGTTGATGCACGCAGGCAAGTGTTTGCGCAGAAAAGCAGTAATTCCTTTGGTTACTGCCGCGGGGGTGTATTCACCGGCAACGGGAAGCAGATCCTTCCCGTGCAGAATTA
>JAPKAV010000095.1 GCA_028825115.1 Candidatus Nanopelagicales bacterium | reverse complement strand
GGCATCGGTCGAACCGAACAGGACGAGTGGTCGGTTCGGTCCCACGAACTAGCCGAAGCCGCCTGGGACAAAGGAGTGCACTCCGGTTTCGCGTTTTCCGTTAATGGGTTAACGCGAGATGAGTCAATTCGCCCCGGGACAACTATGCAGACGCTCGGCGCACTTAAGGCCGCCTTCACCACCGACGGAACGGTAACCGCGGGTAATTCTTCCCCAATAAATGATGGCTCCGTTGCAGCCCTCATCACTCGACCTGATCTTGCAGCGGACCTGCAACTTACGCCCCTCGCAACGATTGTTTCTTCTGTGGTTGTTGCCATTGAGCCAGATAGATTCGCCAACGCTCCCGTTCCTGCCATGCATAAACTTCTGCAGCGCAACAACTTAACTTTTGACGACATTGACCTTTTTGAAATCAATGAAGCATTTGCTGCCATAGTTCTCACTGTCTTAAAGGAGGAACCCCGGATCAACCTTTCCAAAGTTAATCCCCACGGCGGATCGATTGCCATGGGTCATCCGGTTGGCGCTTCCGCGGCGCGCGTCGTCGTCGATGCAGCAAGGAATCTTCAGCAACGCGGTGGAGGCCGCGCGATTGCAACAGCGTGCATTGGTGTCGGTCTTGGAATCGCAATTCTCTTGGAGGCGTAATGATCAAAATATCTGAATTCACAGACATCACTTACACGGTCACCGATCAGGTGGCTGTGATAACCATTAACCGCCCCGATAGATACAACGCTCTGCGTGGCCGAACAGTGGACGAACTTATTTACGCATTCCGTTATGCCTATGTAGACAAGGGAGTTGCGGCAATTATTCTGACCGGTGCCGGCACAAAAGCTTTCTGCTCCGGTGGGGATCAAAAGGAACGCAACGAAACCGGCGGCTATGGTGAGACCGAAATGGGAATGTTTGAAATTGAGCGCTTACATCGTGTTATCCGCGAGGTCCCCAAGCCCGTCATCGCTGCGGTCAATGGCTTCGCGATCGGCGGTGGTCACGTATTGCACGTGCTCTGCGATGTGTCACTTGCCGCAAGCACCGCCAAGTTTGGTCAGGTGGGACCACGAGTAGGAAGCTTCGATGCAGGTTTTGGAACCGCATACCTCGCCAGAGTTGTTGGTGAAAAACGCGCTAGAGAGATTTGGTTTTTCTGTGATCAATACGATGCGGAGACCGCGGAGCGTTGGGGCCTAGTTAACCGAGTCGTGGAACCGGATGAATTACTCCCCCTCGCAATGCAGTGGGGTCGCAAAGCTGCCGCGCTCTCACCGACCGCACTCAAGACAATCAAGCACAGTTTCAATGCTGACACCGACCACATTGTCGGGATTCAATCCCTTGCATTTGACGTCCTGGACCTTTTTGTTGACACCGAGGAAGCACAAGAAGGTGGGCAAGCGTTCATCGAAAAACGACCCCCTGATTTTTCACCGTTTAGGTAGAGAAATCTGTTCATTACACATCTTGGTTACTTCAGGATCTTCGCCACCATCGCGCCACTTGACCCACCAACGCCGCCTCCCGGCCAAGTTCCGGAGCCACAGATATATAGATTATCTACCGGAGAGCGGTGGCGCCCCCAACCTGGGACCGGGCGGAGGAAGAAGAACTGTGAGGGGTGGTGGCTCCCGCCGAGAGAATCGCCTTTGATTAAGTTCACGTTGTATCGCTCGAGGTCAAGCGGATTCATCACGGTGCGGGCGATTACCAAAGAACCGAGTCCAGGTGCGTACTCTTCGATTTTTTCCATCACTCGATCTGCATAATGCTCCGCGATGTCATCCCAATGCGAACCGTCAGCCAGATCCAACGGCAGCATTCTCACCTGAATCCACAAAATATGTTTGCCATCCGGGGCCCGGCCAGGGTCAGTGATTGTCGGTTGACCAATTACTAAAGTTGGTGATGCAGGTAAACGGCCTGCTGCAGCATCCGCGTAAGTCATCGCCATATCGTCAACATACGGGCCGATGTGAACATAGTTGTAGGTACGCGCCTGAGTGGCTGTCCAAGCTGGTAAGTCATTAATTGCAACATGAATCATCATCGTGGCTAAACCTGATTGGAATTTTTCAACTCGCTTTATTGCCGGCTCTGCGGCTACCGAGGCGGGGAAAAGTAAGGGCATTAAACGCGGATTCACGTTACTCACGACAGCGCGCGATGCGGTAATCACCGCACCGCTTTCAAGAACTACACCAGTTGCGCGATTCCTTTTGCGTTTCGACTCACCCATCGTGATCTGGTTAACTCGAGAATTGCAGCGGACCTCACCACCGTTGGCTTCAATGACTAAGACCAATGCGTCAACCAGCGAAGAGGCGCCGCCTTCACCAATGACCATTCCAAAAAGTTGACCACCAATTGTTTCTAGGAACGAGAACAGTGCACCGCCGGACACATCTGGCGCGAAGTCCAAATGCATCCCCCAGGTAGCAAAGAGGGCTTTTGTCTTTGGCGACGTGAAGTTTTCATCGGTGAATGAGCGAGTCGACTGCAAAGCGAGTTTGACCAGTTCATATATGCCGACCGTACCTAGTGCGCGGTGCGCTTTCCACAATGTTTTTACGGCGGCGACGCTCGGAAGATCAGAACTGAGCGTCCCGATCAAAAATGGGGCCCAGATTCCCAACTTCGCGGTCAGTTCCTCCCATGCGTGGACATCTTCGGGTGCAATCGCCGCCAAGTTGTGCACGGTTGCGGCCGCGTCAGCCTCAACCCCAAGCATGCTGCCGTCGGGGTAGAGCGAACAGAAAGGTTTCGCAGATGGCAGGAGGCTAAAGCCGTGGGCGGCGAGTTGGTCGCCAAGTTGGGCCATCACTGGCCCACCCGCAAACAGACCCAGGTTCATGGCAAAAAGGTCATGTCGAAACCCCGGCGCAGTTATTTCCCCAGTTCGAATTGCACCACCGGCAACCGGATTGGACTCGAGGACAATCACTTTTTTTCCGGAAACTGCCAGCAGGGCGGCAGCACTGAGGCCATTAATCCCCGATCCGATTACTACCACTTCCATCGACTTTGTCACGGATAGCTCCTAAATATTTCGAAAATCTGACGATCGCCATCATCGCGCTATACGATCGTAGTTGCAAGCGAAAAAAAAGAATTGAATCTAGTGATCTTAGTATCTAGGGGCTTAAACTATGACGAAAGAATTTGATGCCGTCATTGTCGGCAGTGGGATTAACGCACTTGTCTGCGGCGCCATGCTGGCGAAAAACGGTTGGCGAGTTGCCATCTTGGAACGCAATGATCAACCCGGTGGCGCCATTTCAACTCGCACTGATGTATTTCCCGGATTCACCGTTGAACTCCTGTCGAGTTGGCATCCATTATTTCTTGGCGGCCCCGCTTATGCCGACCTTGCCAGTGATCTTGCCCGGTTGGGGGTGGAGTACCTCAACACCGAAGACCCAACCGGCGTGGTGTGTACCGACGGATCTGCTGTTCTTTCCACGAATGCCCAACGTAATGCCGAAACCTTCGGTGGACTTGGTGACCTTGGGGCATGGAATGCGGTCATGTCCGATTTCGGCAACAAAGCTGATTTGGCATTTGGTCTACTCGGAACTGATTTTTGGCGACCTAACTCGGGCAAGCTCGGCTGGAAAGCGTGGCGCCAGTTGGGACGCAGGGGGGTCATGGAAAGTGGTGCTGAACTCCTAGAGCCCGCTGGCCCTTGGGCCGATCGCACCTTTTCTTCACCCGTTACCAAAGCCCTGCTTGCCCCGTGGGCACTCCATAATGGTCTTGGCCCCGATGATGCCTCAAGTGCCTTTATTACCAAAGTTATTGCAGCCGCAATAACTTTGGGAGGTATGCCCATTCCGGTGGGTGGTGGAGTGAAACTTGTCGATGCGCTGTGCACGATCGTGACCGAGGCCGGTGGCGAGATCGCCACTAGCACCGCGGTGCAGAAAATTAATGTGATCGATGGCAAGGCACGCAGTGTGCTCACGTCAGACGGAAACACGTACACAGCAAGCAAAGTGGTTATCGCATCGGTTACCCCGCAATCCCTGTACTTGGATTTACTCGACGAGAAATGCGTCCCAGAAAAATATCGCTCCGCAGCACAAGATTATCGGTACGGTCGGGCTGGGATGCAGATTCATCTTGCACTGTCAGAGCCACCCCGTTGGAACAATCCAGACATGGCGAATGTTGCTCTCGTTCACGTTTTGGATTCAATTAACTCATTTTCTGAATCCGTAAATGCCGCCAACCGAGGATTCCTACCCCGCCGACCCACAATTGTTGTGGGTCAACCGACCACCATCGATTCCTCGAGGGCCCCGGAAGGAGCCGGATTACTCTGGATCCAGCTACAGGAAGTCCCCCGGGTGATTCGTGGCGACCTGGCCGCAGAGATCACGCACACTGGAGATTGGTCCAGCAAGGTCCGCGATCAATACGCCCAGCGGGTCATTGATCAACTACAACCGCATATCGCCAATATTTCTTCTGGACAGACCGGGAAAATTGTTTTAGGCCCCGCAGATTTAGAGGGCCTCAACGTGAATTTAGTGGGCGGTGATCCCTATTCGGGAGATTGCCGGATCGACCAATATGCACTGTGGCGACCTTTACGGCTGGCCAACGGTCACAACACTGGGATTAAAGGGCTTTGGCACATTGGCGCTTCCACCCACCCCGGGCCCGGTCTCGGCGGTGGATCCGGCTATCTAGTGGCAAAAAGGTTGCGCGAACGCCGCCGTTAGTACATGCTCTACTTGTGACGATCGTCAAAATAGTGTGATTCTGAGTACAACGAGACTCGTTGTACGAGAAAATTACAGTTGTGCGCAAAAATTTTAAAAGATTACGATCCATAAATGTGGAATCTTGGGAAATGATTCCTAGGAGTAGAAGGGGTTTTTTTCGTGGCTGAACGTTCGTTTGCTCAGGAAGTTCAAGAGCTCAGACTTGGTGCGGGAACGGAATTTCGTGGCGAAGGCATCTTGGCCGTCACTAAAGGCCTATTGCAGTCCGGTGTTGCCTACGTCGGCGGCTATCAGGGTGCACCAATTTCGCATTTGATAGATGTACTCGGTGATGCCCATGAAATTCTTGAAGAACTCGACGTCTATTTTGAAAATAGTGCGTCCG
>JAPKAV010000022.1 GCA_028825115.1 Candidatus Nanopelagicales bacterium | reverse complement strand
TCGCTTGACTCACGAACTGAGCGCAAGCGTTCTACATCACCTTTTTCTTCAAGTATCTGCTCGAGCTCATAATTGCGATCAAAGTGGTCTTCGAGTGGGCGCTTGCTTCTACCGGTAACAAAGAGGATGTCTTCCAGGCCTGCGGCAACTGCCTCCTCCACCACGTACTGAATAGCTGGCTTGTCCACAACGGGCAGCATCTCTTTTGGAGTTGCCTTGGTTGCGGGAAGAAACCTGGTACCCAGCCCTGCCGCGGGGATTACCGCTTTGCGCACACCCTCAACCGCCATGGGGAGACCCTACGCCACGCACACCTACATGTGCGCATACACATATATCTGTGTATGCGGATCTGGGTACACATATCCGCATGAATAACGCTGCCTGCACCCAGCATGAGGACCTAGAGGAATATATGACTGTGAATTTGGATCAAGGGGAACGCAAATCAATCCTGCGCAGCAGATTGCGGGCAGCTCGGGTAGCTCGAGAAGTGGACGCGAGTGCAGACATCGATGCGCAGATTTCTCGTCACATTTGCGACCTTTTGGAAACTATCCCGGTAACAGTGAACAGCATTGTCGCTCTTTATGTGGCTATGCCTTATGAACCGAGTGTGAATTCTGCGCGAAAGAACTTGCGAGAGTTAGGTGTAACGGTGCTAGTTCCAGTTACCAGCGGCGATGATTTGTTGTGGGCTGCAGACGGCGATGAAGGGTGTTGGAAGCGCAATTCATTTGGCACCCTCGAACCGAACCTCGATGACGCGATTTCTAGTGCTCAAGCCTTGCCCATGTGTGCGGCAATTATTGTTCCCGCGCACGCTATTAATCCATTTGGATTTAGACTCGGCCAAGGCAAAGGTTTCTACGATCGGGCGTTGGCCGAACTTGCCGGTATCGAGCACCCACCACTTTTCATTGGCGTCACTTTTGAATCCGAATTTCTTCCTGATGTGCCCACCCAAGCACATGACATCCCCGTTGATGCGAGTGTTACCGAACTATCCGTGCGTTGGTTTAATACCCCGGTCTAGTTGTGTTGGCTGATGAGCCAACCACCCCAAGCGGCCAAACCGGGGACAACGGTCGCGAAGAGGATGGCGACACCGAGTCGCACGAATCTCGCCGAATAAGTAAGTCTCGCCTGCGTCAACGCATCCGCATAGATGGTGAATGCCAGCGCCCAACCTGAGAAAGTTGTGAAAGCCCCAGCGAATCCAACCACCAAAAGAATTCGCAGGTCACCAGAAAAAGCTCCGATACTGAATCCGGCCAGGAGTGAACCCAGTGAGTTGATCAACAGCAGCGTGGTGAGTGGGCTACGCACTCGGGTTGCATACTGCTCAACCAGCGCCCGGAGTGGGGCGCCTATGAAAGCCCCAACTGAAATCGCCAAGATCGTGCTCATGTTCTGACCACCCTTCGCGTGGCTCGAACACCAATATTGACCGCACACAACCCAGCGCCTACGGTCACAATCAGATACACCAATGCCGTGACCCATAATCCCTGATCAAAGAGGTCCACAGCTTCCAATGCGAGTGCCGAAAATGTTGTGAACCCACCAAGGAAACCGGTGATCAAAAATGGTTTACGGTAACTCGAGTTGTCGGTGATCAGAGCAACCGCGAGAATCCCAATCAGAAACGCGCCCGTCACATTGATCGCCAGCGTTGCCGAGGGGAAACCAGCACTTTGATCCCCCAGCTCAAGGAGATCCTGATTGAAAATTTGGGAAACCCCAGCCCTGCTCAGTGCACCAAGTACGCCGCCAACACCAATTACCACCAGTCGGCTTGCTTCGCGCATGACCTCAACTCTAGGGCGCGAGTACCCTGCATTGGCCATGCCAACCAGGCTTAGGGCACAATTGGCACTCCGGGTAAGTGAGTGCTATCTTTCCAATCGATCGGAGAACTGGAGGATTGCGTGCCCACCTACGAGTATTCGTGTAAAAAGTGCGATACCAATCACGAGATCGTCCAATCCATGGTGGACCCGACCTTGACCACTTGCCCTTCCTGTGGGAAAGAATCACTACGTAAGCAGTTCAGCGGAGTGGGCGTGATGTTTAAAGGTTCCGGATTTTACCGCACAGACTCAAGGTCCTCGGAAAACTCTGCTTCCACTTCAACACCAAAAACAGAAACCACCCCTGCGGTAACACCAGCAGCCGAAAAATCAGCACCCAAAAAATCTGAGTCAAGTTCGGGTTCCGGCGCAACTTCATAACCCTTGTGGATATCTATTGGACGTGGCCGAATATCGCGCCTACATTCGCATCATGCAGGCAAATGCAATCCTTCGAATTCGAACCCAGCTCAATCGACATCGTCGCATTCTTGGTTCCGCTTCGGCAGCACTCGCGGTTTTGCTAGTTTTTGGTTCAATGACCGCGCCGGCTCCGGCGAGTGGTCCCCACGTGAATGTTGCGTGCTTATCCAAAGGCTCCGTTGCGGTTCCGGTCACACTTCGGTCCGCTGCAATTGCCCGTTCGGTTCGAGCGGGCGACAATATTGACCTCGTAGTTCCCAGCGAATCGGGTGTTCCCACAGTTATTGCAACCAATGCTGCAGTCCTAGATTTGCCCGATTCCTCAGGTTTTGGGTCCCCCACTTCGACTGTTATTTTGGTCAGTGTTGAGAAATGGCAAAGCGCCGCACTGGCGGGAGAAAGCTCCACCCAAATTTCACTCGTGATCAATTCCCGCTAACCGCATTGTGTTTGGTCATTCACTCACCATGATGTGGAGGGACGTTGTCGAGAAATTCGCGGTCCCGTTGGTCTAACTTTGCCGGTCCGTTTAGCGCACGCTCGGCAAGACTGGCAGCGGTTGACCCGGTCGCAATCAGAATTTCTTCCACCTTTGACCCCACCGCGCGGATCTGCTCGCGTGAGGTGAGTGAAGACAGGTCTATTGTCAATTCCGCGTTCATCAATGTGACCGGTATTTCAGACAGTTCCTGCGCCATTTTTTCACCCAGATCCTGTGGGGCTCGATCCGAAAAACGAATCATGACCTGGTCGTAGTCACAAAATTCCACTGTTGAAATAAAAGCTTGATTTTGCAAAGGTGCAAAAAATGCAGCAATCGTGAGAGTTAGGGCACTGGGATCAACCACCCGTACAGGGTACTGGCAAAATAACTCACCATGAACTCCGTGCTCGAGATATCACAATGGCGTGAAGATCAAGCTGCACATAAAGCCCGTGCAAGTGCCCTGACAGGTAGTAGGCGTGAGCGCAGGAAATTGGGTACTCGAGAGCCCGTTGCTGACTTCATGTTCGAGTACTACCCCTACACGCCAATGAAGTTGGAGACATGGTTTCCCGGGACTGGGGTGACATTAAAAGTAGATGCCGACCACGAATTTGATTTCCCAAATTATGTTTCCGCTGATGGTCAAACTGAACTAGACACTGCATATCGTGACAAGCACCGCAATAGAATTGAGTCGACACTTGAAATTTTAATCAAGACGCAATCACGAGAAGAAGTATTTAACTGTTTTGGGTTACATGAATGGGCAATGGTGTACCAAGTTGATAGACAACAGACACGGCATTCAGACCCATTGCGGGTCAGTCAACAGCAGGTTAATTCGCTCGTTGACGAAATCGGGCTACGTTGCACTCATATTGATGCATTCAGATTCTTCACCGAAGGGGCCGCACCACAGAACGCGAATCAGCTGAACATTATTCCCACCCGCGAGAATCAAAGAGAAATCGAGCAGCCGGGCTGTCTGCACGCAAATATGGATCTTTATAAGCACTGTATGTGGTTTCAGCCAATGCTTCCCGGCGCTTTGGTCCTCGACAGTTTTGAACTGGCACGGGATGCACGAATACTAGACATGCAGGCCAGCCCTTATGACCTCAGTGGGTACGGTTATCTGCCCATAAAAATGGAAGAAAAGACTGGTCGCGCAGCCTACGTGGCACGGCAGCGTCAGATCGCCCAACACGCGAAGATTCTGCGAAGCCGTCTCATTAAAGCACTGGGGCCTCCGCTCAGTGAGCACTTCGGTGGGGCGCTTGTTAAATTTGCAGAAGACGGAACCTTGTAGTTAATGGAATTTGACCGGGTGCACTGGACAACTTGTGAAAAAACTGGCATCGTCAGGGTGTGAAATCAAAAGTCATCTCCATGGTCATTGCGCTTCTCATCCCCGTCGGTTTTATTGCCCCAACCGCCATCAGTGCAAAACCCAACACAGTCAAACAAATCAAGGTCAAGCAAGTCAAAAAACACAACACTTCCACCGACTGCTGGAGTATTGTTAATGGCAAGGTGTACAACCTCACGGACTGGATCAGTAAGCATCCGGGGGGTTCCAGTCGCATCACTGCAATGTGTGGAAAAAAGGCCTCAAAACGTTTCAACGCCCAGCATGCTGGTGCTGCAGCCCCCGCCTTTAACTTGGCTAAGTATCAGATCGGGGTCGTTAAGAAAAAGAAGAAGCGCTGATGGTCGACACCGTTAACGGACTTCCGGCTCATCCGCTTTTCATCCACGTCGTTGTGGTCCTACTTCCCCTCAGCGCAATCGGCATGATCGCACTGGTTGTGATCCCACAATTTCGTGGCAAAGTTCAGAAGTATTTTGTCGCCTCAGGCGTGCTTATTTCCTTAGTTGGCGCATTTGTTGCAAAAGAAAGCGGGGCCGCTCTACAACAAACCCGCGGTGTGACGAATGAGCATCAAGATTGGGGTAACCGTACTTTTTACATGGCTATCGCACTCACGCTCATAAGCGCCTTGTGGCTCTGGCTTGATACAAAACCAAAATCAATGGTCCGAACTGTGACCGGAATTCTGGTCGTACTTATTTCGCTCGCGGCGGTAATATCAACGGTTCTTGCGGGTGACTCGGGAGCCAAACAAGTGTGGGAGGACAGCGCAAGTTCCTCCAACATCTCAATGACCGCAGACCCAGAAAAACCGCACAGTACGATCGATCCCGAGGTCACTTCTGAGCTTGCCGCGACCTCTGAACCTGTCATCACTGTGGCGGCAGTTGCCGGACATAACTCTGCAAATGATTGTTGGGCAATTGTCAATGGCGGTATCTATGACCTGACCCAGTGGATCAGCGCTCACCCAGGCGGCAGTGGTCCCATTGAGTCAATTTGCGGGGTTGACGCAACTGCAGCATTTACGAATCAACATGGTGGCCAGGGAGCTCCTGAAGCGAGACTTGCAAGCTTCAAAATAGGAATTCTCGGCTAGTTGCAGACCTGTGGGGCAGGCATGACTGGCGGAGCCCCCCAGTGCTGTAATGAGACCGCTTCGCCGGATCTGCGCGCCTTGGGCGATATGACGTTGCCACACCACGTAGGTCGTGGTCGTCTATAAGCCCGCTGAATCTGTAAAAACTAAATGGCCCCGCTTTTGCGGGACCATTTCCTAAAGTGGATCTTCAGATCTTTTTCCAGAGGGAAAGCGCATTAATCCAGTTCGGGTCACCAACACCTTGGTGCGACTGCACGGCTTCAAAAGTTGCACCGCTGCTAACAACACGGTCACCAACCTGGTAAGCACTAGTAGCACTCCATTGTGCGAATGGTTTAGGAACAGGTGCCGGTGTGACCTCGGGCTCTGAAGCCACGTCAGCTACCGGGGTCCATAGGGAGAGAGCTTTAATCCAGTTTGGGTCACCAACGCCTTGATACGACTGCACAGCACGATAAGTCGCTCCATTGAGTGTCACGATATCTCCCGCTTGGTAAACCGCGAAAGAGTTCCAATTTCCACCTGGCTCTGGGGAAGGTGCTGGTGCTGGGGAAGGCTCTGGTGCTGGTGCTGGTGCTGGTGCTGGTGGAGCGAGCGTGCTCGCATTTAAGACATTGCTTGACCCAGACTCGTTGCTCGAAGAATCAGCAGCCTTCACAACATACCGGTAATTCGTGTCGGCAATAACCGAAGTGTCTTTCCAGGTTGTCATTTCAGTGGTGCCACGCAAGTAGCCATCACGGTAGACGTTGTAGGTCACTGGCCCTGAGGCATCAAATGATTCGCCCCACATCAGGTTGACCTCTGTTGCAGTCACTTCCATTGTGTGAAGGTTGCTCGGCATTATTGGTGCAGTGACATCTGCATCTGTGTTCTGTGCGAACGTGAAGTTAACGATTGCTGACTGTGTCGACTGGTTACCTTGAACATCACTGACCGTGACTGAGTACTGGTAGGTCTCCCCGGGAACTACTTCCAAGTCCGTGAAACTCGTTCCACTGCTCTTTCCCACCTGTTCCCCATCGCGTGCAACCGCATAGGTGACATCGCTGCGATCACTATTTGAATCGATCCATGTCAAGCCCACACCACCTGCAATCTTCTCTGCAGCATTTAGATTGGTGGGGGCCTTTGGCGCAGCCACGTCTTCGCCCGCTCCGTTCACGTTGACATCAATAACGTTGTAGAAAGCATTAACCGTGTCAGCAATATCCCACACAGCGAAAATCACGTGGTATCCGTTGCGGTTTGCTGGAATGTCAATCACGTGATCTGGATTAGTAAAGGCTTTTGACCCGTCGTGGGTTACCGTCGCGATTTTTTCCAATCCAGAACGGGCCAGCGGGGCATTTTGATCCCAGCCCGGCTTGGTCATGTAGTAGGACCAGCCGTCAGTTGAGTGAGGGGCCGTGTAGGTCCAGTCCATGAGTAGTGGGCCAGACGTGATGTCTGTCTTTGCCCACCGAGCGCTCGACTGTTGATCAAGAAGGCCACCGAACTGACCGTTTGCGGAAGCAATCTTTCCATCTGGAGGGCCAGACAGCGGGAAACCTTTGAGGTACTCAAGGCTCTGCGGTTCATAAACTACGGAACCGCAATTCAGATTCGCACCCTCTTTACATAGCAAAGCTCGAGACTTAGGTTCATCCATATAACCGTGGGCAGATGCTGGAGTTGCCAGAGCAATACTTCCCATTGCTACTCCGGATAAAACGGTCAGAGTCGCTATTTTCCTAGCTAGTTTCATTTCTTACTCCTCTTAGCCTGATCAAGTTGTCAGGGCTAAGACGCAGAAAGATGACGTCAAGTTCCAAAAATGGTCACGGGGCTTTTCACGCAATCGCATGAGAGCGGACTTGACAAATTACATCAACGTATGAGTCACAACGCAAGTGTCAATCTGAAAAATTCCTACCACTGATCACTCCTTTGAGAATTTCTCGCGGTGGCCATCCGGTCAAGTTCTACCAACGCGGTGTGGACTGCGACGTTACTGCCCAACCCACGAGCATTCAAACGCACGGGGCCTGGAACAGAATCAGCGTGCAAACTCGAAATCCCTAGCTTTCGCTCCCATGGACCTTGTGTGATTCGAATTGACTGGATGCGCTCATGTGGCGCGGCACTGAGTCGCCGGGTAAGTGCTCCGCTCCTAACCACAAAAAGGTCTGGGGTCACACTCACCGCAAGACGAGCTGCCTGCCAAGGAAAACGCCAACTCGAAATTGTAGCGGATGCGATCCACTCATCTTCTGTTTCTAGATTACAGGAGGGAAGCAACTCGCGAAATAGCTCAGACAACGTGTCCTCATGAACTACCGGGATCAAGACACGAGGACCCGACTTCTTGCCGCTCTGATCAGTACCAGCAACATTAATAGCGATTCGATACCACCCAAAAGGTCGCCAGGCAATTGGTTGAACCAAGCAAATCGCCTGGATACGCATCGGAGACACCGTGTAGTGAGCGGTGGTAAAAAATCCATGCGAGATCGCGATGCCACGTTCATTTCTACCTACTGAAAAATTAAATAGTGATGTAATTCCAGCCAAGCTAGCGGCGGAGCCACCCACCGCTAAAGCGAGAGCGGCCAGTCCACCTCCCCAAAGAGCGATTACGGCGGATGCTACTGCTCCAATAATAACAAAGAAGGTCGACGTGGTGAGGACCATCGAAGCCACAAGTCGACCATTCGGGACCCGCCACTGCCAATAATTTCCACGCTCCGAGGATTGTGTGAATGTTCGTTCCTCTTTTGCCACACTCAAAATCTCAGACTGCAACTCTTGAGCTTTCCCATCACTCAAGTACGACAAGATCACGCGCGAGTCTCCGCTCCCGGCGACCTCCACTTTGAGACTGGAATACCCCAGCAATCGAGCAACAGGCGGCCGCAGGATGTCAACGGACTGGAGCCTGGAAATTCGCAACTGCTTGGACCGTCTGAAAAAAATACCGGACCTGGCCTCAAGCTCACCTTTTTCATTAATCCAAAAAAAATGCTTGCGCCACGAAGCCCAATAACCAAGCCCGCCAATAAAAAGAAAAACGACGCCTATTAGTAAGAACCACCAGCTCAACCCAACAGCAAAAAACGCCACAAGCACGATTGGTGATCCATTGATTAACTGAAGAATCGGCGTCAACGGAGCCGTGTGTTGCGGACGTGAAAAATTATCGGACATTAAGGTTCACTAATCGATTTCTCAGAGGCCCGCGGTAGTTGCGGCATCTGAATTAGCTGAGGTAGCACTGTGCACAGCAAGAGCATCACGAACCTCGGCAGCGCGCTCAGGATCAAGTCCGGGGATTATTGCGTCCGTTGATGCAGAGGCTGTGTGCAGTTGCACACTTGCTAAAGAAAATGCTCTTTCCAGTGGGCCAGCACTCACCTCAACTAGTTGCATTCGAGCAAATGGGACGCTCACCACTCGCCTAAACATGATTCCGCTACTCACTTTTAATTCGCGTGATTCGAGACGGTAGCCAATCGAGCGAACGCGACGGGTGACTAAGACCCACGCCCAGGTCGCAAAAATCATGATCACCATGATGCTGACGACCCCAGTAAATCGGACCATCGGGACATCCTCAAAGATCGCAATGGCGATTGCCGCGACTGTCAGCAGCGGTACAGTTGTGACCGAAATGAGCGTATGCCAATAAGTGCGCAGTTTTGGATTCACCCGCAGCCAGTCTGAGGACCCGGCGCTAAATAATCCTGCGATTGTCATACTCAATACTAACGTCCGCTCAATAAAAGGACTGCTACGCGATCGCAAAGGAATATCCAGCTATTTCCAGAACTCGCTTTTGCTTAAGACACTGCACTTATGAGATTTTTATTCGCTCATCACCGTTTCCGATCTCGATACGCAAGTCTGCAAAGTCCTCAATATTTTTGTGGATAGTGTCAACCTGAATGAGCTCACCCTGCCGTGTACTCAGGGCATCCATTAACACTCAAAGCTTATCGACGCGGCCCGCTTCGATCATGTGCCGTTTACAAATTCGGAGAACTTCCTAGAATTAAGCCATGATCAGCCCTCCCGGAGCGTCACAGATTGGCGCGCGGTTGACGATTGCATTGCGAGATTCCCAGGGCAACACTGAGGAACTGCTCGGAGTCCTGCATGACGTACGAACGATCCGCAGGCGTGATGGTTCACTTGCAACTTTTAATCCTGAATCGATTACCCAGTGGCGCGTGGTCAAAAAAGTCAGCGCGAAAGCCGGTTTCGGTGCACCGCTGAGCATGCGTATTCGTGAACTTGAAGCGGCGGCCTCGACAACATGGCCCGCCGACGAAACTGCCAAGTACGGCAAGTGGCTTCTGCGAGCCTCCGTAGGGGACACGTTTCAGGGAAATTCAGTTCTACCCATGGGAGCCCGGCCATTCGGTGACCCCGAGAAAGAGATTGACCAAGCCCTGCTCGACGTGGCCGCTTTCTACCAAAGGCACGGACTGCAACCAGCTATCCAGGTGCCACTTCCCGCATACACGAAGTTGGATGAATATCTCGATACCCAGGGCTGGCAGCTTGCGGCTGATCTCCAATTTATGGTGAGTGACGCGAGCGAAATTCAACCGAGTACACGTGACGTGAGATTCACGGTAAAAATATCAGACGAACCGACCCCTGAGTTGTTGGAAGTCCAGGGTGACAAGGCCCTCACCGAAATCATGCGCCGCTACTCAGCGCGCTACATATCTGTCCTTCTCGAGGGTCAACGAGTGGCCACCGGGCGCATTGCCTTCACTGGCAGCTGGGGCGTACTCACTCGCTTATACGTCCACCCGCAATACCGGGGTCGTGGCCTTGGTCGAATACTCATGTGCGAGTTAGCAAATGTGTCACGTGTACAAGAATGCGACCAACTCACACTTCAAGTCGACTCAAGTAACTCCCCCGCATTATCACTGTGCGAATCACTCGGCTTCAGACTGCACCACCGCGACCGCTATCGGGTGCTCCACTAGATGGAACCGATGTTGATCTCGACTTTACCGGCCACTGACTGTGCGTCTTTCCTGAGCCACTTGCAGTATGACCATCTCGCCCCCAGTGTGACCGTGTCGCTTTCAGAGTAGGCCCAGAAAAAAAAGCTCCGGCGTCACGAGATCGCACTCCTCGCACGTTTCTCAAATAACAATGGCCCCGCCGCTCCTAAAGAAAATGCTGCAGCCACAATCCCGACGGTGGTCGCCAGCACTGTGTTCCACACCACGAAACTTTCGATTGCAACGAAAATAATGACCAAAAGACTCGATGCCGCAATCGAGCGCGTTGGCGAACCCACCCACAGAGACAATAGTGGAATTGCTAGGAGAAGAAAGACTGCTTTGTAGCCGTATCCAAAACCAGATATCAGCACGCTTACCAAGTACAACGCTGATCCACCGGCGGCAAGCATGGCACAGGACATTTTTTTGTACGGGAATCTACCTAACCGCATTACACTTCGACCGACAAGAAATCCCCAAGTAAGCGCAGTCACGGCAAGTACGAAAAACAGCACGTCGCCGTATTCCAGCATGCGTGCCGCAACTGGGATCCGCCCCAGCACTACAAAGTCCCCGTAATCCACCATACTGGAGTTTGCTTGCGCACTGAACTGGAAATTTGCCCAGGTCGCAATTACGTACGCCAGTGACGCCATCCCGAATCCGACCACCACAATCCACCCACGCTTAATTCGTAAGGCTGGCAAGAGCATTAGGCCCAAAGCGAATGGGTAGTACTTCCAGGTACCAACAATCCAAATCAACATTGCAGCAACAACCCATGGCCACAGAACCCGCCAATCCGAACCGCTTTTCAACCCAATCTTCGAAACCAAAAGCGCGGACACAACGGCCACCCACAAAATCACCGCGTCAATATTTCCCCGCTCGAGCAAAAGCAACCACGGGCCACCCACCGCCGCGATCAGGAAAACAATTTGACCAATTCCACCGGAAGACTTGGCCAAGGACACCAACATGAGTGAGGAGATCACGATCATGATTGCACCAAGAACGGCAACATTTGCTTTCGAAAACACGTCAAATGGAATGAAACGGAGCCACACCATGCCCGGCGCGTAAATGGAAGGGTCGGCGAGGCACCCGTTGTTCTTGGCATAAATGTCGAAACCCCAACGAGCACAATCGACGCTTTGCATAATTAGTGAAAGATCCCAGAACTGGATGATTCCTTGCGGGACTTTGAGACCTCGGTAAATCAGTACCCCCAGGTCAGGGTTGCCGCCAGTCAGGCCCCACCAAGGAACAAAGCTGACTGCAAAGGAAACCGCACCCACAATCCAAGCGAACACAGCCGAGACATGAATCCGAACGCGACGAACAAATGCGCCGACAATCACGGCTGCCAAAACTATCGCAAACGCTGAATAAGCCAGGGGCGCATACCCTTCGGCACCCGGATTAGCGGAGTCGCTGGCGCTAAGAATCACTGTTAAAATAATAACGAGCGCTAAAGCCGATGTGACTCCCCCGAGAACGCCAGCAATCAGCGTGCGTGGCCCAACTGCAAGCTTCTCGAAAGTGGGGACCCGCATGGTACAACACCATACCAAGGAATACATACTGCGTGGGAACAGCACCTAACACGCAAGCACCCGTTTCGGTTGTTATTTCAGTATTCAATGGCAAAAATCATTTACATGAATTGATCGAATCGATTCAAGCTCAAAGCCACAGGACTCCAGAGATCATTTCCACCCAAGGCGGTTGCGGCGATTCAAACCAGGAAATCACTACGACTCTTCTTCTTCATCTTTATCTTTCGCATAGACGACACGGTTTCCTAAACCTTACGTCGCACGTTCGAATCCTGCCGGGACCACCAAGTATTTTCCCTTGTTGGCCGGGCGTTTCGGCTTTGGTATCACTTGACCCAAACTTATCTGATCTGTGCAGAGTAGCTTTTAACAACCTTGCCGACAAATCCTTGCCGGTTTGGCCGTGAGATTCGCAAATTGCACCTAACTCGTAGCAACACCGGACTTTATTTCTACAGCCTATAGGTTGAGCTTTCTTTTCGGTCGTGCGAGAGGGTCGCGCGCTTAGGGATTAGTAGCACGGCGCACGCGGCAACGGCGGCTAGGAATCCTGCAAGGTACCAGGCTGCTGCATAGTCACCCGATACGTCGCGGATGACTCCGCTCAAGGCGGCTGCAGCAGCACCAATCTTGTGTGCAGCAAAAACCCATCCGAAAACAATGGGTCCACGTTCGGGACCGTATATTCTTGTGCATAACACCGCGGTCGGGGGAACTGTGGCCACCCAATCCAATCCGAAAAGTACCATTAATACGATCAGAGGGGGGTCTATCTCGGGCCCGAGGAAAAGTGGTAGGCCGATCAAGGCCAAGGCCCTGAACGAGTAGTAGACGCTCAGAAGCTTTCTTGGGTCAAATCGGTCACTGAGCCAACCTGAGCCAATCACTCCTATTAGGTCGAAGATCCCGACGGCGGCGAGCACACTCGCAGCTGCAGTTGCAGTTGCACCCATTCCATGATCGTGCGCCGAAGGAACAAAATGCGTGCTCACGATTCCGTTTGTTGTCCACCCACACACAAAAAAAAGTTCCAGCGAGCAGCCAGAATGTCCGAGTCTTGGAAGCAAAAGCCAAAGCATGAAGGGCCTCCTGAGTAGCGGCCCACCCACTATGACTGGAGTTTTGCCTACACTCCTGCTCTGTCACTGGGCCGGTTGCACCGAATGGGCGCTTACCTACGTCTGCTGGCCGATCAGCAAACACTAGCCAGACGACGGGAATGAGTAGCGCGCTCATGGCTGCGATCGCGAGTGAGGAGGAGCGCCAACCAAATGCGTCAATGGAAGCTGTGATGACCGGGAGAAATACGAGTTGTCCGGTAGCCCACGCGGCACCCAATATTCCAATCACAAGACCTTTGCGCTTAACAAACCAGCGGTTCGCTATCAATGCTCCAAAAAAAAGAGCAGTGGAGCCCACACCTAATCCGACAAGAACACCCCACAGGACTACCAGTTGCCACGATGCGGTCATGAAAACCGTCAAGCCCGTACCGAGGCTGATCAGAGTTAGCGCAACGATAGCAACCTGTCTAATCCCAAAGCGCTCCATTAGTGCCGCGGCGAATGGTGCAGTCACACCGTAAAGCACTAAGTTCACCGAAACTGCGAGTGAAATAGCTGATCGTGTCCAGCCGAATTCTAATTCGAAAGGCATCAGCATGACACCCATGGACGACCTAAATGCCGCGGAGGCGAGTAGTGCCAAAAATGTCACAAGTGCAACCAGCCAGGTAACACTGAGGTGTCTTCTCATCAGGTCACGACCTTCGTATCCCAGGATGGCACCCCGAGGATGTTCACGTCGGGCTCCTTGAACCATCTACTAAACGGTTGCTCAGACGCATCCACGTTAACCCCCATTCGCTCACGATCAAGTAAAATATCAGAGGATGGTTTTGCTTCGGATCACAACATTATTTTACTAAAATTTGTCTTGCCACGCGCTACATCAGGGTGACACTAAGTGTGTCCGTGTGCCACCGGGTTGCTGTCGGGTTTCTATGTTGCAGAGTTCTTGTTGCTTTCATTCAACATCGTTGTGTTACTGCTATCCCCAAGCCGCATCTATGACTAGACCATCTGCAACTGTCAACGTGAGACGTTCCGGTCGTAGGTCTTTGGTCGTGAGGAGGAATTCACCATCGACCATGCCGAGCCGCCAAATGTATCCGGCGTCTTCGATTCGTTGGGTCGCTTGATCCTCAGGCAGTGGGTCAGCGAGAAGATCTGCAACGAAAGTGCCCTGATCGTTAGTCGGGTACTCCACTTCAACGTTCGAGTCAGATGCCGCATTACCCGAGTCACTACTAGCGCACCCCGTCATTGTGAGTGCAACGATGCTGGCTGCCACAAGCAGATATATCGTTTTTATTGAATCCCCCATGGATCACGTCGATTCACAGCAACACAATTGCAGTTTAACCTAGCGAGGAAAATATTTGAAAATACGTTCCACCAAGCGGCAGTCGGGTTCCTATTTCGCGGGAGACTTTATGCTTCCACCGCGCGTCTTGGAGTTGTTGAACTTGACGCCATCTAGTTTCGCGGCGGTCAGTCTCCTGCCAGACAAATTCGCGCTTGTCCCGTGTGTGCGAACATTTTCCTTGCGACTTGAGGCGTCAAAATTCGATTTGGTGGCAATCACCTACACGGACCGCGCGGACTGCGGTAAGGGTCGATACAAAGTACTCATAAGTTAGACCTGTAAGCGGCAAATGAGCGGCCAAAAAAAAATTCAGTTCGCCTGTGGAGTGAAAGTTTTTAGGCGACCGCTCATTTGCTCGGGCTTGGTCTTTAGGGACTTCTTCCTCATCACTTTTGTCAAAAGTGTTACCCCAGAACCGCCCAAAGTACGAGCGCAAACACAGCCAGACTTAGGCCAATAATAGCTACGCCGGTAAGGGACAGAAATACGCTAGATTCCCCAACTTTTTTCGCTAGTGCACTAGCTTTTTCCATTTGATTAATGTCTGCGAGAAGTGCCTTCGCTTCACGGATGGCCGCGTATTGAGAAATCACGGCGAGAATGCCAGTTGCGGCAGCAACTCCGATCGCTAAAAACTTCACGCTGTCAGACGCGTCAGCGAACTTACCAAAAGCGGCAACAACTAAAATCGCAATAAGCACCAAGGAAGGGGCAACTTGAGCCGTGATAATCTGAGATCTTTTGTCATTCCACAAATTCAATAAGGTTTTTTCTTCCATTTTTTCACCGATTCCTTTGATAATTAAGACATAACGACCTTTACCTTATAGGCCTGGAGGAATCTTAGGTATTTGGGGTTTTGAAATCAGATTCGAGCAACACGGTTGCCTTCGCAGTCAACCACTGACCGTTACACACAACTCAGGCGTACCTCATCGATTATGACCATCCACTTCAGAAGGGGCCTGTCCTATTTGTCCCAAACGTAAACGAATTGGTTCGCTGCAACGAAAACTTTGAACAATGCTCGACCACGTTATCTTTACTCGAAATTTCTTTTCAGAGATAATCGTACGGTCGTCACGTGCTTCAATTTTACAGGTAACGACGCTGTCACAGGTAAAAACCTGTAACCCAAATCGGGCCGCCCTTCTTAAGCCGGGTACGAATCGAAGCCGTCATCAGGACTTGTTCATCAACATTGGATTTCAAAAAATTTTGTCCCGCAATAGCGACCACGTTTAGAGAGCGCAAGCTTAGGAGTCGGCAATTCGTCTAGGGGTAAATACACGGTGGTGAGTGCTTGATTGGCAAGACTCAAGAAGACTGACGCCCCGTTCCAGGGGTGACCTGACTGCCAATTAATTACGGAAGGAGCGACCTAAGGGTTCTTTGCCGCCGACGGCGAAGCCAACAAAGACGACGCCACCATCGCTGCAACACAACCACTGGCAAGACGTCTCATCTGCATTTTTATCAATTGAGAATAATAGATGCTTCCTTTCGCGACACATCCGCATGCGAAGGTATTTAGGTGTATTCCTCTTCTGTAGGAGGTTGGTCAACGCACTCGTAATGCGTAGGTCCGCCAGTTCGAATCTCTAAGACGGCTCCATGTTTTTGGTACCTTTTGAGCGAGGGTGTCAGGTTCCAACCGCGTAACTTCCGCGGGTTTTAATGATCATAATTTTCTCTTCGCCAGTCACATGGCTACTGTCGCTGAAACCGGTGTACGAACTAATCCACGTTCCCTTTAAGAGACTAGCGACTCCCGTGTCGATCTAAGCGAAGGGAGCGAGTTATGTGGCCGAGGCCTCGGTCCGCAGCCGGGTTACAAAAAGCCGCTTCACTCTTTTTAAATTCCCGTAACTAAGGGTCGAACATAACTGTAAGGTCCCCCGGTTTCATTCAAACGCACAGAAGTTTTGTGCGCGAAAGTGGACGCGTGCTTTAGCCGTGGCGAATTTTGTGCCTGACTGCTTCCATGTGTTTGGGGGCATTGCGCAGCAGCCACCGAAGATTTCCTCGCCCTGTTCTATCCACTGCTGTGCCTGTTCGGTCTACGCCTCGGATGTCGTTCCACCGTCATGCTCGAGCTAGCCGCCCGACGAATCTTCGTGACCACCACCGGAGGCTTCGACTGTCGGGAAAGCATTCGCATAACCTGCCAAGAGTGTGCGACTTGGTGCGATTTCGCAAAGTTGAGGTAAGACTGCGCTGGCCATTGGTGAAAGCCATGCAGAATCCATTAGCCGCACAAGACAGACACTCCACTAACAACCCTTCCTCCGTGACGAAGGCTGCCTTAGACGTGGGAATTCACTATTTCTGCGGCGTGGGAACTTTTCGCCTGCCATGAGTCTTGGGAAACTATGATGGTGGTAGAGAAAAAAAGGGAAACGCCCTCGAAGTCGACGGCAATGTTCAGCGCTGGCTACGAAATCTTCATGGCGTTGCTGTCCTTGCTTTCTATTTTCAATATGACCTTGCTGATCATTTTCGGGGATTCAATCCTGAGCGCGATTCTTATTCTTACCAATTTTGTTCTTTTCTTTTTCTTCGGAATAGACTTTTTGATTCGACTCATCAAGTCGCCGTCCAAGTCAGCGTACCTTCTTCGCCAATACGGGTGGGCTGACTTTCTTTCATGTTTGCCTTTTTCCCAAACAAACGTTTTTCGTCTTTTCCGTCTGATCAAGGTCTACCGACTTCTAAAGGAGTTCGGGGTCCGAAAGATCAGGGACGCAATTATTAAGGACAGAGCAGACACAGCTCTTTTCATCTTAATTTTTGTCACGATTCTCATGCTCGAATTCGGCAGTCTTGGGATGCTGGCCATCGAACCCCGATCGCCTGAGGCAAACATCACCACCGCCCAAGATGCACTGTGGTACATGGTCGTCACGCTTTCAACGGTCGGATACGGCGATCAGTATCCGGTGACAACGGAAGGCCGCCTCCTCGGTGCATTCGTCATCCTGACAGGAGTAGGAATCTTCGGCACCTTGACGGGTTATCTTGCAAATTTTTTCCTGTCCCCAAAGAAAAAGCAGAAACCACAAGAGGAGTTATCGGACATTCGTAGCCAGTTGCATGCAATTAAAGCCCTCAGCGCTCAACAGCAAGATGCCATCGCGGCGCTCGAAAAGTCATTAGAAAAAGGTGACGCTTGAGATGGAGTCAAAGGTGAGTGGCTTCAACCCACGCCGGTGCAGGACCATGCCTTCTGACCCGATTCTGCGAAACGCGACCGTCGGCGTGGGTAAGACACTGAAAAATTCGGACGTAACTATCCAAGTGCGGTAGGGCACCAAAACTCTCTCAACTGCTCCTGCTCCGTCTTCGCTCAACGGAATGTAAGAGCCAACAAAAACGGTGATCTCCTTCACCCAGCGGAAAACGCATATTTTAGCCATTAACTTTCATCGGCTTTCAGGACTATTATTGACAGAAAGAGTTTTTTTTAGAAAATCCACATTGACTCACCTAAATTCTTGTCACAGCTAAGCGGCAAAGGACAACTGAATAAGCAAACCTTCTTTTAAGCCAGTAAGTCGTTCCGGCAACGGAAAGGTTCCAGAATGAAAACTTGTGAGAACTGCGGAATCGGTATTAGCGACTGCACTGCAAGAAATCAATTCTGACATAGCAACTGCCGCACCTCTGCCGTAGCAGAGAACATTGGCAAATCGCACGAGTGGCAAAAACACCTCAATGTAAGCACCACCAGTAAAACTCTGCAAAGCCAGCGGGGCTGTGACCCACCCCACGTTGTTTGCACAATGACTTATTATTTCTTCACATAAAAAAGAAAGTGACAATGAACGTTTCGAGGATCGTGGTGTCATGAATTTTTTGCCGGCCTTAGATTTCTTCACTTGAACTGAACTAGAGGTGATGGTAAGAAACAAACTGACCTGATTTTTCTCAACATTGACTTTAGGTGCAAGCCTGTTCAATGTCGCGTGTACGATGTTGGGGTCCGCAAGAATGTATCGTTAGTGCGGAAGCCGGAGTGAGGACAGATGCATGACTAAAAATTTAAACGCAGAAATCCCTGCGGATTTATTAACGGCCAATAAAGTAGAAGTGGACGGTGTCCGCTGCGAATTTGCTGATGGTTTCCCGTCTGGACCCACGGTTAAATCAGCTTTAGATGCGGTCGATTATCAGCGAGCCGTTTCGCTCTTTCTTAATATGGTTCCCGTGGCAAGCCTTGAGGCCATTCGCTCGGCCACACAAAGCAACTTTTCCAGCGGAAACACAGAGCAAAACTGGCTTATTTGTGATGATCTCATGGATTCAAACAGCCTTTATCTCACTGCTAACACGGATACGGTGTACGCGTTTGGCATTCTTGATCTGGAGAAGTCAGGCCCGGTTGTTCTCGAAATTCCTCCTAAGTGCGGCCCGAGCACGATAAATGACGCAACTTTTACTTTCGTTGTTGACATGGGTGCACCCGGACCAGATCGGTCTGAAGGGGGGAAGTACTTGGTCCTGGGACCAGACTATGCAGGTCCATTGAACAGTGTCGCTAACGGAGAAACCGCCGAGGTTGACGGGCAGACGTATTTCATTGCGCATACCCCCACATACATCAACTGGGTCCCTTGCCGGGGAATGCTTGTTGATGGCGAGACGAAACCTGCTTCGGATTCTTTTCGAAATGGAATTAAGGCATACGCACTCAAGGACAAAAGCAACCCACCTGCGATGAATTGGTTAAATGCGTCTGGAATGAAGAAAAATACGATTCACTCGAACCACGCATCGTTCTTCGAAGAAGTCCACAATGTAATTCAAAAGGAACCTGCTTCCGCATTTAACCCAGAAATACTCGGTGTGGCTAGTGGTCTTGGGATTCGAAAAGGAGAGTCGTTCGATAAGTCTGCGACGCGGACCGCATTTTTTGAAAAGGCCGCAACTGCCGCTAACGCGTACGCTCGAACAGTAACTTTCCGCCCGCGCGTCCCCGAGGCGTATATTTATGGTGAGGAAAACAGTAAGTGGTACACACCTTTGTACGCCGCCGATTATAGGTTCATGGTCGACGGCGGCGCCGGTGGCAAGGATGCTGACGCGCGACTGATGATGTTTTATCTGGCAACAGTGAATACGCCCGCCATGATGATCAAAACTCCAGGAATTGGTTCGCAGTATGGGGTCATCGCACGAGACAGCGCAGGGGAGTGGCTCGACGGTGACCGTACTTACACGCTCCGTCTCCCGCCAGATGCACCAGCGAAAGACTTCTGGTCATTCACGGTGTACGACACGCAATCCAGATCAATGCTGCAGACTGACCAAAAGTTTCCCAGTGTCAACAGTATGCGTAAGGATTTGCACACCCAGGATGACGGCAGCGTATTAATAAAAGTTGGTCCAAATCAGCCGTCTTTGCATGCGGGTAACTGGATTCAAACGCGGCCCGGTAAATCGTGGTTTGCGATTTTTCGTTTGTACGGTCCACTTGAGCCGTGGTTCGAAAAGACCTGGATCCCAGGAGAAATTGAACCCAACTAGCGCAAAATTGGGGCAAGACAGGGAAACCCACAGGCGGATAGACCGGCGGACTTACCCAAGGGTTTGCTGCAAATGGTTTCCCAGAATGTGAAGGACATAGCCCCCAAATCCTTGACAAGGTCACATATTATTTGAGCCTGTTATGAGGAACTACTCTTTTTTAGAGGGCGGAGGTCTGGAGAAGGCGCTTGAGAAATCCGTCTACTCAAAGCAGTGATCCCAAGAAAATGGCGGACTTACCCTTAATTTAGGCCGATTCCTTGGGGAAGGAACCATTTACCACCCTTCGGACCTCTAACCTACATGAACAAATTGAAGGCCGTGCGGTCGAGGGCGAATAAATCCACTTTTTTTAAAATCGCGATTGCGAACGCTGTACTAGCAGCTTCTCTCCTCGGCGGGGTGTCCAGTAGCGCCACCGAGTCAAGTAGCGCCACCGAGTCAAGTAGCGCCACCGAGTCAAGTAGCGCCACCGACGAGTTGTGTGCGACACTCACGGATCTGGATTCAAGTGACGTAGAGTCTGATGAAGTTGAATGTGTTGAAGAGGTTCTTGGCGAATCCCCCTCCACATTTGATGGCCCTCTCGTTTCATACATCGTGCAACTCAGTAGTGAAGCAAATATTGCATCTACCCAAGGCGTTGTCGAAACCTTGGGCGGAACCGTAACGCAAACTTATACAAATGTGTTCCCTGGACTAGCTGTCCAACTTTCTGACGAAGCAGCGGCCGAACTGAGGAAAAATCCGTCTGTAGTTGAAATAGAAGCCGACGGGGTCGTTACCGTGTCAAACCAAGCAAATCCAACGTGGGGCATCAACCGAATTGACCAGCGTGACCTTCCACTCGACAATTCCTACGATCCTTACGGGACCGGGTCCGGTGTCGTTGTGTACATCGTTGATACAGGAATTCGTGCAAGTCACACCGAATACTCGAGCCGAGTAGCAGCTGGGACCGACACGGTCGATAACGACAGCAACCCCGAGGACTGTCATGGGCATGGCACCCACGTTGCCGGCACGGCGGTCGGGACACAGTATGGTGTCGCTAAAGGGGCAACGGTTGTTGGCGTGAGGGTACTGTCCTGCTCGGGTTCCGGCTCCTACTCGGGAGTTATCGGTGGTCTCGAATGGATCGCAGCGAATCACGGCACAAATCACCCGGGTAAGCCAGCTGTTGCCAACATGAGTCTCGGGGGCCCAGCTAGTGTCACCATGGATGCAGCCGTGCAATCGTTGAGCAACTCGGGTGTGACTGTTGTCGTGGCAGCCGGTAACTCTTCCGCACCGGCGAGCGGTTATTCACCCGCTCGGGCCACATCCGCAGTGACCGTAGGTTCCACGACAAGCACTGATAGCCGCAGCTATTTCTCCAACTACGGTTCGACCTTGGATATTTTTGCCCCAGGGTCCAACATTTTGTCTGCCTCAGTGTCGTGTGACACTTGCTCAGAAACGATGTCGGGCACATCAATGGCGTCCCCACACGTTGCGGGGGCGGCAGCGGTCTATTTAAGCGCCAACACGTCAGCGAACCCCTCACAAGTTTCTGCCGCATTGGCCGGCCAAGCGACCGCCGGACTTGTCACTGACCCGAAAAGTGGATCCCCGAACTTGCTGCTTTTCGTAGGTGACCCAACAGGGGCAAGTCGCCCGCAGATAACAGGCATAACACCCAACACTGGTCCGTACGCGGGCGGGCAGTCCGTCACGATTAGCGGTGCTAACTTCACTGATGCAACATCCGTTGAAATTGGAGGCACGGCCGCCAGTGCTGTCACCGTTGTCTCAGATTCGCAGATCACCGCAACGACTCCCACACTAGGCTCTTCATCTTTTGACAGTATGTCCGAAACCGGTCCGTCACCCAAGGAAAGCGACCCGATTGCGGTCGCCGAAGCAAAACTTAAAGAGCACGGAGCAGCTTCGGTGGGCCCCGATTCTGGAAAGTTGCCGAAAATTCAGTCAGCCGCAATCGTTGATGCAGCGGGGTGCTCAGCAAATTCATTAGGCCGCACGGATGACTATGGTTTAAACAGGAACCCGTCGTTAGGTTTTAACGCGAACTGGTTCGGCACTTCCTACAACAAGATTCAAATCAACAACAATGGCGGAATCGCGTTTGATAACAACAGTGGGTCATTTTCTGACTACCGGGGTGTGGTCCTAGGAACCACTACCAGGCCCGTAATTCTTCCACTTTTCACCGATGTTGACACGAGAAACGGGTCAACTAGCCCCACGACCCACGGTGCTATCACCTGGGATGGCTCACCTGCTTACTGTGTGAACTGGATCAATGTTGGTGAGCATCCATCTTCCGGCCCAAAATTCTCATTTCAATTGTTAATCGTCGACCGTTCGTCGGTAACTGGGCGTGAAATTGGTGATGTCGATGTCGTTTTCAACTACGCCACGGTGGGCACACCCACTTACGCCGGTAATGGAAAATTCGTCATCGGGTACGCCGACCCCAACACCAGAACAAACTCACGCATTATTGCCACTGCAAGCGACGATCCAGCAAATTGGAAAGACGGTGGAGCGCAAGCGTTGATCTCCAATTCAGCCGGAGTCTCGCCAGCTGTGCCTGGCCGGTACCTGTACTCGATCTCCAGTGACGAAGCTGATCGGGCTGTCGACGTGTCCGTGACAACTCCTGCCGGTACCGGGTCAAAAGCAGATGGCTACATATACAGCCAGGAGCGGCCAATTGTCACGAGCATGTCGCGTACCTCCGGACCAACGTCAGGAGCGGTTTCCGTATTAATAACTGGTAAAAACTTCACTACCGTGTCCGGTACGTCCTCCGTTACTTTTGGCGGGACCCGCGTGGTGGGTTTGACCGTCCATTCCGATATCAGAATGAGTGTCACTATTCCGGCTCATGCAGCGGGGACAATTGATGTCGCCGTCACGAACGCCAATGGAATGACAATTAAAAGTAATTTTTTCACCTACGGCGAAGCCCCTGGCCTGATTGAAATCAGTCCAGTTACTGGCCCCATTAACGGTAACACTGCCGTCGTAATCACAGGAGCGAACCTGTGGGGAGCGACAGCAGTCACTTTCGGAGGGGTAGCTGCACGTTCATTCGTTGTTAATTCAGAATCGTCCATTACCGTGATTACCCCGGCTGCTTCGGTTGGTGTTGTTAACTTGTCAGTCACAGCCCCTGGCGGAAATGTGACCATGGACAACGCGTTCACTTACGCTGTTCCCGCCCCCCCTACCTGCTCAGAAGCTTTCGGAACTAGTAAGCGTGTGAAGGAATCTGTTGCGGAGAAGAAAATTGTTGCGGCAAAGCCAGAGAGAAACTCACCTGCCGAGGGGGTTACTGAGTCGTTTGTTGTCATGGTCAAAAATGATCGAGTACTCAAAAGGGTCCAAGAAAAAGCCGTTTCTATTGGCGGTGACGTTGAAGAAGTGATGAGCCAAGCAGTCGATGCCATTGCAGTTGAATTAACAACAAGAGATGCCCAAGATCTCGCAAATGACCCTGGAGTGCTGTCGGTAGAGGTAGACGCCAAAGTCTCAATTTACTCTGGTGCGGAGCAAGTAAATGCGCCTTGGGGCCTTGATCGAGTGGATCAACGATCCCTGCCCTTGAGCACAACTTACGAAGGAGGCGGAGAAGGCTGCGGCGTTATCGTGTACGTAGTTGACACTGGCCTTCGCGCCACGCACGAAGAATTTTCTGGTCGGGTGGCTAGCGGCTACGACGCGGTAGATGACGACTTCAACCCAGATGACTGCCAGGGCCATGGAACACACGTTGCAGGCACGGCGGTCGGGACAAAGTACGGAGTAGCAAAAGAGGCAACAGTTGTTGGTGTGCGGGTCCTGAATTGCTGGGGTTCGGGCTCAATGTCAGATGTTGTCGCTGGATTGGACTGGGTGCGAACAAATCATTCACTCAATTTTCCCACTCGACCAGCGGTGGTCAACATGAGCCTTGGTGGTGGTGGTAACAATACGCTTGATGCCGCGGTAAACAACTTGGTCGCATCTGGGATTTCAGTAGTCGTCGCGGCTGGGAATAGTAACGACGACGCCAAATACTACTCTCCGGCACGAGCGGGTAACGCGATAACTGTGGCTTCTGCGGCTAGCAATGATTACCGCAGTGGATTCTCCAATTGGGGAACGGTTGTCGACATTTTTGCTCCTGGTTCTTCCATCGAGTCGGCAGCAATTATGTGCGACACGTGCTCCACAACAATGTCGGGAACGTCTATGGCGTCCCCGCACGTCGCAGGAGCCGCAGCAATCTACCTGGGTGCTAACGGATCAGCTACGCCCGCACAGGTAGAAAGCTCTCTGGTTCAGCTTTCGACCAAATCAATCGTGTGCAGTCCTGGTGCATCAACCACGGCTCATCTTCTTTACATCGGAGCCCTATCCGATACTCCAGCTCAACCTGCTCCCTGCTCCGTCGCACCCGCACCCGCACCCGCACCCGCACCGCCAGGTGGCGGTGGCGGTGGCGGTGGCGGTGGCGGTGGCGGTGGCGGTGGCGGTGGC
>JAPKAV010000094.1 GCA_028825115.1 Candidatus Nanopelagicales bacterium | reverse complement strand
GAAACGGGTCATCGGGGGCCAGCATGTGCTGTGAAGTTCCGGTGATCCAGGCCCGTCCAGTAATTTCCGGCAGGATTGCAGGTACGCCAGACACCGTTGTTGTACCGATTGCGCGCCCGGTGAAGCGGGTTCCAATGATTGACTCGTTGATTAGAGGTTCACCGATGGCAAGTTGTCCGCGGGCAACAAGTTGGGCAACACGGGCACTCGTTCCGGTCCCGCACGGTGACCGATCAAACCAGCCTGGATAAATCACCATTGCGTGCCGAGAAAATTGGGCTGTGCTGTCGGCAGCAACCAATTGCACATGATGGACGTGACCAATCGCCGGATTCTCGGGATGGGCCGGTGGATTGGTGGTATTAATTGCATTCATGATCGAGAGGCCAAGTTCGAGCAGCTCGGGCGCGTGTTCCTTGCCAAACTCTCGGCCCAGTTCACTGAGTTCGACGATTGCATAAAAGTTTCCGCCGTAGGCCATGTCGTAGCGCACCGCGCCGACCCCAGGAACCTCGACTATGGCATCAAGCTCGGTGACAAATGACGGCACGTTTTCAATCGTGACTGACTTTGCCCGAGTTCCGTCAACGTGAACGCGTGCAGTCACAAGTCCTGCAGGCGTGTCAAGGCGAATTACTGTTTCAGGTTCAGTGACTTCGACCATACCGGTTTCGACGAGGACCGTCGCCGTTCCAATTGTTCCGTGACCACACATGGGCAGGCAGCCCGAAACCTCAATGTAGACAACACCCCAATCCGCATCCGGACGAGTGGGTGGTTGCAAGATTGAGCCACTCATCGCGCTGTGACCGTGGGGTTCGTACATGAGCCAGGTGCGTAGGTGATCGGCTTCATTCACTATGTACTGGCGGCGTTCCTCCATGGTTGCACCGGGAAGGACTCCAACGCCGCCGACAACGACCCGGGTTGGCATGCCTTCGGTATGTGAATCAACACAATGCCAAATCCTGCTGGTTTCCATAAGTGTCCTTTAATGACGAGAACGATGTGGACTTAATGTTAGTTCGGCGGGGGTCACTGCCTGGCGCCTGATGTAGCGGGAAATCAAATCTGCCGTGCCTAATGAAAGCGCCGTGCCAATCAATCCGTGCCCGGTTGCGAGGTATACCCCGGGCAGATCAGGCACCAGACCAATGTAGGGAGCGCCATCAGCACTGGCCGGGCGCAGTCCGGTCCAAGGACATAGTTCGGCAAGATCCGTGGGGACTAGCGGCAAGTTCAGTACCGTTGCAGCCCGTTTATAGAGTTGACGTATCCGTTTTTCTTTGATGGATCGATCATTGGCGTGGGTTAATTCAAATCGCGCGCTCATGCGTAGGTGATCGCCCAAGGGATCGGTTGCTGTTTTTTCGTCAGCAAAAATCATGGGGTGAAGTGAATTCGTTCCTTTGCGCATCGGGACAGTTACCGAGTAGCCTTTTGCCGCGATAATGGGAACTTTGATTCCTAAGAGCGCACCCACTTCACCGGACCAGGAACCCGCTGCGATCACAATGTTCTTGGCCCTGATTTGCATACCGCTTGTGGTTGTGACCAAGTATTGGCCTTTAAAGGGGGCGATGGCTGTGGCGAGTTCGTGTGAGTGGAAAATCAGATCCGGATTGGTGGCTCGGAGTCGTTGCCACAGTTCGCGTGGATCAAGCCCGAAGTCTTCGCCCAGTTCAACAACTGCCTTAACCTTGGGGGTGAGGCTCGGTTCTTGCTCTAGTGCCTCAGATCTATTGATGAGAAGTGCCCTGATCCCTAGGTGGGAAAAATGTTCGGATTCGACGCGTGATTGCTCTATCGCCTTATGGGACGTGAAAACTTCCCAGGTCGGGAGGGACGTGGTGGTTACACCGCTTGAGTGGATCAACTCGGCGCTGGTGCGTAATAGGGACAAAATGCCAGGCGTGAACTTTTCCACATTCCCTTTTGTGCAATTTCGCATAAAACTTGCGATCCAGGAAGCAGCCTGCAGGGGCAAGTGTGCTGAAAAAGCGAAGGCGCCATCAGCGTGAAGCAGGGATTTGGCACCCATAGCAATCATGCCCGGAGCGGCAAATGGTTGGGCGTGACTCACGACAACATGACCAGCATTGCCGATCGAGGTACCGAATCGTGGCTCACCTGAGTCAATGATCATCACATCGCGGTCGGTTAACGAAGAAGCGATGCTGACCCCGATAATTCCGCCACCAATTATCAAAGTGTTCGTGCGGACGCTCACGTGAATCTTGGTGCCCATTTTCCGGCATCGACTAGTAGTAATGTCAGTTCCGCCAGGCCTGACACATTTGTTTCAAATGATTCAAGTGGCGCACGGGGTGCACCGACATGTGCGCCAAGTGCGTTCATGCCGGCTTTGACTTTGGCGTTGTAGTCGCCCGACTCAATGAAGCGAAGAATCGGCGAGATGGCCGCGAAGACCACTTCTCTTTGATTGGCGTCTAACATCGCGACGTGGGCCCCCGGCAGAAGATTTGCCATTCCGCCGATCCAGCAGTTCACTCCGGCGTCAAGGAATGCCCGAGAGTCGAGGTCGGCCCCGCACACAATCGCCAGCTGATCGCTGAAGTCTTCACCGAGCCAGGCAATACGGGTGAGGTCACCGGAGGCTTCTTTGATCCCTACTATTAATTTGTCGCCGGCGACTTTTTCCAGGACGGTGCGGGTAAATGAAACTCCGGTCCGATCCGGGTAGTCGTAGAGAATCGTGGGGAGTTCCACAGAATTGACCACATTCGTGACGTGGGTGGCAAGTTCTGATTCGGTGGGTAGGCAGTAGGCGGGAGCAGCGAGCATTAACCCGGTGATGCCAGAGCGCTTAGCCAGTAGAGCTTGATCAACCGCCTCTTGAGTGCTCATGCCGCCTACTCCAGAGAATACTGGGACAACTCCGTTTACACAGTCGACAATTGTCGTAAGAATGAGGCGGCGTTCGTCAAAACTTAATGCGTAGCCCTCACCGGTGGTCCCGGCCGCTACGAAACCCGAAACCCCAGATTCGATCATTGAGGTGAGTAGCGAGCGCAACTCCTCCACATTGATTTGCCCTTGCCCATCAAAGGGGGTAACGATCGGTACGTAGATTCCAGTGGGGATCATGGGCATCAGGTAAGCATAAGGGTTTAAGACCTGTAGCCAGTGAGACTCGTTCTTGTGTGCACGGGTGCGCTTTCCCTGTTGTTACATTTGGTGGGGTGTAACGGCGTCGGCCGGGATGTGCCCAAAGCGACCTGCTTGGAAGTCTTCAAAAGCCTCCATAACCTCAGCCTTGGTGCTCATGACGAATGGGCCGTATTGGAAGACTGGTTCACGCAAGGGCACGCCGCCGATCAGAAACACATCAAGATTGGGTGAGCGTGATTCCTGGGATTGATCGGCACGTAACTTGACCGTGTCGCCATCGGCGAGAACGGCCATTTGCCCGGTCCCGATGGGGCGCAGTTCCGCCCCGACCGCTCCGTCCCCCGTTAAGACGTATGCCAGTGCATTGAAATCTTTCCGCCATGGAATTTCTATTTCAGCGCCGGGAGCCAAGGTCACGTGTGTGATTGCAAGAGGGGTATGGGAGATTCCGGGTCCGGCGAATTGGGCAACTTGCCCGGCGAGTATGCGGACGAGCGCTCCACCGTCTGGGCTGGTCACCATCGAGGAGTCAAGCCCCTGCAGGTCTTGGTACTGCGGTGCAATTCTTTTCTTGCCTTTGGGGAGGTTGATCCACAGTTGCACTCCGTGGAATAGTCCACCGGATTTAACCAAGTGGGCTGGCGGGGTCTCAATGTGCAGGATTCCATCTCCTGCCGTCATGTACTGGGTGCCACCTGATTCAATGATTCCGCCGCCGCCGTTGGAGTCTTGGTGCAGAAACTGTCCGTCAATTAAGTAGGTGAAAGTTTCAAATCCGCGGTGGGGGTGCCAAGCGGTCCCTTTAGGCTCACCGGGTGCGTATTCGACTTCACCCATTTGATCCATGTGGATGAACGGGTCCAGATCGGATTGTTCGATCATGGCAAATGCTCGGCGTACGGGGAAGCCTTCACCTTCGTGCCCCTGTGGCGCGGTTGTGATCCGCTTAACTGCGCGCGGCACCGCGTTAATGGGAATCTCAAAACGGGGCAGGGCCAAAGTATCCGCGGTAGTAGCAGGCATGTGCTTCCCTTTCGTTGCACCAGTAGATAATTTACAGTTCAACTATATATCGGTGGGGCTCGGCGCGCGATTTCAGTGCTGCATCACCCCGGTATTGAGACCATCCAGGGCCAAATTGCGCCGTGAATCAGAATCCGGCCGAGATTTATTGATGTTTTCCCCGAGTAATTCGATAATCTCAGCAAGATCAAAATTTGGGTTGGTGTAAAAAAGTTCGGTATAGACCCATCTCACGAACTCCAAATCCTCAGGTGAATCAACCGTCCATTGTAAATTGGACAGATCGGGGTCGCCCGTGAAATTACGCACAACGAATTGCTCGGGACGGCGATAAATCCCCAACGTCACACGTTCGCGCTCACGTGTGTCGGTGCCTAGCCGTGCCAGGGCGCGCAGAGCACTGACTCGAATTTCCTCAACGTCAACGCCGTCGGGAAAAGTCGGATCCAGGGTGTTGAATAAGTAATCACAATTAGATTCAAAAAACGACTGAACGATCGAGTCAATAACTGAGGGGGACATGAGTGGACAGTCCGCGGTGATTCGCACAATAACCTCGGGGTCGAACTCATTGATCGCACCAAGAAAGCGAGCTAAGACATCATTGAGGTCGCCGCGAAAGCAGGGAACACCTAAACTTTTACACAGCTCGGCTATTAAAAGATCGGTCTCATTCGTTGAGGTGGCCACGACAACTCGGTCAAGTAATGTAGCACGATGAACGCGCTCAAGCTGACGCTGCAACATTGGTGCACCGCAAAGATCTGCCAGGATTTTTCCAGGCAATCGAGTTGACCCCATGCGCGCCTGCACAATTGCGACGGTGGAACCAAACTCACGCTTCGCGGAATCAATTGCGGCAATATTTTCCATGGCTACGGAATCCCACAGTTGCGGCCACTTTCCTAGCCAAGATTCTTGGTCAGAAAGCGATCAACTTGCTTGATCGAGTCGCTCCACTCGCCATACATGTAATGCGGGGCCCCCGGATACT
>JAPKAV010000021.1 GCA_028825115.1 Candidatus Nanopelagicales bacterium | reverse complement strand
CCAATTCCCAGCCACAGCAACATGACCGCCCGCAGCACGACAGACATGAGCCAGGCGTTGATGTTGTCATTGCCGATCCGAAATGGATGTTTTTTGCCTCGAGTAATTCGATTCGCTTCAAGGACCGAGGAACTTTTGAGAGGACCGAAAACTGTCCGAGGTCAATAACGAAAAAAGTTTTCACCCAGGCGACTAATGGCAGGATCCTCAAGTGCTGCAACGCTGACATGGTGACGGTGATTGTGTTCGATGAAAAAGTGACCATAGAAACTTTGGGCCAAGGCAATCTTTGACAACCATCGTTCATACTTTTCTTTTTTGTGGACCAATTCGTGGGCCGTGGTGATAACAATTCTACCAATTATTCCAATTGAAATCGCAAAACCCACTTTGGTGATTGTGGACGAGTCCCACTTTCAAATTACGAAGAGACCAGCTGCGAATCCGGTGTATTGCAAGGGCAGCTAAGCGTAGGTCAAGATCCGGCTGTAGCTGTCTGCCTCAAGTTGTGCGATGAGATCAGCGGAAGGATTGCGTACGTCTCGCCTCGATATCAAGTCAATGAGCGGGACTATTGCGAGAATGAAAATGGGCCCAATCCAAAACCACGCCGTCCAATTGGTAAGCGAGTACATTCTTATTGCAATAAAAGTAATGCAGGCATAGTGATTGCGACCAGCCACAGATGACGCTTGGTATCGCGCCACTGCTGTGTTGAGAAATGCGCAATCGCGCCACTGCTCATGTCCAAAACGTATACCGATTTACTGGGTCCGAGAAGCAGTTAATTCCTCTGAAAAGATTTAGTCCGCGCCGAGATCAAATGAAGCCCGCTCAAGGAGTGCTTCATCAGGTGATTGTGGGGTTGTTGTTTTTTCTACGATCGCTTTTGCGCCACCAGGTGTGAGAGTTCCCACCAAGTTGAGGTGACCGTCGAGGAGCTGACCCTGCCCCGCGTACAACTCGAGTTTGCTTCTTGTGTCAGCAATGTCCAGGTTTCGCATTGTGAGTTGACCGATTCGGTCAGTGGGGCCGAATGCTGCATTTTCGGTGCGCTCCATTGAGAGCTTGTCCGGGTGGTAGCTAAATGCTGAACCTTCGGTGCTGATAATCGAATAATCTTCGCCACGGCGAAGCCGCAGGGTGACGCTTCCGGTGACAACCGAAGCAACCCAGCGCATTAGGGATTCCCGGAGCATTAACGCTTGTGGATCAAGCCAGCGGCCTTCATAGAGAAGGCGACCCAGACGTCGGCCTTCAGTGTGATAATTCGCGATTGTGTCCTCATTGTGGATTGCGCTAAGCAGGCGTTCATAGGCAATAAAAATCAGGGCCATGCCCGGTGCTTCGTAGATTCCACGTGACTTGGCTTCAATGATTCGGTTTTCAATTTGGTCAGCCATGCCAAGCCCGTGTCGGCCACCAATTGCATTTGCTTGAAGGACTAAGTCAACTGATGAATCGAAGGCATCTCCGTTGATGCTGACCGGGCGGCCTTGATAAAATTTAATAGTGACGTCTTCGGTGTCAATCTGGACTTCGGGATCCCAGAATCTGACGCCCATGATCGGATCAACAATCTCCATGGACTTGTTCAGAAGTTCAAGGTCTTTTGCCTCGTGAGTTGCGCCCCAAATATTCGCATCAGTTGAGTAGGCTTTCTCAGTACTGTCGCGATAGGGCAGATCGCGTACTTTGAGCCACTCGCTCATTTCGTGGCGTCCACCGAGCTCGGAAACAAATTGCGCGTCAAGCCATGGCTTGTAGATTCTTAGTTCGGGGTTAGCGAGCAGCCCGTAGCGGTAAAAGCGCTCAATGTCATTGCCCTTATATGTTGACCCATCACCCCAAATATTTACGCCGTCTTCGAGCATCGCTCGAACGAGCAGAGTTCCAGTGACAGCCCGGCCAAGGGGAGTGGTGTTGAAATAGGTGCGGCCGCCCGAGCGGATATGAAATGCCCCGCACGCGATCGCCGCAAGACCTTCTTCAACTAAGGCATTCTTGCAGTCAACGAGTCGTGCATTCTCGGCTCCGTATTTTCCGGCTCGGCTTGGTACCGAGTCAATATCGGGTTCGTCGGCTTGGCCAAGATCCGCGGTGTAGGTGTAGGGGATCGCTCCGTGTTCGCGCATCCAAGCCACAGCAACTGAAGTGTCCAAACCACCGGAGAAAGCTATTCCGACCCGCTCGCCAACGGGCAAAGATGCGAGAACCTTAGACATGGGCACAACCTTAGCCAAGGGCCAGCGACCTGAAGCGTGGGATTGTGGCGATGCCTCTAGAACTATGTGATCTTGAGGACCAACTTGCCAAGATTGTCACCGGTGAACAGCCGGTTGAGTGTTGCGGGAAAGGCGTCGATTTTTCCTTCCACGACCGTTTCTGGCGCAATAATTTTGCCTTGCGCGATCCACGCCCCGATCCGGCGCTGGGCCACGCTGAACTGCGATGCGTAGTCAAAAACGAGGAATCCGGTCATGGTGGCCCGCTTGACCAGCAGATTCATGTAGGCACTAGGTCCTGGAGTTATCTCGGTGTCGTTGTACTGCGAGATTGCTCCGCAAATCACCACTCGCGCCCCAAATGACAGGTACGCGAGATTGGCGTTCAACATTTCCCCGCCAACGTTGTCGAAGTAGACATCGACGCCCTTTGCACCCACCGTCTTAAGAGCCGTACCGAGTTGCTTGCGCATGCGGGTTTCTTCTTTGTAGTCAATGCAGTAGTCAAAACCTAACGTGTTGGTGAGGTACTCACACTTTTTCTTGCCACCTGCGATTCCAATTACCGTGCAGCCGTTAATCTTGGCGATTTGGCCCACAATGCTACCCACGGCTCCGGCTGCAGCCGAAACAACAACAACGTCTCCGGCCCGCGGCTTACCCAATTCGAATAGACCAAAGTAGGCGGTCATTCCGGTCATGCCTAGCACCCCGAGAAACGCAGATAGAGGCGCAAGATCTGAACTGACAATATGTACTCCAGAGCCATCAGAGATAGCCACTTCGGTGACACCAAATGTTCCGACTACTTGAGCACCCACCGGAAAGTTGGCGTTGAGTGATTCAGTGACGGTTCCCACTGAGCCAGCACGCATAATTGCGCCAAGTTCAACGGGTGGAAGGTAGGAGGGACGATCATCAAGCCAGCCGCGCATTGCCGGGTCCAAAGAAATATATTCAACCCCGACCGCGAATTCGCCAGGCGCGAGCGCGGGGAGTTCCTCGGACTCGATTGCCCAGGTGTCCGGGCTGGGAATTCCGGTGGGGCGTTGGGCAAGATGGACGGAGCGACATGAAGCCATAAGCAAAGGCTAGCAATTGGGGCGGATCAGCAATGGGGCCCGGGGTAACATGGGAAAGTAAGTACGCTTAAAAGAATGGGGAACTGTGAGTTTTCGAGTAGTGACTGCAAATGTTAATGGGATTCGGGCTACGTCCAGGCGTGGCGGGCTGCAGTGGCTTGCCGAAAGTGGCGCGGATGTGATCTGCTTACAGGAAGTGCGTGCCACAACAGAACAATTAATGTCAGTGCTCGACTCTTCGGTTCTTTCTCATTGGCACACGCACCATGCTCCGGCACCAGAACTTGGTCGATCTGGGGTTGCTGTCCTTTCTCGTGAGGCACCCAGTGCCGTTCGGATCGACGTCAGAGTGTCCGATATTGATGGTCAGGGGCGCTGGATCGAGTGCGACTTTGATTCGCGGGTTGGCCCAGTGACAGTGGTGTCGACCTACATTCATTCGGGGGAGGTTGACACTCCCAAGCAGGTGGCCAAGAGTGCTTTTCTCACTGGGGTTGACAAGCGGTTAGCAACTTTAGCCCGGTTAGCCAAGCGAAATGGTCGAGAAGCACTGGTGTGTGGAGATTTCAATATTGGGCATCGAGAAGTAGATATTAAAAACTGGAAGGGGAATCGGGGAAAATCTGGTTTTCTTCCCGAGGAAAGAGCGCATTTGGATGGCTGGTTTTCTGGGGCGTGGACAGATCTAGGGCGCGAGCTGGGAGGCGAAGGACCGGGGCCGTACACCTGGTGGTCCTGGCGTGGCCGCGGATTTGACACCGATGGTGGCTGGCGCATTGACTACCAAATCGCGACCTCAGTGCTGGCGGGGCGGGCGCGTTCTGCGGTGGTCGGGAAAGCAGCAACCTACGCCGAGCGATGGAGTGATCACGCCCCGTTAACTGTAGATTTTCGATAGCGTGTCTTGGGGTCAAAAGGACACGGCGCCCACCACATCCCCATGGGCAACATTCCCCCGTGTATTGGTGAGGTGACAAAAGAGGATCCGATCGAGTTCCTGTGGACGACGATTTCAATGACGCTGTTGAGGTGGGTCTCGCCATAGTCTCTGAAGAAGGGCGCATGCACGTGAGGCAGGCTAAATGTGGCTCGCATCACGAGTGAGTGTGCGCGAATTCGATCCCTCAACTGTTATTGCCATGTGCTCGCTTGGTCCGGGTAACGCTGGACCACCACTGTGAAATAGTGGCATGGGGTAGTGAGAGAGTGGGGCCGTGAACGGGAACATCACTTACTCACCAAAAGTATTTATCCCCCTGACCTCGCTGTGCCGTGATCGGTGTGGCTACTGCACATTTGCCAAAAGCCCGCATCGAGTCGAGAGCCCATATTTGAGCGTCGACTCAATCCTGGAGGTTGCCCGGGCTGGAGCTGCGGCTGGTTGCCATGAAGCCTTATTTACTCTTGGTGAATATCCAGAGTTTCGATATAAAGAAGCACGACAGTGGCTTGATGATAATAACTATTCCAGCACGATCGAATACCTTGCCGCTGCGGCTGCAGCCGTGTTACAAGAAACGGGCTTGCTCCCACACGCCAATGCCGGGGCGCTCGGCCACGAGGACTTGAAGTTGCTGCGCACGGTTTCGCCTAGTCAAGGAATGATGATTGAAAGCCTTAACCCTGATCTTGCCGCCCATCGTGGTGCGCCCGATAAAACACCTGAGAGACGCCTAGAAACGCTGCATGCGGCGGGAGAACTTCAGATCCCGTTTACGACTGGCATTCTGATTGGCATCGGCGAGTCGCGCGCTGATCGGGTTGACGCCTTGGAGGCAATCGCGCAGGCACATGAAAAATATGGACACGTACAAGAAGTAATCGTGCAAAATTTTGTCCCAAAGTTAGACACGGAAATGAGAAATTGGCCAGCGTGCCCCCCAGAGCAACTTTTTGAAACCATCCGGATTGCTCGGGACGTTCTTCCACTTAGCATCCATGTGCAGGCACCTCCGAATTTGAGCGAAGATCTTGATAAACTTCTCGAGTCTGGAATCGACGACCTCGGTGGTATTTCTCCTATCACTGCAGACTTTGTCAATCCCGAGAAACCTTGGCCTTCACTTGAATCGCTACGCCAACGAGTTGAGTTACACGGTGGGACCTTGATTCCTAGGCTCACAATTTACCCAGAGTTTGTTCGGGATGCGCAGAAGTGGATCGATCCTGGTTTGCGTTTCCCTGTTATGGATCGAAGTGACGCTGATGGATACGCCCGCGACGATGTGGGAGCCACTTTCCCGGAGAAATATGAAGACGCCGCAAACGTGGGCACCGGTGCTGAAGTGATTCAGATTGGTCGTCGATCTACCGCATGGTATTCAGGTGCTGACACCGCACCTGAGATTCTCGTTACCGACTCGCCCTCTGGTCGAGTTTCGAATCCAATAGCTGAAATCTTGGATGCGGCTGTAAATGGCGAACTCATTGATGAATCACAGATCGCAACGTTGTTCAAAGCTCGCGGTAAGGATGTGACCGCGGTCGCATCGGTTGCAGATCACCTGCGTGATACTGTTAATGGGGACGAGGTCACTTTTGCCCGAAATCGGAATATCAACTACACAAATGTGTGCACCTTCAAGTGCACATTCTGTGGTTTTTCCAAGGGGCCTCTTTCCTTGAATCTGCGCGGAAAACCGTATCTGCTCGCTGATTCAGAGATCGCTGAACGGGTAGTTGAAGCCCATGAACTCGGTGCCACCGAAGTGTGTTTGCAGGGCGGTATCCATCCAAGTTTTGATGGTGACTACTACATAAATGTCGCGCGAGTTGTGAAAGAAGCAGTCCCATCAATGCATATTCACGGTTTCACTGCCCTTGAAGTATTTGAAGGAGCCAAGAGGCTCGGCGAGCCAATTGAGAATTATCTGGTCCGGCTCAAAGAAGCAGGTCTTCGATCACTTCCGGGGACAGCAGCCGAGATTCTCTCCGACGATATCCGCGCATTAATTTGCCCCGACAAGATATCCACCCAAGAGTGGCTGCAGGTGCACGAAATCGCGCACTCACTCGGGCTTAGATCGAATGTGACGATCATGTTTGGCAGTGTCGAGCGGCCGGAACACTGGGCAAAACACATTGTGCGTACGCGCGAGTTGCAGTCGCGCACAGGCGGTTTCACCGAGTTTGTTCCCTTGCCGTTTGTGCACATGGCTGCGCCCATTTATTTAAAGCGCGGCGCCCGTCGTGGCCCAACGTGGCGTGAAACTATTTTGATGCATGCGGTCGGGCGGATTGCATACCATGGATCAATTTCAAATATCCAAGCTTCTTGGGTGAAGTTAGGTCCTCAAGGTGCGCGACAACTTTTGCAAGCAGGAGTCAATGATCTTGGCGGAACCCTCATGGACGAAAACATCTCGCGTGCTGCAGGAGCGAGCCACGGCCAAGGGATCAGCGACGCCCAATTTCGGGAAGTCGTCGAGCCCTTGGGACGCACACTTGTCCAGCGCACGACCCTTTACGACCGAGTGGAATCAGTGTCGTTCCAGGCTCCAGTTGCGTAATGCCTGCCCATTTCTTAGGTACTCCGGCAACAGCGCCAGGTCCACTAGGCCCCGATATGTTGAAGAGTTTTAACCTGATCCGCTGCGATCCGTTGAAATTCCTATTTGCGAATTGGCGAAAGTTCGGGGATGTGGTGCAGTTTCCGCTTCCTAGGCCGCCGACCTATCTTGTGAATTCATCGACGGGAGTGCGGCAGGTACTTGTCAACAATGCAAAAAATTACAGCAAGGCCACAATTCAATACCGGGCGCTGTCGCTCGTGACTGGCAGCGGCTTGCTCACGGCTAATACTGATTTGTGGCGGCAAAGGCGACCCATAATTCAACCTGCGTTTCATCAAGAGGCGATGGACAACCTCGTTCCGGTATCGCAGCAAGCAGCGGACCGCATGGCCGCCGAACTCGATGGCAACGGAGCCGGAGTCGTCACGGATGTCGACCAATTCATGCTTAACGCTGCCCTTGAAGTTGTGGGAGAGTTTCTCTTCGGTTCGGATCTCAGCGCCGACGCACACCTGATTACCGAGGCAACTTTGCAGGCGCTCGAGGTGGTAATTAAACGTGCACGCGTTCCTTTGTCACCGTCCCGCAAAATCCCTACACCCGGGAATCGAGTCTTGAAGCGAAGTCTGGACACCTTAGATTCGGCCGTGGCCTCAATCGTGGATTCTCGCATGGGTGCGCAGCCACTGGGTGTGACCGCATCAGGCGTGAATCTCGTAGACCTGCTCCTTGCTGCAAGTGCGAATGAACAGATTGATCTTGAGGGGATCAGAGACGAAGTTGTCACTTTCATTATTGCTGGTCACGAAACTGTTGCTAGTGCCCTTTCCTGGTCAGTTGCGCTATTAGCGACACATCCTCAATTCCAAGAGCGAGTTGCGGCTGAAGTGCGCGCTGCACGGGGGGAGACCCTGGATTCCAAACTGGCGCAATTGCCATACACTCAAGCCGTATTTAGTGAAACCCTGCGGCTTTACCCGCCTGCTTGGCTGATCACGCGCAAAGCGTTAGGCCCCGATTCCATTGATGGACACGACATCCCAACCGGTGCACTGGTGATCACCAGCCCCGCCCTATTGCATCGACACCCTGAAATTTGGAGCGACCCGGATTCATTTAACCCAGAACGATTTTTGGCGCCTTTCCCGCGGGAAAGTTTCATCCCCTTTGGAGCTGGCTTGCGACAGTGCATCGGAAAAGATTTTTCCTATGTCGAAGGAGTAATTATGCTGGCGAGTCTGTGTGGGCGACTCAAATTTGAGTACCCCACTGGGGGAATTTTGCCTGAAAGCGACCCTTTGGTGACGATCCGACCGGTCGGTGGGGTAAAACTTCTCACTAGCCGCCGTGTGTGATGTAGTCGACGAGAGCTTCCTTCTCAGTTTCGAGTTCGCTTAAGCGAGCTTTGACTAAATCACCGATGCTGACGATTCCGATCAATTCGCCACTATCCGTGGTGATCGGTATGTGACGAATGCGTCGTGATGTCATGACGGTCATGAGGTCGTCAATCTTGGCGTGCATAGTTGACACAAATACTTCGCTGGTCATGATGCGCGACACAGGCTCACTCATGAGTGACTCACCCGCTGCAAGCGCACGCACGATATCTCGCTCAGAGACAATTCCAGCGATTGTTTTTCCGTTATGGGAGACAACCAGCGCACCAACTTTATGCTGTGCCAACAGAACGAGCAGTCCTTGTACATCTTGTTCAGGGCTCACCGTGACAACGTTGGCGCCCTTGTCTGCCAGGATTGTGGAAACTAACATGTGCGCCTCCTCGGTTGAAAACCTATTCTGGCAACTCTTTTGATTTATTTCTGTACTTTGAGTAATTTAAGGCATTGTTGGTGCAGCGAGCCGTTGGAGCAGATAAGCGATGGTTCAATGTCAGGGTCGTGGATGGGTAGGGGCGTGCCGTCAAATTGAGAAGCTTTCCCCCCTGCTTCAGCCACGATGGGCAACAGTGCGGCATAGTCGTAGAGCGCGAGTTCGGGCTCTGCACTCACGTCAACGGCACCCTCGGCGAGTAAAACGTGGGACCAGAAATCGCCATAAGCCCGCTGACGCCAGGTGGCGGAGCGCAAACCCTCAAATGCAGATTGATCCCACCCTTGTTCATCAGAAAATGAAAATGACGCGTCATCTATCTTCTGAACCGAACTGACGTACAGGCGGCGGGGGGAGTCAGAACCGAGTTCTTGAACCCATGCGCCGAGGCCGATTTCTGCCCACCATCGGCGACCCAGCGCAGGCGCGCTTACCAGACCGACGGTGATTTTCCCGCCTTCACGCAAAGCGATCAAGGTCGCCCATACGGGTACACCGCGGACGTAATTCTTCGTTCCATCAATTGGATCAATAATCCAGGTGCGTTCACCGAGTGAGGTGTGGCCGAATTCTTCACCGATCACGCTGTCATCTGGGTTGTGCGCTGCTATTTGGGCGCGCAGTTCTGTCTCCACGGCAAGATCAGCATCACTGACAGGAGTAAGATCGGATTTTTGGGTCACGTTGAGGTCCAGTGCGTTAAAGCGTGAAAGGGAAATCACCTCCGCGCGATCAGCAAGATGTTGTGCGAATTCGAGGTCAACGGAGAATTGACTCATTGCACCCCTATTGAGCTATTGCCGGCGAGCAGATTACGCATGGACTCTACCCGCTCAAGGACGATCGGATTGGTAACGCCTCCCAAACCGCAATCAGGTTCATTATGGCTACATGCACGGGGACAATGCTCGGTGTAGAGCACAAGATCAGGGTAGGAGTTAATAATAGTTTCCCTGGAAACGTGAGCTAACCCAAATGACCTAATGCCCGGTGTATCAATCACTGTTCCACTTGCTTTTGGCAGGGGAAAGGCGATCACGCTGGTTGATGTATGTTTCCCTTTCCCGGTCAGGTCATTGACAGTACCGGTGATTCGATGCGCATCTGGCGCGAGTTCATTTATCAGCGTTGATTTTCCGACGCCTGAGTGACCCAGCAAAACGCTGGTGTGTCCTTTTACGAATTCTTTAAGTTGATCCGACGCCAGTCCGCGGTCCACTATGAAAATTGGAATTGCGAGTTCTTGGTAGATATTCACCAAGGCGCTGGGATCCTTGAGATCTGATTTAGTCACCACGAGAAAAGGAGTAACTGCTGCATCGAGTGCTGCAACGATTGCGCGGTCAATAAAGCCAATCCTGGGTTCAGGGTTGGTGGCCGCAACTACGACCCCGAGGAGATCAGCGTTGGCAACGATTACGCGCTCTTGTGGATCGTCGTCATCTGCCGTGCGCCGCAGCTCTGTGGATCGAGTTTCCCGCCGAACAATACGCACTTGGTGGTCAATACCTCCATTCGGGTCCCCGACCATTGCCACTCGGTCGCCCACAACGAGGCCTTTTCGACCGAGTTCACGTGCCTTAATTGCGTAGAGGATCGAAGTGTCGCCCTCGGGGTTCACGGTGAACCGCCCACGGTCAACGGTCGACACCGACCCGAAAAACATATTGCTAAAACTCGGTCGGTCCTTTGTGCGGGGGCGTGATTTTTTCTTGCCCGGTCTTACCCGAACATCGTCCTCATCTAGATTGTGTGATTTCACTTATTGAGAAGTTCTTCCCAGCGGTGTGTGAAGTCGGGGAGCGTCTTCCCTGTTGTCTCGATGTTCTCAACGACAATTCCCGGCACTCTAAGCCCTAAAATGGCCCCTGCTGTCGCCATGCGGTGGTCTTGATAGGTGTGGAATGTTCCGCCATGTAATCGTGCTGGATTTATGCGTAATGCGGTGGGTTCCTCGAGCACGTGTCCACCGAGTTGGTTAATTTCAGTCGCAAGGGCACTGAGCCGATCGGTTTCATGCCCGCGCAAATGTCCGATCCCACGAAGATAAGACGGTGTCTCAGCCAAGGCGCATAGAGCTGCGATCGTGGGCGCAACCTCACCAATGTCGGAAAGATCGACGTCGATTCCTTGGATTTCGCCGACACCTCTCAGGGAGAACAGGCCAGCTGCGCGGGTAACGCGTGCACCCATGGCTTCGAAAACCTGTGCGATCGCAGTCACTGGCTGCACCGAGTTAAAAGGCCAGTCAGCACAGGTGATTTCACCAGAGGCAATCAGAGCCGCTGCGAAGAAGGGGGTCGCATTGGAAAGGTCACCTTCGAGGGTGAGGTCAATTCCATTAATATTTTGTGGATCCACGTGCCAAGAATTCCTCGCTGAGCTTGTGCGGTGCACGGTGACACCACGCCTCGCCAGTGAATTGATCGTCATTTCGACGTGGGGCAGGCTTGGGACGTCGCGCGGATTGCCCAGATCTGCGGGTACGTGTCGGATAGTGGCACCGGCATCACACCGGGCTGCGCTGAGCAGCAACGCTGAAACAAATTGGCTGGATTTGGAGGCATCCAGTACGACTTCACCACCGCGTACATGCCCTTTGCCATGGATCAGGAAGGGAAGCCGTCCGCGATCTTCCACTTCAACCCCTAGATCCTTCAATGCTTCAAGCAGAGTTGCCATGGGCCGTTTGCGTGCACCGGGGTCCCCATCGAAATACGAGTCTCCATGTGCGAAGGCGGCAACCGGTGGCAGAAATCTCATGACAGTTCCCGCAAGTCCGACATTGATCACCGTGGGTGACTCATACGAAGCGCGCAAGAAGTGCGGGGTCACAACGAGATCCAAATTCCCAGCCGCATCCCGGCCACGTTCCTCAATGTCAACTCCGAGTGATCTCAGGCCTTCGATCATTAAGATCGTGTCTCGGGCGTCGAGTACACCGTGAAGTATTGAGGGAGAGTCCGCGAGCGCACTCAGAATGAGTTCCCGGTTGCTCAAGGATTTGGAACTAGGCAGAGTGATCGTGGCGTTGATCGCCCCAGTTGCCACAGGAGCTCTCCAGTCAGTCATGGGGACAGTCTTTCACTTACGCCCTACTATCGACACATGTGCGGTCGGTATGTCCTGGTACATGACCCCAATGTGCTCGCAACTGATTTCGATGCGGAGCTAGATCCTGAGCTTGTAGGGCGAGAGTTCAGGCCGAATTACAACGTGGCACCGAGTGTAAATATTCCCGTGATCACCTCAGTTGCTGGAAACAGGGTTCTGTCCGAAGCGCGTTGGGGGGTCCTGCCAAAATGGAGCCGGAAGGCGTCAACTCTACTGATAAATGCACGGGGTGAAAGCGTGATTGAAAAGACGACTTTCGCAAAAGCGTTTGCTACTCATCGAATACTTATCCCGGCCACCGCATACTACGAGTGGAAGCGTCCAGCGAAAGATCCATATTTCATTTTCCCGCCGCTCGGCGATCCTCATCCCATGGCGCTAGCGGGGCTGATCGTTGAAAGCGTGATCGACGGAAAAGCCCAATCGACATGCGCGATCATCACTTTGGCAGCTCAGCCGAACCTAGAATCTATTCATAACCGAATGCCAGCTTGTATTGCTGCCTCATATTGGGGTGCATGGCTTGACCCCGAATGTGATGTGGAATTGGCACGTGAGCTTTTATTAGCCCGATCGGATTTGCAGGCATTCCGGGTCGATCGAGCTGTAAATTTTGTCGGCAATAATTCGCCCGCGCTGATCGAGGAGTTGGATTCAACGGACTAAGATCGAAACCATGCATGTTGTCGCGGAGATGGTTGCCTCTGTCCACTCACTAGAGGCAAGGATCGGTGATCATGTCGCAATCGGGGACACGTTGTTGGTTTTAGAGTCCATGAAAATGGAGATCCCAGTACTGGCGGAAAGTGCGGGAGTGGTCAGCGAGTTTGCCGTAGTGGTGGGTGATGTTGTCAACGAAGGCGATCTGCTGGTAATTCTCCAATGAGTGCCTCTTGCACTTGCCTTGATCACGTCGTTGGCCATGCGGCACAGCGCGAGTTCACGGTCAGCCCAAGGGATACGGCGATAGCTCTGGGCAGCGGATCTGTAAATGTATTGGCAACACCTATGGCAATCGCTTGGTGCGAGGCGGTAACCACTATTGCAATATCTGAAGCGGTCTGCGGTGACTGCACAACGGTGGGATATCAGATTGATTTTTTACACCTCGTCCCCACGTCAGTTGGGGAGAGTGTGTATGCCAATGCACTGGTCGAATCTATATCCGATGATCGGATTATTTTCTCCATAGACCTTCGCAATGCGGAAATACAAGTTGGCACAGGCAAAATTACTCGCGTGCGAGTTGATCGCAACTCTTGGATTTAATTAGATGCCCGTGGTTGAGCGGGGATATGCCACTTCGGGGTCAGTCATGACATTTACTAAGTAAGGGACTCCTAATTCATGGCACGGTCACGAGCTGGACCTAGGTCGGAAATCTCGGTGACAATTTCCCCGGCCCCGCCCAGCGCGCCAACCACTTGATCATAGCGACTCGGTTCTAGCTCCGCAAGCACGTCGTATCCATAAAGAAAACGCATCGGGTGTCGTTCAAGACCCCAACCAGCGTTATTGCCGACAATAATTGTGCACGCTACATGGTGTTACCAGTGAATCAACGTCCATGAGTGAGAATCCAGCAGCCCCGCCCCCGAGAAGCAATACAAGGGGGTCGCCAGGAAAAGACTCCCCGGCCCCAAGCGCGTACCCCATTCCTGTGCCTAATGCGCCGAACGGTCCCGGATCAAGCCAGCGACCGGGTTGTTGCGGCTCAATGAATTTGCCTGCAAAGGAAACAAAGTCTCCGCCGTCACCGATTGTGATCGTTGACTCGGTTAATCGAGGGATGAGTTCGCCATAGATTTGCGCCGGATGAATCATTTCTTGGCGGGTTGCCATCAATTCGGAATTGCTCAATCGGACGGCTGAACTGCGTTGTGCCAAGTCGTCTTTCCAAGATTGGGTGCCTACAGGTTTCGAAAGGCAGGTAGCAATGGTGCTCAGCAGGTCAGGTAGATCACCCGTGATTCGAACTGCTTGGGCAAGGGGTGATGTCCGGGGGTCATCGGAAATAAAAATCACTTGCGCGTCACCGAAATCTCCATAGCCAAGTCGAAAATCAAGTGGGGTTCCTGCCACGATTACGAGGTCTGCGTTTTTGAGTGCGTATGAGCGAGCCGGAGTTACCAGCAGTGGATTCGCTGGGTTCAGAATCCCACGCGCCATTCCGTTGACAATCACTGGAATACCAATTTGAGCCACAAGCGCCCGGAATTGAAGTTCTGCTTGATTTTGCCAAATATCTCCACCGGCAATAATCACCGGGCGTTGCGCAGCACAGATCATGTCGATTGCGAGGTCAAGTTGGGTGAGGTCTGATTGCGGCTTCGTGATACTTGCCAGTGGTTCGGTGAGAATTGGCGCAGGCGTAAAAAGTTTGTCCATGGGGATGTCGAGAAAAGTTGGGCCTTGGTGTGGTGACATTGCAGTTGCGAAGGCAGCCTCGGTGAGGTTGCCGACCTGTTCACAATCATGTGCGGTGACCGCCGACTTGGTCACTGAGGTAAATAGCGGTGGCTGATCTAGCTCCTGCAAAGCGCCAAGTCCCTAACGAAAGTCAGGGGACCTACCGCCGATTGCAACAAGTGGTGCCCCGTTAAAAAAGGCGCCGGTGATGGGGGTGAGGAGGTTAGTGACCTCGGGCCCGGCCGTGGCTGCCACAAAGCCCGGTGTGCGGGTGAGTCGCGCGGCTGCTTCAGCAGCAAAGCCCGCTGTTTGCTCACTTCGGGTATCCGCCAGAGTGGGTGCATGTGGCCGCTTTTCGCATGCGTCGTAGAGGGGAAAGATATGGGCACCAGAAAGAGTAAAAAGATGTTTTACTCCCTATTTTTCGGCTGCTGCGATCACCTGGTGCCCGGCTGCGGGTAAATCCTCGGTACCCAAGGGGGCCACGTTAGTCTATGTGCGTGGGGCAAGTAGCTAAAACTTTGCGGGAGCGCACCGAGCTCCCACAGGAGGCAATCGCGGCTTTGGAGATTCTTACATCGAATTGGTCATTGCTAGCGGACTTTGCATTAAGCGATTTGGTTCTCTGGGCACCCACGTGGAATGACGGGGGAATGACCGCAGTCGCCCAGATCCGGCCGACAACTGCGCCGACCACTCTGGGCCAGGATGTTGTTGGCACCTTTGCGCCGAGAGGAAGATTCCACTATCTCGACCGGGCCGAAGCATTGGGTCAAGCAACCATCGTTCGTGAGATTCTCGAGCCTCTTTCGCCCGTGGGAGTTGAGGCGATCCCAGTTAAATGGAATGAACAAGTGATTGCGGTAATAGCCCGACACTGCAGTGGCGCACCACGTGTTGCCGGAAGACTTGAACAAGTGTATCTGGAGAGCGCTGACTCAATATTTGCCATGATCTCTCGCGGTCAAGCATGGAGTTCTGACTCAGTGAACGAACTAGGTCGTTGGGAGTTGCCGCGGGCTGGAGATGGCGTTATTCGACTAGATGAAACTGGAAAGGTTAATTTCGCAAGTCCCAATGCCGTGAGCTCGTTTCGGAAAATGGGTTTGGCAATTGATTTAATGGAGCAGGGTTTTTTTGAAATTACAAAACGGATGAATGTGGCAGCGGCGGGGATGTCTCAACCTTTGATCAAACTCTCACATGGTGGCACAACGGGGATGGCAGACCTCGTGGGTGATGGCGCGACTCTAATGTTGGCGTCCCACTACCTGGCCCCATCAGTACTACCCGCGACCAAGGATCACTGCACGATCATTATCGTCAAAGATGTTACTGACCTGCGAGAGCACCAAAAAGAATTACTCTCAAAGGATGCGATCATTAAGGAAATCAATCACCGAGTCAAGAACAATCTGCAAATGGTGACTTCAGTTTTGCGCTTACAAGCCAGGCGAGCGGGTAATCCCGCGGTTACCGAAGCGTTGGGAGATGCCCAGGCTCGCATTGAGGTGATCGCGGCTATCCATGATTCACTTTCCCGTGAAGGCGCGACTCACGTAGATTTCGATGCTCTCGTCGGGTCATTGCTTGGGTTAATTCGTAATGATGGAGTGAAACTCGAGAGCATTGTTCACGGGAGGTTTGGAACGCTGAATTCACGGGTCGCTACGCCATTAGCCATGGCGGTGTCGGAATTGATCCATAATATTGTTGAGCATTCAGGGGCTACGGAAATTTTGGTGACTGCGAAGCGCGATAAAGGTCACTTACTGACAACGGTCAGCGACAACGGAGTCGGGATCGTGCGATCGGAAGTACCGCTCACGCAGCTCGCGAATTGTGGGTTGGGATTAACGATTGTGTCGGATTTGGTCTATAGCGAGCTTGCTGGTCAGGTAACGATCGGACCGGTGCCAACGAGGGAGCCTGGAAAAATGGGGACCCGTGTAATGATCAGAATTCCGGTTGCGCGAAGAGAGGCTGGAAGTTAAGCGGTTGTGCGAGCGCGTAGGCGTGCATTACGTCGCTTGAGCGCGCGACGCTCGTCTTCACTGAGTCCACCCCACACACCCGAGTCTTGGCCTGTTTCTAACGCCCACCGCAAACAGTCATCCACGACAGAGCAACGACGACAGACGGCCTTGGCCTCTTCGATTTGGACCAAAGCTGGTCCGGTATTGCCGATTGGGAAGAACAACTCAGGGTCTTCGTCACGGCAGGCTGCCTCGTGGCGCCAGTCCATGCGGGATCACTCCATCTGTGATGATGCGCTGGGGTTGCCAGCACTTGTTAATGCTCTCACACGCTGGCTTCCACTTGGGGGTGAAGGTTTGCTTCACTGGCCCACGGGGGAAGGCGGCCAGCCCGTCAAAACAAGGGCAGGCATAGGTTCGCAGACCTTGGCCTCGGGTACAAGAGGAAACGACAGAAACTTTGTGGGAATTGCAAGTTTTTCGTGTCGGATGGGTCACATCTCGCCGATTTATACTATTTGTCCGTTTGTTCTGATATTTTCACAAGGGGTCAACCACGGTAAGAGCATCTGCATGGTGGGTAAATTGAACCTGGGAAACACTGCCAAGGGCCTCACCGTCGATCTGAATGAAAACTTCGGAGTGGGCGGCAATCGAAAAAGCGTTTTGGTCGTGCCAACTCGTGTAAGCGTTTGCTGAGGCCTTGCGGCGTGATCGGGCGATGATTCGGCGTGCCGCCCGTGCGGTAGAGATGGGGTCGAGCTTGCACACGATAAAAACATCAAGGCCGGTAGCAAAGCTCGCCGCGGGATTTGGATCCAGCGCCCAAGAACCAAAGAATGTCCACGGTGATGAATTCTGAACAAGTACCACGCGCGCGTGGTCAATCGTGGGGTTTCCGGGTCGGGAAACCTGAATGGATGCCCGCCGGTTGCTCCGGCGGAGATATTCTCTTGCCGTGGTTCCTAGATAGCGAAGTGGTGACGCACTTACGCCCGTTTTTCGGTCCTGATCCATCGCAGCGATGACCGTTGCATCAAGCCCAATGCCAGAATTGGCCGCAAAGTACCGACTAAAAGTCTCCCCATTGTCGCGAGTCGCAGCTGCAAGGCCGAGGCTAATCGTACGAAAATGATCCTGTCGGCAACTCTGCATAATTGCCCCGGTCGCTTCGACCGGATCAACAGGCAGGCCCAAGGCGCGCACAAAAACGTTTCCGCTGCCTCCTGGAATTGGGGCTAAAGCGGGCTTGGACTTCAGAGGGTTTGTCCACATGATCCCGTTAACCACTTCATTAACCACTCCGTCTCCACCAAGAGTTATCACTAAAGGAATCTCGGTTTCAACCGCGTATTCACCGATTGAGTGAGCATGCCCTTTATGCGTTGTCATGGTGACTTCAAGATCGAATTCATGTGAGAGTGCTCGCACGATCACGTCAATAACCCGAGGAGATGTGCTTGTCGCATTTGGGTTGACTACCAGTAAAGCTCGCACAACCGCACTCTACGCCGGCGCACTTCAAGTGCGCTTTGGCGTTACGCTGAGGGGGTGGGTAATGCGAGATCAACCGTTAGTCGACTTCGAATTCTGGGTGCCATCAGCGCGATAGAGGGTCTCTTTTATCTGGTGTACGCATGTCTTGTCGTGATTGGAATCTCCCGAGAAGGGCTCACAGGGCCGTCGCAGGTCTCTAATGTTTCTGGAGTGACCTTGGAAGTACTGATTTTCGCCATGTTCGGAGCTGCAATGTTGTTTGTGTCGTTCGGATGGTTTGGTCGGCGGAGATGGTCGCGCGCACCCTTCGCTGTAGCCCAGATGCTGGTCCTCGTTGTCAGTGTCCCGCTAATAGGCGCAACTGAAGTTTGGCAGCAGGTCGTAGCTCTAGGCGTAAGCATAGTTGCCCTTGTTGGCGGCTTCATGGCATTTACCCCACGTGTTACTCAGCAGTTACATGGTGACGAAGCCGCTCAAGAATCGAATTGAGATGTCGAGAAACCGCCATTTGATTCATGCCAAGTTCTCGGGAAATTTCACTTTGCCTCTTTTGCTCGATGAAACGCATCCCAAGAATCTTTCGCTCAAGTGGAGCCAATTGATCAATTGCCGGTTGAACCGAAGCCCATTCGTCAACGAACTCGTATTCGCTTTGCGTGGCGGCAATGTCTAGGTGTGTTTCGGGGTCATCCAAAGAAAATAGATGGGCGCTCTGGTTGGCCTGCAGAGCATCGAAGAGCTCACTTCGATTGAGATCAGCATGAATCGCCAGCTGAACGAAAGTTGGCAGCTCGTTGTGCTGGGCAACAAAGGTGTCTTGCGCGGCCCGAACCACTTTGATGTGCGATTGCACTGACCGCGGGATCCGAATCGTTGCGTTATCACGCAAATAGTGTGAAATTTCACCTCGGATCCGCGCACCTGCGAAGGTGGCGAAGGCGACCTGCCGATCAAGATCAAATTTATCAATTGCAGCTAACACTCCGATAGTTCCAAGCTGAACCAAATCCTCCACAACCTGCACGTCGTATAAACGAATAAAATAGCGGATCAAACCTTGATGCTCAGCAATAATTTCATTCTTAAGTTCATCGGACCGGGCCGCTGTCACATCGGGTGATCTCAACTCGCGAATCAAATGATTAACTGCCCCCGCGGTGAGCATGGCTACATTGTGCCTTCGACACTGAGGTCAACATGTACCTCGCCATTTCCTAAGAAAATCTCGAGTGTGCTGGTAATCGAAGAGATGATCACCCAGGCATATCCGAGTGTTTCCGGCAAATCAGGAAGATGAGAAAGTGAGCAGCGCGTTCTCGCGTGCAGGTAGAGAACTCCCGGATCTGCTGCCCATTCGAAATTAAGTGGGGCGCCTGGTTCAGCAAATTTTATCAAAATATTTGCAGCTTCGTCACTGGCTAGTTGCCCTTCATCGAGGGCGTCAAGGAGCAAATCGGCTTTGGCCCCCACCACCATGGCAATTTGCCGAATCACTCTGAGGTATTCGGGCGCATTGGGAACGCAGACCGATACGTCGCTCACGCTCGAGGCTCTTTCCCTGCCAGTTCACTAAGGTCATCGCCGAAAACGCGGTAGGGAATCCATTCGGTCAATGCTTTTGCCCCTAAATGGCCATAGACATTGCGAGCACTCTCATTCCAATCGAGCACCCACCATTCAAAACGCGGGTATCCATTTTCCACGCAAATTTGAGCCAAATGGGATAGCAGGCGTGTCCCTATTCCCCGTCCACGGAAGTCAGGTCTGACGTAGAGGTCCTCCAGGTAGAGGCCATGCTTTCCGAGCCAAGTGGAAAAATTCCTGAAATATAGGGCGAATCCAGCAGTTACACCATCAACCTCAGCAATCACTGCGAATACTGACGGGCTGTCGCCAAAGAGTGCAGCTTCGAAATCAGCAACAGTCGCGATGGCCTCTCCTCGGGCCTGTTCAAACTCGGCGAGTTCACCAACCATGTCAAGGATTTCCGGTATATCCGGATTACTCGCCGGCCGGATCGAAATTTGTGGCATCATGCCCTTCTTGTTGTTGACCGATGAAATGCGACTTTGGGCGCCACTATTGAGGTTGGCCCGGGATCATTGAACTCAATCTAAACCGAAAGCGTGAAGTTGGCATGAAAATCGTGAGGAAACTTTTATTGAACGAGCTGCTTATGATCACGTGGCATCGTTGAATCTGGATTCACATGCAAGTTGCCCATGGATTTCCAAATGGAAACCTATGGGCAACTGATTACAACGTGTGTGCTTACTAGGCCTTCTTGGTCTCCCAGAAGATTTCAGAAATTTCATCAATCTTAGCGAGGAGCTGATCCGCTACCGCAACGTCGACGGTGCCCTTGGTGCCGCCGGCGCCGGCAAGCTTGGTTGCTTGGTTGAACAATTCGTTGAGATTGGGATACTTCTCAAAGTGAGGTGGCTTGAAATAATCGGTCCACAGAACCCAAAGGTGCTCCTTGACCAAGTGGGAGCGCTTCTCTTTGACGAAGAGGGCGCGCGCCTTGAAGTCCATATCATCCGTTGCGTTGTGCTTTTCCATGCATACTTTGACCGACTCAGCCTCTAGGCGAGCCTGTGCGGGGTCATAGACGCCGCAGGGAAGATCACAGTGGGCGTACGCGGATATTTGAGGAACGAACTTTCTCATTATTAGGGATCCGAAATGCTTAGGCACTTTTGCTCCTATCGTGTGGGTGAAGTGGGAACGGATTTTAGTTTACAATCCAACTCTAGCCTCGATAATTTCTCGCGCAAGAGGCAGCAGGCTAATCTATGGTCATGGGGCTTGTGGTGCGATGGGTACCAATTTTTCGTGTGAAGGTAATCGGTCCGTCAATGCTACCCACACTGAGAAATGGCGAAATTCATCTCGCGGTCAGGGGTCGTATTTTTGCCAGACGCGGCGCCATCGCAGTTTTTGCGCATCCTCAGCGGCCGGCCTTAACTCAAATCAAGCGTCTTGTGCGCAAGTCGGACGGAAGGTGGTGGGTGGAGGGGGATAACACGGAAGCAAGCACAGACTCGCGAGACTTCGGCGGAATTGATCCCGCCTTAATCCAAGGAATCCTGCTGAGGAAGTAGCTGAGGTCAATCCTCGTCGTGTTCATCTAGACGGGCGAGCCAAGTTGCCACTCGATCAATCGCATTCTCGAATTCAGGATTGAGATTTACGAATTCTGCGAAACGTTGGGCAAGCCACTCAAAAGATACTTCTTCTTCTCCTCGTCGTCGAGCGAGTTCCTCGGCGCCACGATCTGTGTCATACATGCGCAATTACCAATCGACTAATTGAATGCTGATTCGATGAGAGATTCCTGCTCTTCTACGTGGCGTTGATGGGTTCCCACTGCTGGAGTTGAAGACGCTGAACGTGAAACACAGGAGATTCGTCGGTCAATGAGGCCCGGAATGTTCATTGCGACGAAACTCCAGGCACCCTGATTTGCCGGCTCTTCCTGAACCCATCGCAAGTCGGCATTGGGGTATTGCCTCGCCATTGCGGGCAAGCTGACTCCGGGCAGAGGGTAGATTCGTTCAAGTCGCACGATTGCCGTATCGGTGATGTTGTGTGCTTGGCGGTATGCGAGTAAATCAAAGTACACCTTGCCTGAACAGATAAGTACCTTCTTGACGCCGGCTCCAGAAAATTCCGTATCCGGGAGGAAAGGACGGAAAACTCCGGTTGTGAAATCCTCGACGCGGGAGACCGACGCCTTTGACCTCAGCAGTGATTTCGGCGTGAACACGATGAGCGGGCGTGAGAGCCTGCCCAGTACTTGCCAGCGTAGAAGGTGAAAGTAGGAAGCAGGCGTGCTGGGAACCGCAATGGACATGTTGTCTTGTGCACAGAGCTGAAGGAAGCGCTCAATGCGACCACTGCTGTGATCTGGTCCTTGGCCTTCTTGTCCGTGGGGCAGCAGCAAAGTAACAGATGATCGTTGCCCCCATTTTTGTTCACCGGAAGAAATGAACTCATCGATAATTGATTGGGCGCCGTTCACAAAATCTCCGAACTGGGCTTCCCACATGACGAGTGCATCGGGGCGGGCGACGGAGTAACCGTACTCAAAACCCAATGCGGCGAATTCACTTAACGAAGAGTCATACACATAAAGCTTTCCACCGTCGCGGTAGCATTTTTTTAGCGGCTTGTATTGCCAACCGGTCTCTTTATCTACAATCACCATGTGGCGGTGACCAAATGTTCCGCGGCGAGAATCCTGCCCGGAGAGGCGAACTGTTCGACCTTCCATGAGCAATGAGCCAACAGCCAGCGCTTCTCCCATGCCCCAGTCAATCGTGTTGTCAGCAACCATTTGGGCGCGACGTTGTAATTGGGGGGCAAGTCGGGGATGGACATTGAAACCTTCAGGCATGGTCAATTGGGATTCGATGACCGTGTCAATTTGGGCCTGTGTGATTGACGTATCGACCTCTTGTGATGGTGTTTGAGGAACGAGGTTAAGCTGCCCTGTTTCAATAATGGCCTTCGCGCGCTCACTAAATTCAGTCTCAGGCTCATCTATGCGTGTCTCTTGGAATACCATTTCGAGTTGTTCCTGGAAGTGCTTGAGGACTTCTTCGGCCTCTTCGAGAGTGATGTCCCCGCGCCCAATGAGTGAGTCTGTGTAGTGCTTGCGAACTGATCGCTTGTTGTCAATGATCGCGTACATTAATGGCTGAGTTAAGGAAGGGTCGTCCGCTTCATTGTGGCCACGTCTACGGTAGGTGACCAGGTCAATCACAACGTCTTTGCCGAAGGCTTGGCGAAACTCAAACGCCAATTTGGACACGAAAATGACAGCCTCTGGGTCGTCTCCGTTGACATGCAAAATTGGAGCCTGAATCATGCGGGCAACGTCGGTGGAGTAAATCGAAGACCTGCTGTACTTAGGGGAGGTAGTGAAGCCGACCTGGTTGTTGACAACGATATGTACTGTCCCACCGGTTCGATATCCCTGCAGTTGCGAAAGTTGCAGTGTTTCCGCGACGACACCTTGGCCCGCAAAAGCTGCGTCGCCGTGAATGAGTACGGGCAAAATATCGTGTCTGCGATCCGCCGGCAACAGATCTTGTTTTGCGCGAACGATTCCTTCGAGTACCGGATCAACAGCCTCGAGGTGGGACGGGTTAGCGGCGAGATACACAGAGGTGTAGCCACCTTCAGCCGACACATATGAACCGGTCGTCCCTAGATGGTATTTGACGTCGCCGGACCCTTGCACCGAATTCTCGGCATACTCGCCTTCGAATTCCCGGAAAATTTGCCCGAAAGACTTCCCCGCAACATTTGCCAGAACGTTGAGGCGCCCACGGTGGGGCATGCCGATTGCCACTTCCAAGATTTCATTATTGGCGGACTCGGTCAGGATCTCGTCCAGCATGGGAATCAGTGATTCGGAGCCCTCGAGCGAGAATCGCTTTTGGCCAACATATTTCGTTTGCAGGAATGATTCGAGTGCTTCAGCCTCATTGAGCTTGCGCAGAATTCGAAGCTGGTCGGCAGGATCGGGTTTTACATGTGGTAATTCAACACGCTCTTGGATCCACTTACGTTCTTCTGGTTCTTGAATGTGCATGTATTCAATACCGAAGGTTCTAGTGTAGGAATCGCGGAGCACTCCTAGGATCTCGCGTAATTTCATGAGTGGTTTGTCGCCAAAACCACCAGTTGCGAATTCTCGATCCAGATCCCAGAGAGTTAATCCATGTGAGAGAACGTCAAGATCGGGGTGTGTCCTTTGCTCATACTCGAGTGGATCCGTGTCAGCCATGAGGTGGCCACGAACTCGATATGCGTGAATTACCTCTTGAACTCGAACATTTTTGTCAAGGTCCGTTTCGTGATTTGCCGAAATGTCTAGAGCCCATCGAATGGGGTCATAGGGGATGCGAAGGCTCCTGAAAATATCGACGTAGAAGTCATCTTCACCGAGAATCAAAGAGTGCATTCTGCGAAGGAACTCACCGGACTGCGCGCCTTGAATAATTCTGTGGTCGTACGTCGAAGTAAGGGTTAAAATTTTTGAAACGGCGTTGCGAACGATTGACTCCTCAGAGGCGCCTTGCCATTGTGCCGGGTACTCCATAGAGCCCACACCAATGATCGCTCCTTGTCCTTTGACCAATCGCGGAACCGAATGATTTGTGCCGATAGTGCCCGGATTGGTCAAGCTAACCGTTGTCCCAGCAAAATCGTCGACCGTCAGTTTATTAGAGCGGGTGCGGCGAACCATGTCCTCGTAGCTGGCCCAAAATGTCGCAAAGTTCATGTTTTGCGCGGCTTTGATGTTGGGGACCAGCAGTTGGCGGGTGCCATCTGGTTTGACTAAGTCAATTGCCAGACCGATATTGATATCTGCGTTGAGTTTTACTCCAGGCTTGCCATCGACTTCTTCGTATGCGTAGTTCATTTCGGGTTGAGTTTTTAGGGCCTGCACTAGCGCAAACGCAAGAATGTGCGTGAAAGAAATTTTCCCACCACGGCCACGTGCAAGGTGATTGTTAATCACAATGCGGTTGTCAAAAAGGAGTTTGACGGGAAGGGAGCGAACACTTGTTGCCGTGGGAACGCTGAGGCTTTCTTCCATGTTGGTGACTACTCGAGCGGCCGCCCCTTTGAGCCGCTCTATGTGATTGGTCGACGCAGATGATGCGGCCGGCTGGACGGTCGTAATGGGCGCTGGGGTCGGAGCTGGGGTCGGCGCTGGGGTCGGAGCTGGGGTCGGAGCTGGGGTGGGAGCTGGGGTCGGCGCTGGGGTCGGAGTTGGTATCGCTGCCGGAAGTGGCGTACCGGGTGCGTCAACGG
>JAPKAV010000093.1 GCA_028825115.1 Candidatus Nanopelagicales bacterium | reverse complement strand
GCTTTATTGATTCAGAGGGATTCGTGTCAATTGTCGACCGACTCAAGGAATTGATCAAATATAAGGGCTTCCAAGTCGCCCCGGCCGAACTGGAAGCTTTGTTACTGACCCACCCAGCAATCGCTGATGCCGCGGTAATTGGAGTCCCAGATACCGAAGCGGGCGAGATCCCGCGGGCCTTTATCGTGGTAAAGCCGGGGCACGAGTTAAGCCCCCCCGACGTCACCGCCTTTATGAATGGACACGTCGCGTCCTACAAGGTGATCCGCGACATCGTCTTTATTGATGAAGTCCCCAAGAGCGCCTCGGGCAAGATCCTGCGCCGGATGCTTCGAGACTAGGTGAAAAATTCGGGTCGGGGTCCTGCAAACAAGGCCAAGAGGCCAGAATAGGCACCATGTCCGCTGCCCGAACCTCACCAAATGCGGGTCAGTGGGTATCGTCGAAGACCCCGATTGCACCACCGAAGGCACTTGACCCCAAACCCAGGTTTTTGTCCTATGCGGCATTGGTTACCGGTGTGTGGTCAGGTTTATTGTCGCTCATCGTTTTCGCGATCGCTCGACTCTTTGCGGTCCCCATGGATGTTGTGCTCGAGGGCGCAACTATCCATGTGTTTTGGTTCGCCGTTTTACTCGTGCCGATCGCAGCCGCTCAAATAGGTGCGATGGCCGCACTTCTACTTCGTGGCATTGCCCATGCCCAAAGGATTGTGTTTTGGTTGGGCACTCTCATTGCCGTCGTGTCAATTGCGACCCCGTTTATCACGGCGACATTGGTTTCCACGGCAATCGTCTTGGCAATCATGCACGGCATTACTTGGGGACTGGTTGTCCCGCAAATTGCCCGCATCATTGGTGACACTGAACCCAATGCGCGGATCGAACGGCCACTGCTGTGAACCAAGCGAACGTTAAGAGCAGGTCACTGCCCGTGGCGATGATTGCTGCCATGCGCCCGCGTCAGTGGGCAAAAAACGTCTTAGTCTTTGCTGCCCCACTCGCCGCCGGGCAACTTTTTGAAGTAGATGTTTTCTGGGCCAGTGTTGGTGCTTTTGTAATGTTTTGTGTGATTTCCAGCGCCACCTACTTAATCAATGACATTAAAGACCGCGAAAGCGACCGCGAACATCCCAGCAAGTTTCAGCGACCGATTGCGGCAGGTGAACTTTCTGTTCCACTCGCGATTTCACTTGCAGTGGTGCTCGCGGTAATCGCCTTGGTTGGCTCGTATGCCATCGCTCCCACGCTGGCGGCAGTTGTGCTGGCTTACGCAGTATTTACCGTGAGTTACTCGATGCTGTTCAAGCACGAACCGGTTATTGAACTTGCATTGCTCTCGATGGGATTCCTCTTGCGCGCGGTTGCAGGTGGCGCTGCATCAGATTTGCCGATTTCACAGTGGTTCCTGATCGTCGCTGGATTTGGTTCACTGTTTATGGCGGCAGGAAAGCGCTTTAGCGAATTTAAGCGCGAGGAGATCACAGGATCCCAATCGGAAAACCGACGTAAGTCTTTGGAAGGCTATTCCTTGAGTTACTTGCAGTTTGTCTGGGGAACGGCGGCCGCGGTCACCATCATGGGATATGCACTTTGGGCATTTGATGTTGCCCAAACCCCGTCGTCTCTAGCTTGGGCAGAGTGGAGTGTTTTACCTTTTGTTTTAGCAATTTTGAGGTACGGCATTGTCATTGATAAGGGTGATGCCGAAGCACCGGAGAACGCGGTGACCGCAGACAAGGCGTTACTACTTCTTGGTGCCGCGTGGTTGATTCTTTTCGCCATGGGAGCTTTAGGGGTATGAGTGAGGTGGTAGCCACACAGTTGTCCGGTTGGGGTCGCACTATGCCCACTGTTGCGCAGCTTGTCGAAGCGAATTCACCCGGTCAAATAGCTGAGCTCGTTCAGCACGCAAACTCTCGAGGCGTACTTGCCCGTGGCCTCGGGCGCTCCTACGGCGATGCGGCGCAATCCGGTGGCGCAACCGTGATCGATATGACCACTATGAATGACTTCACCCTCAACCCCGACAATATGAGCGTCACCGCTAATGCTGGCGCGAGCATCGACGAAATTTTGCGCGAGATTGTTCCCCGGGGATTCTTCGTTCCAGTCTCCGCGGGAACCCGCATAATTACTGTCGGTGGTGCAATCGCGGCGGATATTCATGGTAAGAACCATCACCGTGACGGTAGTTTTGGTGCACATGTCACTGAATTGACCTTGATTGATGGTCTGGGTGCGCAACACACGCTGACACCGAAGGATCTCAAGTTTTGGGCCACGGTGGGTGGCATGGGTTTAACCGGAGTCATTACAAGTGCCACATTTACAGTGATTCCCATTGCGAGTTCCTACATCACAGTCGATACCGAACGCGGCAATGATCTCGACGATGTTATGTCACGAATGTTTGCCCGTGATCACGAGTACCGCTACACAGTTGCTTGGATTGACTCGGTTTCTTCCTCGGGCCGTGGGGTCATCACCCGCGGAGATCACGCAACGATTGAGCAATGCAATCTCGATGGGATTAAAGACCCAGAAGCCTACGATCCCAAAAACATCGCAACCGCTCCAGCCCTTGTCCCCTCGGGCGCACTTAATAAGTGGACGGTTCGCGCCTTCAACGAAGGCTGGTACCGCAAGCACCCCAAGGAGCGGATCGGCGAAATCCAACGAATTAGTGCTTTCTTTCACCCACTCGACGGGGTGCAGGAGTGGAACAGGATTTATGGACCGAATGGTTTCCTGCAATACCAATTCCAAGTGCCCGATGCTGCCGGTTACCTCGTTGGCATGGCATTGAGCAAGTTACGTGAAATCGGTGCACCTAGTTTCCTCACCGTGCTCAAGCGGTTCGGCCCGGGCAACCGCGCTCCATTGTCCTTCCCGCAATCGGGTTGGACTCTTGCGGCCGACTTACCGGCGGGCATCCCTGGTCTTGGCCGGGCCCTGGACCAACTTGATGCGCTGATTAGTGCAGAAGGTGGCCGGCTGTATTTGGCAAAAGATTCCCGTCAGTCGCCAACAAATTTCGCAAGAGCATACCCGCGCCTTGGTGAATGGCGTGAAATTCGTGACACCATGGACCCCAAGCGCGTTTTTGCATCGGATCTATCCCGTCGACTTGAAATCTGAAAGGCCAACCACATGCTTGATGCCCTCGGTGACCCCCAGTCCGTTCTCGTTCTTGGTGGAACAAGTGAGATTGCACTCGCAACAATCAAAGAAATGCCACGAAATCGACTACGCCGAGTCCTACTAGCGGGACGGCCATCTGAGTCACTGGATTTAGCAGTTAAGCAATTACAAGCTCTCAATATTGCCGGTGTTGAAGCAATCGAGTTCGACGCTAAAAACACAGAAACACACGGCGGGATAATCGACGCCGCATTTGACGGCTCGGATATTGACATTGTGATCCTTGCGTTTGGTCTTCTCGGTGACCAAATGACCGCGGAAGCAGACCCCACTCACGCGGTTGAAATTGCAACCGTGAACTACACCGGATCGGTCAGTGCAGGCTTACACGTTGCCCGCCGATTGAAAAACCAAGGCCATGGCGCACTCGTTGTTCTCTCGAGTGTCGCTGGTGATCGGGCAAGAAGAACTAATTTCGTGTATGGCTCAACCAAGGCCGGGCTTGACGCATTTGCCCAGGGCCTTGACGCAGCACTTGCAGGAACCGGGGCTCATGTCCTAATTGTGCGTCCGGGTTTTGTTCGCACCCGTATGACCAGCCACCTGCCGGAAGCTCCCATGACGACGAACCCGGAGGATGTTGCCAAGATAATTGTCACGGCGCTCAAAAAAGGGAAAAGTGCTGTCTACGCACCCGGGCCATTGCGCTTTGTCATGGCTGGCCTCAAGGCGCTGCCTAAGCCGATTTTTCGCAAACTCCCGAACTAAAAATTGCCCAACTAACTCAAGTCGTACACCGGTCCCAGTGTTTGACCACCGTCAACAACAAACTCTGAACCGGTGGAGTAACTCGCTTCATCCACCAAGAAGAGCATCAGTTTTGCGACCTCTTCACTTTGACCAATGCGTGGGATTGTTTGGCGCTTAAAACTAATAGAGAGATCCGCTGCCATGTCGGTCTCAATAATCCCGGGATGAATTGACACCACCCGAATATTGAAACGACCAAGGTCAAGCGCTGCCGATTTAGTCAAACCGCGAACACCCCATTTACTGGCAACATAGGCCGACATATCACAGTAACCGACTAGTCCTGCAGTTGAAGAGATGTTGACAATCACACCGGAGTCAGTCTTTTTCATGGATTCCACGCAATGTCGAATCCCCAAGAAAGTTCCGGTGAGGTTGATCCCAATGATCCGGTTCCATTCAGCGAGTTCAGTGGTGTCAACCCTGCCAAGCCCAACGACACCCGCGTTATTAATCAAGATATCAATGGGACCGAATTCTTTTTCCGTCGCGGCCACTGCAGAAATCCAGTCACTCTCACGTGTAACGTCGAGGTGCAGGTAGATCCCGCCAATTTCTTTGGCAACCGCATTTCCCTGTTCGTCGAGAACGTCACAAACGACCACGAAGGCGCCTTCAGCTGCTAAAGCAGCGCAATGACTTGCGCCCATTCCTTTTGCACCGCCGGAGACCAAGGCAACCTTGCCATTAAGTTTTCTCATGTAAAAACAGTAGGTGCAAAACTACCTTTTGGTGAGGACACCATTGAGTTCCTCGGGAGTGAAGGGACCGTAGCCACCTTCGCCGGTAGTGAAGTGGAAAAGTGCGACGGAGAAAATAGATTGCACTGCAGCACTGAGTAGTGCAGAAATTATGATTAGCACAAATCCAACGGCGAGCAGGACGAGACCCAGAGAGATAGATGCCCCGGACCCGTTGAGGAGAAAAAATCCACCGACTATCAAAGCGATCGCTGGAACAATAAGAATCAATAGCCGCAATCCAATTCGAACACCACCGGTAACTTGGGTTCCCCACTTCTCTTTCACCATATGCACGGATGCTTTGAGTGCCGGGACGGCACCTAGTCCTTTAAGCATTATGTAGGGGGTGACAAAGAAAGTAACGATTGACCAGGCAGCCGCACCTATTGCGGCGAGAAGGTTCCCGGCAATTGCGGCACCGCCGTTGTTATTTCCTCGCAATAGACCCAAGAGTGCTGACACCACGGCGCGAATAACGGACCAAACAAGAAGCGG
>JAPKAV010000092.1 GCA_028825115.1 Candidatus Nanopelagicales bacterium | reverse complement strand
CGATCAAATATTTGGTTTTAGTGAATGAAACCGTGGGGGATGCTTGGCTGACCCCGGACCTTTTCCGATTTGGAGCATCCACTTTGCTCAACGATCTGCTCCAACAACGACAAAAAATGCTGACCGGCCACTACTCGGGCCCCGACTACGTCACAATTGATTAGAGCGAGAGAGAAGACACCCATGACTTTCCAATACGCTCCGGCCCCGGAGTCCACCGCGATCGTGAATATTAACAGTTCCAACGACCTGTTCATTAATGGTGAATTCACCCCTGGACATGGCACGCCGTTTAAGACGATCAACCCGGCAACCGAAGAAGTACTCGCCGAAATTGCGCAAGCCAACGAGGAAGATGTCAATGCAGCCGTGATGGCTGCGCGCAAGGCCTATGACAAGACTTGGTCAAAGATGTCCGGCCGCGATCGTGGCAAGTACCTGTTTCGCATCGCCCGACTCATTCAAGAGCGTTCACGTGAGCTTGCTGTCCTGGAAACACTGGATAACGGCAAGCCCATCAGGGAAAGTCGCGATGTTGACGTTCCCATCGCGGCAGCTCATTTTTTCTACCACGCAGGTTGGGCCGACAAGCTCGAATTCGCCGGTTATGGCACTTACCCCAGACCACTTGGTGTGGTCGCCCAGGTGATCCCGTGGAATTTCCCGCTACTCATGCTTGCCTGGAAAATCGCTCCCGCGTTGGCGACCGGGAATACCGTAGTGCTCAAGCCAGCCGAAACCACTTCCCTCACCGCTCTTCTCTTCGCAGAAATTTGCCAGCAAGCAGACCTGCCCCCCGGTGTCGTCAACATTATTACCGGCGCCGGCGAGACCGGTCGGATGCTGGTTGAGCATCCAGATGTCAACAAGGTGGCCTTCACCGGCAGCACGGCGGTGGGTCAAGCAATTCAACGACAAATCGCGGGAACTAACAAACGGCTAACACTTGAGTTGGGTGGCAAAGCCGCAAATATTGTTTTCGATGACGCCCCGATTGATCAAGCAGTCGAGGGAATTGTCAACGGAATTTTCTTCAATCAAGGGCATGTCTGCTGCGCAGGAAGTCGACTACTCCTGCAAGAGAGTATTGCTGAACAAACAATTGAATCCCTCAAACGCAGACTGCAAACGCTTCGCCTTGGTGACCCACTAGATAAGAACACCGACATCGGTGCGATCAATTCACGTGAGCAACTCAACCGAATCATTGACCTAACCAAGAGCGGTGAAGACGAAGGCGCCCAACGTTGGAGCCCTGATTGCGTAATTCCTGAGAGGGGTTTCTGGTTCGCTCCCACAGTGTTTACCAACGTCACGCAAGCCCACCGCATTGCCCGCGAGGAAATTTTTGGACCAGTACTCAGCGTTCTCACTTTCCGGACCCCCGATGAAGCAATCGAAAAAGCGAATAACACTCCCTACGGACTCAGTGCCGGAATCTGGACCGAAAAGGGAAGCCGCATTCTCGCAATGGCCAACAAAGTTCGGGCCGGCGTTGTCTGGGCAAATACCTTCAATCGTTTTGACCCGGCAAGCCCATTTGGCGGCTACAAGGAATCTGGTTTTGGGCGCGAAGGTGGCGTTCAAGGCTTAGGTGCCTACCTCACGAGCGAGGAGAGTTCATGATCGGCAACGACCGCGTTGAAGTCCGTAAGACCCACAAACTCTTTGTCGGCGGAGCTTTCCCACGAAGTGAATCAGGGCGCACCTACGAAGCCACAAACAGCCAGGGTGAGTTTTTAGCAAATGTCGCCAAGGCCAGTCGTAAAGATGCCCGCGATGCCGTCCTCGCGGCGCGCACGGGTTTCAACTCGTGGTCAAAAGCCACGGCCTACAACCGCGGGCAGGTGCTCTACCGAATCGCTGAGGTAATGGAAGGTCGCAAAGACCAATTCATCAGCGACATCCAAGACGCCGAAGCCGTCAGCGCCAAAAAAGCCACCACCCAAACTGACCAAGCGGTTGACCGTGTGGTCTGGTACGCGGGTTGGGCCGACAAGTACGCCCAAGTGCTCGGTAACACCAACCCGGTCTCTGGACCGTTTTTCAACTTCAGCATTCCCGAGCCAACCGGAGTCGTCGCAGCAGTCGCCCCCCAAGATTCGAGCTTGTTGGGACTGATCAGTGTGATCGCACCGATCATCACCAGCGGCAACTCCGTGATCGTGATTGCCAGCATGAACTCACCCATCCCAGCAATCACCCTAAGTGAGTGCCTGGCAACGAGTGACGTAATCGCCGGCAACATCAACATTCTCACCGGTGATCCAGCCGAGATCATGCCTTCACTTGCCAGTCACGGCGACGTAAACGCACTCGACCTCACCGGAATAACCGATTCCGAACTACAAAAAACTCTCCAGATTGAAGCAGCCGGAACCGTCAAGCGAGTACGCAGTGCCCCAGTAAACCCCGATTGGCAAGCAACCCCAAGCCTTTCCCGCCTACGCGCTTTCACCGAAGTGAAAACCGTATGGCACCCAATGGGCATGTAACTGACCCTGGCTGGAGGTCAGTTACCTTCTCGGTATTTCCCAAGATGTCTTCGGCAATCTCAAGACCCGTGTCAACACGATCCGTGACTTGACGGGCACGACTCAATTCGGGGCGCACCATTTCGATGCGGTCCTGGCCTTCAATCAATGTGCCGCTAATAGAGGAGATGAGTTACCTCTCCCCTATTCGTCATTCAACTGTCGAGTCGCGTTTCCAGTTCTGAGCGAACCTGGGCGTAACCAGGCTTGATCTGAGTGTCGATGATTTCTAACCGTTCGTCAAAGCCGATGAAAGCGCTCTTCATCGCGTTGATTGTCAACCACTGCATGTCTTTTAGGCCCCAATCAAATGCTTGGCTCAACAGATCCATCTCGTGTGACATGGAAGTACCTGACATTAGACGGTTATCCGTATTCACCGTGACTCGGAAGCCAAGCGCGCGCAACAGGCCAATGGGATGGGTTGCAATGGAATCGGCAGCACCTGTCTGAACATTGGAGGTGGGGCAGAGCTCCAATGGAATGCGACGATCGCGGACGTAGGCTGCAAGGTTCCCCAGTTCAACAGTTCCGTCAGCATTCACCGTGATGTCATCCATAATGCGAACGCCATGGCCCAAGCGGTCCGCCCCGCACCACTGAATTGCTTCCCAAATAGAAGGCAGCCCAAAAGCCTCGCCCGCGTGAATGGTGAAATGCGCATTCTCCCGGCGCAAATACTCGAAGGCATCGAGGTGGCGGGTGGGTGGAAAGCCAGCCTCTGCACCAGCAATGTCAAAACCAACAACACCCTTGTCGCGATATTCGACAGCTAGTTCGGCGATCGAGCGCGAATTCGCGGCCGTGCGCATGGCTGTGAGTAGCACTCCAATTCGAATATTCCGCCCGCCGCTAGCGGCTACAGCGATGCCAGACTCAAATCCAGCGAGAACAGCTTCGATGATCTCGCGCTCAGTTAACCCCTTTTCAACATGGAGCTCGGGGGCGAAACGCACTTCGGCGTACACCACGCCATCGGCTGCTAGGTCTTCAGCACATTCACCTGCAACCCGGGAGAGTGCGTCAACGCTCTGGGTGACACCCACCGTGTGCTTAAAGGTTTCCAGGTAACGCTCAAGGGAACCCGAGTACGCGGCCTCTGAGAACCAGCGACCCAGTGAATCTGCATCTGTGGCAGGGAGTTCGGAATACCCGGACGCGGCCGCGAGATCGAGAACGGTCTGCGGTCGCAATCCCCCATCAAGGTGGTCATGGAGCAACACCTTGGGGGCTTCGATGATCAAATCAAGGGGAACGGGGGAAGATACTGCAGCGTCAATGCTCATACCCCCAACTTAGTCCACCCGCACCGCAGTGATCCCAACCGTGACCTCTCCGCCACTCACCGGCGTGCAGGCACCATCGATTTCACACTTCATAAGCCTGGATCCGATGTGCGTACCGGGCTCGCCACGCAATACTCGTACCGGCGATAAACCGCCTCCGAGAAACTCTCTTGCGGTGTCATCCTTTGAGAGATCCCAGTCGCGCTACCGATCAACTCTAACTGGCCGAGTTCGGTGGGCTTGGTTGTGCGCGACACGTGTAGTTCTCATTACTGCTACAACTCGCGAGTTGGCTCAGAGGAGGCTTTTTACTCCGGGTCGTAAACGTTGTGATCCTCGTCAGCGCGATGCACCGTGTCTGGCATGAAAGCCGGGACACAAACTGCCATGTAGCGGGCGCCGTCTTCGGTGTGATATCGGACCCACTCACCGCCGCGAGCAATGATTGCTTGGCCAGCATTGACCAGGGTTGGTCCTTGTTCAGAATCAACAATTAATGACCCTTCAAGCACCACTGTGAATTCATCAAACTCTGGGGTTTGCGCAGGTTCGGTCCAACCCGCTGGCGCTACCATATGAGCAATTGAGACTCGATCATCTCCTGTTGCCGCGTGACCTGCATATTCTTCAATAATTTTGCCACCGGGAACCGGAATTTGGACGGGGGCTGGAACTAGCTCAGGCATGTTTGCTCCTTTAGCTGATGCGTTCAATAATGAGTGGAAGTTGTTCGGCTAACTCGCTTGGTGGACCGATTGTGACGGGTGCTTCGTCGAGTGCTTGTTGTGCGACTTCGAATCTGGCTTCTTCGTCGGTGAACATAGTGAGCAGCGGTTGGCCCGCTTGAATTTCTTGTCCCGGTTTTGCATGCAGCATGATCCCAGCACCTGGGGATACTTGGTCTTCTTTTCTGGCGCGGCCGGCTCCTAGTCGCCACGCGGCGATTCCGACGGCCAAAGCATTCATGCTGGTGACGGTTCCCGTTGCGCCAGCAGTGATTGTGTGTTCGAATTTCGCGGTAGGTAACGGCGCGTCATTGTCTCCGCCTTGGGCTGCGACCATAGCTTTCCAGGTGTCGAATGCGTGACCGTTGTCGAGTTTGTCTTCAGGGTCGGTAGTTATTCCGACAATCTCGAGCATTTCTCTTGCCAAAGTAAGGGTGAGCTCGCGGACATCGGCTGGGCCGCCACCTTGCAGGATCTCAATGCTTTCTTGGACTTCTAGTACGTTACCGATTGCAAGTCCGAGGGGGACATCCATTGCCGTGATCAGTGCTCGAGTATTCACTCCGGCATCGTTGCCCAGGTTGACCATCGTTTGGGCAAGTTCGCGGGCCATATTTGGGTCCCACATGAATGCACCATTGCCGGTTTTTACATCAAGAATTAGTCCGCTTGCGCCTTCGGCTATCTTCTTGCTCATGATGCTGGAAGCGATCAGCGGGATCGCTTCAACCGTGGCAGTTACATCAC